>JAHEEU010000118.1 GCA_024640545.1 Geobacteraceae bacterium
CTCTTTTGGGCCCGCAAAAGAGTATGGCGTCTGGCGGGACGCGACCCGCCGGTTTTAAAACCTTGTGAGGTGGAATGCAGAACAGGGACTGGCCCCGCAGGTGCCTGTCCCTGTTCTCAGTTACAGGTCAGGTAACTCCCGCCCCGGCCTCAGCAGGGCCGCGGTGCGTGACAGGTGCACTGCGAGCAGCAGGGCGATCACCAGAACGACAAGCAGCACAGCGATGAAACCGCCCCAGCCGAAACCACGATAGGCGTAGCCGGGCAGATAGGAGCCGATAGCGCCTCCTCCGTAGTAAAACGACACATACAGGCCGTTGACCACGCCTTTGTATTGCGTCATGTAGCGGTTCAGATACCCGGTCGCCGTGGCATGGGTCAAAAACGACGCCCCGCAGAGCAGGAACATGCCACCGACCAGAGCGGTAACCTGCGGCAGGGTCATCACCAGCAGGGCCAGGATAAACATGGCCAGCCCACCGATCATGACGCGCTCCGGCCCGCCACAGAGGCGGTGAATCCGTACTGCATTGAGGGAGACCGCGATCCCCATGAGATATCCTGAATAGGCCAGCCCGATGCGGAACTCGCTGGCATTACTGCTCAGTTCAGTCAGCCTGAACGGCAGATAATTCATCACTGCGGCAAACACCAGAAAGAAGCAGAACACCATGGCATAGGCGGTGCGAGCCACGGGTTCAGCCAGGACCCGGGCAATCAGGTGCTTGTCAGGGCGGGTGATTTTCAGCGACCCGGCATCGGCGATGCGCCCCAGCCAAAACCAGGCAACCAGCAAACCGGCGCCAAGAAAGAGAAAACTGAAGCGCCAGTGCAGCAGGCTGGCGATCAGCCCGGACAGTGCCCGGCCGGCAAAACCACCGAGGATGGTCGCAGCGATGTACCAGGCCATGGCCCGGGCCATATCGCTCTTTGCCGTGACCTGCGAAGTATAGGTCATCAAAGATGTCAGCATCGCCGGGATCAGCAACCCCTGAACCAGGCGCAGGGTCATCAAGCCAGCAAAGGGTTCGACCAAAAACATCAAGACTTCCGAGACCGCCAGGAGCAGCACGGCCAGTCGCAGCATGCGCCGCGCCGACACGGCCTCGAGCAGGGCCCCGTAGAAGAGCGGAGAGAGACTCAAAGGGACGAAAGCGATGGTCGTCAAGAGGGCCGCCGTCTCCCGGGTGATCCCGAATTCAGCAGTCAGTACCGGCAGCAGCGGTTGTGGAACATACAAAGCGGACAGGGTCAGGATCGTGGTAAAGAGAATCGCCGCCATGAATTCAGCGTCACTCGCTCTCGGCCGAGGAGAGCCGGGCGACCCGGTCGACCACGGGCGGGTGGGAATAGTAGAACCATGCATACAGCGGGTGTGGATGCAGGTTGCTCAGGTTTTCCTTGCAGAGCTTGACCAGGGCCCGGGCGAGAGGTGCGGTCTGGCCGGTCAGATCCACGGCAAAGCGGTCCGCTTGCCATTCATGACGCCGGGAGAGTGCGCTTGAAACCGGTGTCAGGGGGAAGCCGGCGAGACTGGCGAGGAAGCCGAGCAGCAGCACCTGGCCGGCAAAGCTGACATGCTCGAGGCCGAAAAGGCCAGGCAGCCCTCCCCAGGAAAGCAGCTGCCAGGCCAGCCAGAAGACGGCCAGGGAGACCAGTTCCATGGTCAGCAGGCGTTTCCAGATATGCCCCAGCTTCCAGTGGCCGGCCTCGTGGGCCAGGACACCAACGATTTCATCATCATCCATCTGCTCAAGCAGGGTATCGAACAGCACGATACGCTTGACCCGGCCGATGCCGGTGAAATACGCGTTCGAGTGCTTGCTGCGACGGGAGGCGTCGACCTGCTGAACCCGCTCGACCCGGAGCCCGGCACCGGCCATGACCGCCTTGACCCGCTCGACCAGCTGCTCGTTCTGCAACGGCTGGAATTTGAAGAAAAGCGGTTCGATGAGTACCGGTGACAGGTACATCAACAGCAGCGTGATCGCGGCGAAAAAGGCCCACACCCAGAGCCACCAGCCATCCGGGCTGGCCTGGACCAGGGCGAAAGCCCCGGCGGCAAGCAATGTGAGCAGGAGGCTGCCGATCCCAAGCGATTTGAGGAAATCGGTCAGCCAGAGGCGGGGTGTCGAAGCGTTGAACTGGAAACGCTCCTCGAGGACGAAAGTCCGGTAAAGGCTGAATGGCACATCCAGGAGGGTTTGGAACAGCATCAGCCCGAGGACAAACAGGACGCCCTGCACGACGAACGAGTCGGCCAGGCCGGTGATCCAGCGGTCATACCATGCGAGGGGGCCGCCGAACAGGAAGAGTGCCAGCAGCAGGCTGCCGTACAGTGCCTCGGCCAGGCCGACACGACTGTTGGCCAGGGTGTAGTCAGAGGTCCTGGCCAGCAGAGGGCCATCGATCTCCCCCTGGAACCCGGCCGGCACCTCGTGGCCATGACGGGCCAGATGAGCCAGGTTCAGGCGGCGCAGCCACAGGCGGGCAGCAAGAATCATAAGGAAGATGAAGAGGATCAGCCATTTCATGAAGCGAATCATAACATAAATGCACGCGGCACAAAGTCCGAAACGCACCTGCCCTGCGGGCGATCAGACATGGTTCCTAAGCTGCAGCTCGACCGGGTGTGGATTGAGGTAGAACTGCTGCTGCAGGTAAGGCTGCTGGTACTTGCGCACGTAATGATTGATCAGGGTCAGCGGCACGATCAACGGCAGGGTCCCGTTGCGGTAGAGTTCAATCTGTTCGAGGACCTCGCGCTTCTCGTCGGCAGTCAACTGCTTCTTGAAATAGCCGAGCAGGTGTTGCAGGACATTGACCTGCTTGCGCACCGTGGTCCGCAGGCGCATCCCCTTCATCAGCAGGGACTCGTACTCGCTGAACAGCTCGGCGGACGGAGCCTTGCCGGCAGCGGCAACCAGCTTGCCCATCTGTCGATAGACCTCGGTGCTGTGACTCAGCAGCAGCAGTTTATGGCGGGTATGAAAGGCAACCAGGTTGCCTGACGTACGGCCCTGGGCAAGCATCTCGCGCCAGCGTTTGAAGGTGAAGATGCACTCGACGAAGTTCTCACGAAGGTGCGGGTCGTGCAGGCGGCCGTCCTCTTCCACCGGCAGCAGCGGGAAATGTTCCATGAAGACCCGAGCGAAGAGGCCGACACCAGCCTTCTGCGGGACACCGTTGCGGTCATACAGTTTAACCCGTTCCATGCCGCTCGAGGGGGATTTGGCCTTGAAAACGAAGCCGCAGAGATCTTCCTGTTCCAGCGTCCTGACGCGTTCGCGAGCCCAGGACAGCATACGCTCGGTGACATCCTCTCCCGATCGCGAAAAGACCAGGCGCGGGCCATTGTCATGCTCAACCAGCCGCAGCGTTTCCCGCGGCGTCGGCAGCCCCACCTCCACTTCGGGGCAGACCGCCACATACTCCACGTAATGACCGAGGGTGTCCCGCAGATAACGGTCCAGTTGATGGCCGCCATCGTAACGGACCATCTCGCCGAGCAGGCAGCTGCTGATCCCCAGGCGGATTTTTTCACTCATGGTCGCCTCCCCTTATTGAATGTCGACCGTTTGGAGCCAGCGACTGAGGCTTTTCGGACCGCACAAGTCGCGGCGCACCGCCGGTCTGCTATAGTTTAACAGGCAATTTACAGGAGGCCATTCGCTACATGCCAGTGCCCGACATCCGCATTAGAAGTATCAATCACCGCCCGGTCAGCCAGGACGGCCGCTACGTCCTTTACTGGATGACCGCATTCCGGCGCACAGGCTGGAATTTCGCCCTGCAGCGCGCCGTGGAAAAGGCCCGGGCTCTCGAACGTCCGCTGGTGATCCTGGAGGCCTTGCGCTGCGATTACCCCTATGCCAGCGACCGGCTGCACCGCTTTATCCTCGACGGCATGGCCGCCAATGCCAGGGCCCTGGTCGATCTGCCGGCGACCTACTTGCCGTACGTGGAAACGGCCCCGGGTGCCGGCAGGGGGCTGCTTGCCACGCTCGCCAGAGAGGCCTGCCTGGTCGTCACCGACGACTTCCCGGCCTTCTTCCTGCCACGCATGCTGGATATGGCCGGGCGGCAGCTGGCGATTGACCTGGAAGCGGTCGATGGCAACGGCCTTCTGCCGATGCGGGCGGCCGACCATGCCTACCCAACCGCTTACGCCTTCCGCCGCTTCCTGCAGAAGACCTTGCCGGCACACCTTATGACCACCCCTCTGGCCAAACCGCTGCAGCACGCGCAGCTGCCCGAACCGGTGGCCCTGCCAAAGCACCTCACCGCGAAATGGCCTGATGCCACCAGCATGCTGCTTGAAGGTGGCCCCGAACTGGCCAGACTGCCGATCGACCACCAGGTTCAGCCCTGCCCTTTGCCGGGCGGGGAAACTGCCGCCCATGAACGGCTCGACACTTTTCTCGCTCAGCGGCTGGAGCACTATACTGAACAGCGCAACGACCCCGATCTCAACATGACCAGCGGACTCTCCCCATACCTGCATTTCGGTCACATCAGCAGCCACGAGATCTTTGCCGCCATCGCCGATCGCGAGGAGTGGGGACCCAACCGGCTGAGTCACCGGACCAACGGGAAGAGGACTGGATGGTGGGGCCTCTCGGCAGAAGCGGAGGCTTTTCTCGACCAGCTGGTCACCTGGAGAGAACTCGGCTTCAACATGTGCTGTTTCGAGCCGCAGCGCTACGCGGACTATGCCAGCCTACCGGAGTGGGCGCGCAAAACCCTGGGCGAGCACAGTCGCGACCCGCGCCCCACCTGCTACACCCTGGAAGAGTTCCGAGATGCCAGCACCCATGATCCGCTCTGGAACGCCGCCCAACGCCAACTGCGCCGGGAAGGGGTGATCCACAACTATTTGCGCATGCTCTGGGCGAAGAAGATCCTGGAGTGGACCCCGACACCGCAGGAGGCCCTGGCGGTTATGATCGAGCTCAACGACCGCTACGCCCTTGACGGCCGCGACCCCAACTCCTACAGCGGCATCTTCTGGTGTCTCGGCCGCTATGACCGGGCCTGGGGGCCAACCCGGCCGATCTTCGGCAGCGTCCGCTACATGAGTTCCGGGAATACGGCAAAAAAGCTCAGGTTGAAGGGGTATCTGGAGAAGTATTCGTAAGAAGTGCGCCAGGGATTCGCCTCCCCCCAGTGCGTTTGATTTGCGTACTTGTTCAGCGCAGCCGGGAGAGAAATTCTACGAGCCTCTGGTTGAACAATTCCGGTTGTTCGAGGTTCGCCATATGACCCGCACCGGGGATGATGCACAGTTCGGACTGAGGCAAACCGGCGGCCAGTAACCGTGAGTGCTCAATGGGCACGGCCAGGTCCTGTTCGGCGCCAACCACCAGGGATGGCAAGCTCAACCCGGCCAACCTGGGCAGGTAATCGTCGCGGTCACGCATTGCCAGCAGGCCGCCGGCAAGACCTTCGGCCGTCGTGGCTTCCATCCATTGCCGCACCTCGGCAATCAAACCGGGATTTTTTTGCGGTGTGTCCGGAGCGAAGAGCACCCTGGCGAAAGTGTCGGCAACGATCAACCGGTTCCCCGCGCTCACTTCTGCAGCCAGCGCGGTGCGCTTCTCCCGGCCCGCGGCATCATCCGCGGAGGCACGGGTCACCATGAACAGCGCACCCATGACGCGCTCCGGGTAACGCTCCACCAGGTTTAACAGCACGTAACCGCCCATCGACATGCCGCCGATCGCCGCCCTGGCAACCCCCAGTTCATCGAGCAGGCCGATCACCGCATCGGCATAGCCGGCCATGGATATCGGCCCAGGAGCAGCAGAGCTCTCGCCGAAGCCCGGCAGGTCGGGACAGATGACCCGGCAACCGGCATCGGCCAGAGCCTCCAGCTGCGGGTTCCACATCCTGCGGCAGAGCGGAAAGCCGTGGATCAGGACAACGGGCAGGCCCTCGCCCTGTTCATCATATTTCAGCCTGTGATTTTTTCGCATTCTGATGATCCTAGTCGCTGTTCACCCCGGGCAATGCCCGGGATGAACACGCCCTGCACGCAGAGCGTCGCTCATGCCAAGAAACCGAACTTTTTCATCCGGTAGCGGAAGGCGTCGATGCCGAGGTTGAGCTTCTTGGCGGCCTTGGACTGGTTGCCGTCTGCCATTTCAAGAGACTGGCGGATCAGTTCCCGCTCAACGTCCTCGATATCGATCCCTTCAGGAGGGATGCGCAGGTTCATCGGTCCCGAGGAGATATCACCCGTTTTCGAAACCAGCTCGCGGGGGAGATGCTCGAGCATGAGCGTGTTGTCGCTTTCGAGAATGATCGCGCGTTCGATAATGTTGCGCAGTTCGCGCACGTTGCCCGGCCACTCGTATTCCTCGAGGAATTTCTCGGCCATTTTGGAGATGCCGGTGACGCTCTTGCCGAACTCCTTGTTATAGTGACGGATAAAGAATTCTACCAGCGGCATGATGTCATCGCGGCGCTCGCGCAGCGGCGGCAGATAAATCGGGATCACCTGCAGACGGTAGTAGAGGTCATTGCGGAAGGACTTCTCCTCGATCTTCTTCAGCAACTCCTGGTTGGTCGCGGACACGATGCGCACATCGACCGGAATCTCCTTGGTGCCCCCGACCCGGCGGAAGGTTCGTTCCTCGAGGATGCGCAGCAGCTTGGCCTGCATTCCCAAATCCATGTCGCCGATCTCGTCGAGAAAGATGGTGCCGCCGTCGGACATTTCGAACAGGCCGCGCTTCTGGGTTTTGGCATCGGTAAAGGCACCCTTTTCGTGCCCCATGAGTTCGCTTTCCAGAAGGGTTTCAGGCAAGGCGGCGCAGTTGATCGCCATGAAGGGCTGGTCCTTGCGGGCGCTCTCCATGTGAATGGCCCGGGCAATCAGCTCCTTGCCGGTGCCACTCTCACCCTGGATCAACACGGTGCTGGCGTCGCTTCTGGCGACCTTGCGCACCATGTCGAGCACCTGCTGCATGTGACGGCTGCCACTGATGATGTTTTCGATGCCGTACTTGCTCTCCTGGACAGAGCGCAGTTGGGCAACCTCCTTGCGCAACTGGCTTGTTTCAAGGGCCTTCTTGACGATTATCGACAGTTCATCGAGGTTGAACGGCTTGTTGATGTAGTCGAAGGCTCCGAGACGCATCGCCTTGACGGCAGTTTCGAGGATGCCGAGGGCAGTGACCATGATCACGATGATCTCGCCGTCGATCTCCTTGATCCTCTGCAGGACCGACAAACCGTCCATGCCAGGCAGTTGAATATCGAGCAGCATCAGCTCGGGAGCCTCTTCCTGTACTTGTTTGAGGGCGTCCTCGCCACTTGCCGCAGTCGTGACCTCGTAGCCCTGTTTCTTCAGGGACTGCTCCAGCGACCAACGAATCAGATGCTCATCGTCGACAACCAGGATTCTATTCCTTCTCACGTTTGTCCTCTTTCGTATCCGGCTCAGATTTTCTGACCGGCAAGTAGATCAACACTTGGGTCCCTTCACCGACGCGGCTTTTAATCTCAATGGCCCCTCCCTGCTGCTCAATGAGCTGCCGGCAGATTGCCAGGCCGAGACCGGTCCCCTGGGTCTTGGTGGTAAAAAATGGTGTGAAAATCTTGTCCAGCAACTCCGGCGCGATACCCGGCCCGGAGTCGCCGATCAGGACCAGCACGGCCTCCCCGTCCAAGCCTTCGGCAAGACTGGTCTGCAGCTGCAGGATACCACCTTCATTCATTGCCTGAATCGCATTGATGATAAGATTAAAAAATACCTGCTGCAACTGCTTGGCGTCAACCCAAACAGCTGGCAAATCGCTGGTCAACTCCTTCACTACACTGATTTTCTTGGCTTCCGGGTGCTGGCGGACGAAAAACATCGTCTTTTTGAGGACATTATTTGAGTCGACGTATTCGAAACTCGGCTTGCCGGGTCGTCCGAAGAAGAGCAGGTCGGTGGCCGCCTTATCGAGGCGGGCAATCTGCTCAAGAACCTTTTTGACGACTTCGCGACGCGGGTCGTCTTCGGCAAACTCATCGAACAGCACCGTAACGGCGCCGCTGATCCCGGCAAGCGGATTCTTGATTTCGTGGGCGATGCCGGCCGACATTTCGCCGACGGAGGCCAGGCGATCGACCCGCTCCATCTGCTTGTAGTGGTATTGCTGAATCTCGGCTTGGGCCATCCTCAGCCGCTCAACCATGGAATTGAAGCTGATCATCAGGCGGCTGACCTCGTCCTGGCCTTGCGGTTCGAGCCTGACGTTCAACTCACCATCTTCAACCAGGGCCATTTTGTCAGAGATAGTATGCAACGGTTGACTCACGAAACGCTTGAAAATCAAGGTCATTCCACCGGTCAGAAGTAGAACGATGGTCAGCATACTGATCCCGAACAGTTCTGATGTCTCCAAAAGTTGGCTTTCCATATCTACCAGAGAATAATCGACATTCAGCACACCGACCACGCGCCGACCAGGGCCATGGCACGGTGTGCAACTTGGTTCTGTATAGATCGGCTTGACCACAGCCATTACCACTTTGCCTGTCGGATCACGAAAGACGTTGTGCCCCGCCCCCCTCAGAAAGGGCGTGAAGTTTTCTGGATTCACTCGGTGGCCGATCTCCTGGGGTTCGGAAGATTTGAGAACCCGGCCGTCCGGGTGGAAGATGCGCACGCCGGCCAAATTCGGATCGCTGCCGACCGTCTCCAGAATCTTTTGCACATCACGAGAATTACCCGTACTCATAGAGCTTCTGAGGGAACGTTCGATCACTGACAGGACCAAGTCTGCAGTACGCAGGCTGGTTTCGGTGATATGAGCTTGTTCGCGATGGACGTGAAAGAGAGTCACGCCGCCAATCGCAATCATAAAGAGTAAGAAGGAGATTATGAGGATCCGACCTATCAGGCTTTTAAAAAACATTATTCCCCGTATCTACTGCGCAGCTCTTAAATATGCGCCAATGTGTTTTAAAAAATTCTAGGTTATCGAATCTGCCTTCGCCGGAGTAAAAACAAATGCCCCTCACAAATGAGCACTTATTCTGTCCCCCGTTGAATCAGGTACCAGCCAAGCCGGAGAGGGGTAAAATGGCGATTCCTGAGGACGCCGTCGACCCGCGCCATCGGGACGGCAATCAGCTCCCGGCAGCCGCATTATTTATCATCCGCGTCAGGGAAGAGGTAAGAGAGGATCATGTCATCCAGGCTTTGCTTAACTTTA
>JAHEEU010000267.1 GCA_024640545.1 Geobacteraceae bacterium
GCGCTGGTCGAGGTGTTGCCGGAGGTGATCTTCGCGATCGAGCTGCCGAACCTTGATCGGGTCAGGAAATACGGTTTCGAGGGGCATGCCCGGCGCTGTCTGGATGCTGCGCGGCGGGTTCTGGATCCGCCGATCATGCCGGGTAACAGCTCCAACCAAAATAACTCCACGATCTTCAGAGCCCACTAAGATTTTCCGGGCCGGGCCGCTGTCGTCGCGGATAGGGAGGCTCCTGTCCTTCGGCTGGAAAGGGTAACTTTCATTGAAAAAGCTAAAATGGGGTGTCCTGAGCACTGCCAATATCGGGGTCGCCAAGGTTATTCCAGCCATGCAGCGCAGTGCCTACTGCGAGGTTGTCGCGCTGGCCGGGCGCGACCTTGACCGTGCCAGGAACTGGGCCGACCAACTCGGCATCCGTAAAGCCTACGGCTCTTATGCGGAACTGCTCGAGGACAACGAGATCGAAGCGGTTTACAATCCCCTGCCCAACCATCTGCATGTTCCCTGGACTCTCAAGGCCCTCGAAGCCGGCAAACACGTTTTGTGTGAAAAACCCCTGGCGCTTACCGCGGATGAGGCCGCCAGCCTGAGCGATGCGAGTTCAATGCACAACCGCCTGGTTCTCGAAGCGTTCATGGTCAGGCATCACCCGCAGTGGTTGCGCACCCGTGAACTGATTCGCAGTGGCGTACTGGGCCGGGTTCATGCGGTACAGGGCGTGTTTGCCTACTGCAATACCGATCCGCAGAACATTCGCAATCAGCCGGATATCGGCGGGGGCGGATTGATGGATATCGGCAGCTACTGTGTCATGGCGTCGCGCTATATTTTTGCGGCAGAACCGCACCGGGTCGTTGCCCTGATGGACCGGGATCCGGCCATGGGCATTGATCGCTTGACCAGCGGCCTGCTCGATTACGGTTCGGGGCGCCAGGCAGGTTTTCTCTGCGGGACCCAGACATCGTTCTCCCAGGGGGTCAGAGTGTTCGGTGAACAGGGTGGCATTCAGCTGGTGCAACCGTTCAAGTCCCTTCCCGAAGAGGCGGTGACCTTGATTTGGCACCAGGGGGAAAACCATCGGATCGAAGAAACCTTCCCCCCCTGTAACCAGTATACGCTGCAGGCGGATACGGTCTCCCGGGTTTTCTCGGGTGAAATAGAACCCGAATTTTCGCTGCAGGATGGCATCCTGAACATGCGTGTCATCGATGCGATCCGGCAGTCAGCAGACACCGGCGACTGGGTCAATCTGTCAGAGGGTTAAAGGTGGCTGTATGGAACCATTCTTCCCTGCTTGAGCTCTGTAATCCTGTACATGACATCCGTTTTGCTGGTTGTCAACGGTTGACCTGCTTGCTATGTGCCGGACAGCGATCCTGGGAGGTCAACGTAAAAAGTTAGACTTGGTTTAGATCGTTATTTATTCAACTTTAAGAAATATCGTACTGTCCAATAGTATTTAAAGGCTGTCTGTCATCAAACAATAAGTACTGCTCTGGAGGTCAACATGAAAGACTTGGTTTCCCACCAACTGGTTAAATACCTGGAAGACAGGGGCGTGGAGTACATCTTCGGCCTCTGCGGCCATACCAACATTGCCGTTCTCTCGGCGCTGGAAAACAGCCGCATCAAGTTTATCAACACGCGCCATGAGCAGGTTGCTGCTCACGCGGCAGACGGTTATGCGAGGGCCAAGAAGCAGACCTCGGTCGTCCTGAGCCATCTCGGCCCGGGTCTGAGCAATGCAGCGACCGGCGTGGCCAATGCGGCGCTCGACTGCATCCCGATGGTGGTGATCGCCGGCGACATACCGAGCCACTACTACGGCAAGCACCCGCACCAGGAAGTCAACCTGCACTCTGACGCCAGCCAGTGTGAAATGTACCGGCCGTTCTGCAAGCGGGTCTGGCGGGTCGAGAGCCCCGAACTGTTCCCGGAGATCATCGAGAAGGCCTTCCAGTTGGCCGAAAGCGGTCAGCCTGGGCCGGTGCTGGTGGACGTGCCGATGGACATCTTCTCCATGGAGGTCGACGTTGCCCGGTTCGAGCAGGTCAAGCGCAACACCCGCAAACTGCACAAGCCGTCGATCGATGACAAGGTCGCCAGGGAGATCGTCACCAAGCTGGCCAATGCCGCCAAGCCGGTCCTGTATGTCGGCGGCGGGATCGTCCTGGCCGATGCGGCCGCCGAGCTGAAAGCCTTCGTCGATCACATGAACATCCCGGTGGCCCACAGCCTGATGGGGAAGGGCGCCCTGCCCGATGACCATCCCTTCACCCTCGGCATGACCGGCTTCTGGGGTACCCAGTACATCAACGATTCCTGCAAGAATGCCGATTACATCCTTGGACTGGGGACCCGGTTCAAGGAAGCCGACTGCAGCTCCTGGTATCCGGGCTACACCTTCAACATCCCTGAATCAAAGCTGATTCACATCGATATCGAGTCGAGCGAAATCGGCCGCAACTACCCGGTGGAGATCGGCGTGGTCGCAGACCTGAAGCAGGCGCTGTCGGTGCTGACCCGGGTCGCCGGGGAACTTTATCCGAACGGCATTCAGAAACCGGAACTGGCCGCCGAGATTGCTGCTTACCGCAAGGAGTTCAAGCAGGGCAACACCGTAATGGAACAGAGTGACGCCTTCCCGATGATGCCGGAACGGATTTTAGCCGAGATGCGCGAGGTGCTGCCCCGCGACGCGATCATCACCACCGATGTCGGCTGGAACAAGAACGGTGTCGGCCAGCAGTTTCCGATCTACGAGCCGGGCAGCATCCAGATGGCCGGCGGTTACGCGACCATGGGCTTCGGTGCTCCGGCGGCGATCGGTGCCAAGCTGGCTTGTCCGGGCAAGGTGGTGGTCGCCCTGATCGGCGACGGTGGCTTCGGCCAGAACCCGGCCATGCTGGCCACCGTCCGTCACGAAGACATCGCTGCGGTCTGGATCATCATGAACAACGATGCTTTCGGTACCATCGCTGGCCTGGAAAAAGCACACTTCGGAACGACCCACGGTACCGTCTTCAAAAAGAACGGTGAGTCGACCTCTCCCGATTACGCCGCCATGGCTCGCGCTTACGGCGTCGAGGGGATCAAGATCGAGTCGGCCGCGCAGTTCAAGCCGGCCCTGGAGAAAGCGATCAGGTCCGGCAAACCGGTCGTGCTCGATGTGCCGATGATCAACAATCCGGTGCCGACCACCGGTCACTGGAACATCCTCGACATCTACTCGCCGGGTAAGAAGGTGTCGCACGTCAGCACCGACTGAGTCAGAGTCGTTCTGCTGTCGGGCCCCTCGGGACCTCCTAAGGGGCCTGATTTTTGTCCGCTCTGAACCGATTCTGTTGCAGAGCATCCTTCAAGTTGTAGTGACAACGAGAGGGACAGAGGATGTATGATGGTTATTGGGCCCGGAGGTCCTGCCGGCCTGGCTGCAGGGGTTGACCGAATCGATCTGGCAGAATCTCAATGAACGATATCTTTACGATTTTCCTGAATGTGATCATGCCGGTCTTCGGCATTGTCCTCCTCGGGTATCTATTGGGCGGCCGTCTGGCCCTGCAGGCTCAGACCCTGACCCGGGCGGCCTATTACGTTTTCGTCCCGGCCTTTATCTTCCAGGCGATCAGCGGCTCGAGGATTCCTCTTGACCACGCCGCCAAAATGACCTGTTTCATTATCGTAACCCACCTGCTGGCGGCTCTTGCGGCCGGTAGCATCGGGCGCCTGCTGGGCCATACCAGGGAGATGATCGCCGCCTTTATCATGGTTGCAGTTTCCGGCAACGTTGGTAATTACGGCCTGGCGATGATTCGCTTCAGGCTGGGTGAAGATGCGGTTGCCCCGGCCACCCTGTACTACGTTGCCTTGTCCATCGCCATTTTCGTCATCTGCGTCGGTGCTGCCGGCTGGGCACACGGCGGCAGTCGAGGCGCCCTTGGAAGGCTTCTCAAGACCCCGGCGATCTGGGCCGTGGTGCCGGCGCTGATTGTTTCGAACAGCGACTTCGCGGTCCCGCTCATGTTGACCCGGATGATCGGCTTGCTGGCCGATGCGATGATCCCGGTGATGCTCTTTTCCCTTGGCCTGCAACTGCTGGAACAACGGCAGATCAAGCTGTCCCGTAATGTTTTCGCAGCATCAGCCCTGCGCCTGCTGCTGGCGCCGGCCATTGCCTGCGTGGTGGCCATCCCGTTCGCATTAAGCCACCTTGAATATGCCTCCGGGGTACTGCAGTCGGCAATGCCGACCGCGATCATGGCCGCGATTATCGCCAAAGAACATAATATCGTCCCCCATTTCGTAACGACGGTGGTCCTGTTTACCATTCTGGCCAGCCTGGTTACCTTGCCCTTGTTCATGATTTTTTTGTAGCGTTTGCCAACGGCCTCAACAGACAGGAATAACAAACATGGAACTCGGTTTGCAAAACAAGGTGGCGATCGTCACCGGGGCCAGCAAGGGGCTGGGCAGGGCGGTCGCCCAAGAGCTGGCCGCCGAAGGCGTGCACCTGGTATTGTCGGCGCGCTCCCGGGAGGCTCTCGAAGAGATTGCTGATGGACTAGCAAAAAGTCACAGCATCCGGGCCCTTGCCGTGGCCGGCGACCTGAGTACCCTGGCAGGGGTTGAGAGCTTCGTCCGCCAAGCACGAGAGGCATTCGGCAGGTTGGACATCCTGGTCAACGTTGCCGGTGCCATCCGCCCCGGTTCCCTGCTCTCCAAGCCTGACGGAGACTGGCTGGAGGATTGGAACCTGAAACTGTTCGGCTATGTCCGCATGATGCGTGCCGTGTTCCCGATCATGCAGGCCGGGGGCGGTGGCCGCATTATCAACGTTATTGGCCGTGCCGGACGGGAGGCTGACCCCGGCTACCTGGCCGGGAGTGCTGCCAATGCGGCCTTGATGAACATCACCAAGGCGGTCGCTGCCGAAGGCGGCCCGCACGGCATTCTCGTCAATGGCATTAACCCCGGCCCGGCCCGCACGGAGCGCTACGCAACGATCAACGCCCACCTTGCCGCAGAGTGGCAAATCTCCCCTGCCGATGTGGAAACCCGCCGCATGCAGGGCAACCCCCTGGGCCGTCCCTGCGAACCTTCTGAGGTGGCTGCCCTGACTGCCTTCCTGGTGTCCGAGAGGGCGGCTTACCTCAATGGTGTTATCATCGAGATGGATGGCGGTTCCACCCGCTGCCTGTGATGAACCGCAGAGAAAGGATGCAACGATGAATCACAACCGCATTGCCGACAACCAGTTTGTCCAGGTCACTCCCTTCAAAACCCGCCGCATCGTCCACACCGACAAATTGATGATGGCGGTCTGGGATTTTTCCGATGGGCCCTGGTCGACACCTGAGCCTTACCACTCTCATCCCCACGACCAGGTGGTCTACCTGTCTGAAGGGGGAGTCGATTTCTTTATCGAGGACGAGTCTTTCCGGTTGGGTCCCGGTGATATGATCGCCGTGCCGGGCAATCGCCCGCATACGATCCGTTTGCTGACCCCGACCGTACGACTGATTGACACCTGGACACCGCTGCGCGAGGAGTTCCTGTAGCTTTTGCGAGATGTTTAGGCAACAGGAAAAGAACGCCCGGTGGCGCGGATCGACCTGGTCCCGCAAGCGTTCGGCCAGGAAAAAATGCTTTGCTTCCTTTGTCGTCGTGGTTCCCTCGGTTCGCCTGTTACAGGTCTTTACGCAGGCGAATCTACCAACAGCGGAGTCCTGGCATTTTTTGGGGAATCGGGTACTCTGTATGTTTAGAGGAAAATTCTATTATAGCAAGCATGTTTTGGGCATGGCCATTGGCCCTCTCACAAGGATAGAACATTGATTGATTTTACCGCTTGACAAGCCCAATGTATGGCATGTACTATCATAGAGTATTGGCATCCTATTGAATAGGATTCGTTCTTTTCCATGCATAACCATGATGTCCTTGGCGGCTTCTTGGTTGTGTAGCTTATAAATCAGCCCGTAGTTGCTATTAACCCAACAAAGGAGGATTCCCAATGAGAAGATCAATCACACGTCGTATCCTGCTGGCCTTGACAGCTGCCATTGTCGTGACGGCAATGACCAGTGTCGCCTTCGCTGCGGACAAGGTTGTCCTGCGCCTGTCATCAGTCAACTCTGCAACCGATGCCCGCGCGGTTGCCCTGGACACCGTTTTCGGCCCGGCAATAGCTGATTTCGCAACCTTCGAACCGCACTGGAACGGAACGCTGTTCAAGCAGGGCACCGAACTTGAAGCAATTGCCCGTGGCAACCTGGACATGTCGATCACGTCGGCTCAGGAACTGGCTGAGTTCATCCCGGAATTCTCGATTTTTTCAGCCGGCTACCTGCACCGCGATGCGGCCCACCAGGTTAGCGTGTTCAATAACGACCTGATGAAACCGTTCAAAGCTCAGGTCGAAGAAAAACTGGGCGTCAAGCTGCTGACCGTCATTTACCTCGGCCGCCGCCAGCTCAATCTGCGCACTGACAAGCACATCGAAACCCCTGAAGATCTGGCCGGTGTAAAGTTGCGTATGCCGGGCTCCGCCGCCTGGCAGTTCCTCGGCAAGGCCCTGGGCGCCAACCCGACCCCGATGGCTTTCACCGAGGTGTACACCGCGCTGCAGACCGGCGCCATCGATGGCCAGGACAACCCGCTGCCGACCGACAAGGACGCCAAGTTCTACGAAGTCACCAAACAGATCGTTCTGACCAGCCATCTGGTCGACCTCAACTACCTGGCGATCAGCAAGAAGAAGTTTGACAGCCTGACTCCCGACCAGCAAGCGAAGCTGTATAAAGCCGCTGATGATGCCTCTGAATGGGGGCGTCAGCGCCAGCTCAAGCTGGAAGACGAATTGGCCCAGTTCTTCAAAGACAAAGGCCTGAAGGTTTATACACCGAATGTCGATGCATTCCGCACGCGTGTCCAGAAAATGTACCTGGAGTCAGAGTATTCCAAGACCTGGCCGAAGGGGCTGGTGGAAAAGATCAACGCACTGTAATCAACTCGCATCAGCCAGCACCATTTAGCAGGACAAACTGAAGGATTGGGTTTGTTGCCGGTAGGTGATTAGATGGGTGTGGCTAGGTAAGTAACTACCAGCCACACCCAATTTTTTATCTGCTCTTGAGGATTGCCCCATGCGAGTTTCAAAAAAATTGCTTCAGGACCGAGCGGATGATGTCGGCATCGCCCTGTTGTCAATCATGTTTTTGACTTTTATCGTGCAAATTACCTGGCGCTACGTTCTTAACCATCCCCTGGGCTGGACGGTTGAGCTATGCGTGACAATGTGGTTGTGGGTGGTCTTCTGGGGCTCGGCTTTCTGCCTGCGTTATGATGAACACGTGCGGTTCGACATGCTCTACCTGATGGTACGGCCCAAGATACAGCGTGTGTTTGCCGGCATCAGTGCTCTTGCTATCTTGGTCGGCATGAGCGCCTCGTGGCATGGCACCTATGACTTCGTGAGCTTCCTGATGATCAAGAAAAGCCCGGCCATGAGGATTCCGCTGGCCTATCTGTTCAGTATCTACCTGCTGTTCATCATTGCTACAATCATCAACTATGCCTGGCGCTTGAAGAAAATCTTTGCCGGCGAAAACTACGACGAGACTGCAGAGACCGGGAGATTAGAAGAATGAGCTTCGCATTCGGACTCTGCCTGATTGTGCTGTTCGGTCTGGCGGCGATCGGTACGCCGGTCGGTTATTCGATCATCGTCGGCTCCGTGGCCTACCTGGCCGCTTCCGGGCAGGATCTTGGTCTTGCCGGAGAGCAGATCATCAACGGTCTTTTTGACAGCTTCGTCCTGTTGGCTGTGCCGCTGTTCATTGTTGCCGCTAATATCATGAATGCCGGTACCATCAGCGAACGCCTGCTGGCCTTCTGTGTGGCCGTCGTCGGACGCTTCAAGGGAGGGCTGGGGCATGTCAACATCGTGGCGAGCCTGATCTTCTCGGGGATGTCCGGCTCGGCGGTGGCCGATGCGGCCGGGATCGGCAAGATCATCATCGACATGATGACCAAGGCAGGCCGTTATCCCGGGGGCTACGCTGCGGCGGTCACCGCGGCATCGGCCACCATCGGACCGGTTATCCCGCCGTCGATCCCCATGGTCATGTACGCACTGGTTTCGGATGCCTCAATTGGCTACCTGTTCCTTGGCGGCATCCTGCCCGGCCTGCTGATGGGGGGCGTGCTGATGATAATGAATGCCTACATTTCGCACCGTCGCGGCTATGGCAGCGATGAAGTTGTCCCCTTGCGCGAGGTCCCCAGGCGCACGATCACGGCCTTCCCGGCGCTGATGATGCCGGTCATCCTGCTTTATGGGATCTATGGCGGCGCAACAACACCAACCGAAGCCGCCGCCGTTGCAGCCGCATATGCTTTTGTTTTAGCAGCCGTGTTCTACCGTGCCCTGACGTTTAAGAACATTCGCGAAGTCATGCTCACCAGTTTGAAATCTTCGGCCTCGGTCGGCCTGGTCATCGGTGGCGCACTGATTCTCAACTACGTTGTCGCCACAGAAAACATCCCCAAGGCGCTCGCCCTGGTCCTCCAAGGGATGGAAATCTCACCGCTGATTTTCATCTTTGGTGTCAATCTCCTGCTACTGGCGCTCGGCTGTGTCCTCGATGCGACGACCATCATCCTGGTCATCGTCCCGCTGTTCATGGAAGCGTGCAAGGTCCTGGGGATCGACCTGGTGCACTTTGGGGTCATCGTGGTCGTCAACTGCATGATCGGCCTGATCACCCCGCCCTACGGCATCCTGCTGTTCGTCATCAACGGGACGACCGGGATCAAGCTTTCGGCCATGATCAAGGAAGTCTGGCCGTTCCTGATTGTGCTGCTGATTGCGCTGGGGTGCCTTATCGTTTTTCCGGAAATCGTGCTGTGGCTTCCCCAAAAATTCGGCTATGCCGGCAATTAGCATGAACGCAGCCAAAAGACGGGCGTGGTGAGCAAAGCGTGGTTTGGCCCTCTGTACCCATGCTTTTGCAGGTCACCGGCTTCGATCAGCCGGAGGAGTCAATGCTGTGATTGATGTGGTCTGCATTGCCAGTTGGAACGTCGATCTGATCGTGAACCTGGATCGGCCGCCGGTGCGCGGCGAGACGCTGATGGCCGGCGCCTTTGACATGCTGCCGGGCGGCAAGGGCTCCAATGCAGCGGTGGCCTGTGCCCGTCAAGGGGCAAGAACCGCTGTCGTTTCTCGTATTGGCCAGGACGGCTTCGGGGACATGGCCCTGCAGCTCTGGAGCCAGGAAGGTATCGACACCACGCATATCGTGCGCGCTGTTGGCGAGCGCAGCGGCGTGGCGCAAATCTGGGTTTATGCCGATGGGGACAACAGCATTGCCGTCGCCCCCGGCGCCGGCCTGGGCCTGAGTGCCGCGCATATCGAAGCCGCCCGCGAGCAGATCGCCAACGCCAAAGTCATCATGGCCTCGAACGAAGTGCCGCTCGAGGCGACACAGGCCGCCTTCGCAATCGCCCGTCAATATGGCGTCACGACCCTGCTTAACCCGGCTCCGGCACAAATCCTTCCTCCCGGGCTGCTCTTGCTGTGCGATATCCTGACTCCCAACGAATCTGAAGCGCTGGCGCTGGCCGGGCTGTCGTCGGAGGCCCCGATCCATGAAGCGGTCGTTGCCCTGCAGCAGCTGGGTGCACTTCACATTATTGTCACCATGGGCAGACATGGCTGCCAGTATTATCAGCGTGACATGGCTGGCGTCCATATACCCGGCTGGCCGGTCGACGATGTTCTTGATACCGTCGGTGCCGGGGACACCTTTACCGGGACCTTGGCCGCAGCCCTGGCCCGGGGGGATGACATGACCCGGGCCGTCCAGTTGGCCAATGCTGCTGCGGCATTGTCCGTGCGCGGTCGGGGCGCGATCGGCAGCATGCCGACCCTTGAGGCCACCAGGCGCTGGCTCGACCAGAACTCACCCGCCTCATAAGTGTCCTGTTGAAACAGGCCAAGCTGAATGGAAACTTGGGCGCTAAAAAAATCTTGTGATTGGTTAAGAACCGAAACATTACGGAGCTATAATCGAATAGAAGTTCGAGGCAAAAGGCCTGTTTAACGCAAAGACGCCGAGAACAAAGAAAGTCGCAAAGATTTTTTTCTTAAAATATATAGAGTGCTTTTCTTTGCGTCTTGAATGACCTTTTAGCGTATTTGCGTTAAAAAATGTGTTTTTGATCTTGGTCTTCACATTTTGCGGTTAACCTTTGTTTTGGTTATAAGTCCATCGTTTTACATATAGGCCTGAGAAGTCACCCAGATCAGCGGAGATTGCCGGAGCCGCAAGTAAATTGACCCCGGGACGGCTGACATGCAAAGACAATTTTCACTGGGATATCTGACCACACCGGCATGCGCTCCGCCGGAAATGATCTACCTGGCGGCGCGGGCGGGATATGACTATGTCAGTCTGCGGACCATTGCCATGGGGCTCCCCGGTGAACCAAACTTCGGTCTGGCCGGCAACCGCGCTCTGCTGCGCAACACCAGAATGGCCCTGAACGACACCGGAGTGAAACTGCTGGATATCGAAAATGCTCGGATTCATGATGGTGTCGATTTCGAGAAATACCTGCCGGAACTGGAAATCGCTGCGGGGCTCGGCGCACGGGCGGTCTTGACCAACATCTGGTCAAATGACCGTAGCTATGTGGTTGACCGGTTCATCGAGCTCTGCGGCCATGCCAGAAGCTTCAACCTGAAAGTCAGCCTGGAATTCGTCACCTGGGCCAAGATTGCCGCCATCCAGGATGCTGTTGAATTGATTCGTGAGTCGGGTGCCGACAATGCAGGTGTCGTGATTGATTTGCTTCATTTCAGTCGCTCGCGTTGCACCGTTGATGAGTTGGCAGCACTGCCGCCGGAGTTGATTGCCGGCATCCAAATATGCGATGCGCCGGCGGCGATACCGACCACTGTGGAAGGGCTGATTCATAACGGCCGGGCGGAACGCTGGTACCCGGGCGACGGCGGTATTGATATCGCCGGGGTTGTCAGTAATGCCCCGAACGTCGTGTACGGCATTGAAATTCCCAACCTCGAGCGTGCCAGGGTGATCGGCAATGCGGAGCATGTCTTCCAATGCCTGGAAAAAACCAGGCAGTACTTTAGCGATCACGCCCTTTGACGAAAATGTTTCCGGCTGACCCGGTGGATTTTGTCATTCTGTTGATGTAAGCCGATGTTCAAGGAGATAAGCAGTGGAGAAAAATCTGTCCGGACAAACGGCCGTGGTGACCGGCGGTGCGCGCGGCATCGGCCTGGGGATTGCCAGGGAACTGGACCGCCGCGGCTGCCGGGTGGCCTTGTGGGACCTGGCCTTCGAATTGTTCAATCCCGAAACCGCAGGGTTTGAGCCCGCCCTGCTGCAGAAAGTCAATATTGCCGACTGGGACAGCGTGCAGCAGGCCTATGCCGAAAGCGTCAAGGTCCTTGGCCACGTTGACATTTTTGTCAACAACGCCGGCATCAACGGCCCGGTGGTCGACACCTGGGAATACCCGTTGGAGGCCTGGGACAAGGTTCTGGCTGTCAACCTCACCGGCGTCTTCTACTGCACGCGAACGGTTGTTCCGGACATGCGAGCCCGCAAGACCGGACGCATCATCAATATCGCCTCGATGGCCGGTAAGGAAGGTAACCCGGGAATCTGCGCCTATGCGGCCGCCAAGGGAGGTCTGATCGCCTTTACCAAGGGGATCGCCCGCGAACTGGCCGGCAGTGGCGTGTTCGTCAATGCCGTCGCCCCGGCCATGACCGAGACCGAATTGTTCAAGCAGATGACCCCG
Organism: Geobacteraceae bacterium; assembly: GCA_024640545.1. Classification (GTDB taxonomy): domain Bacteria; phylum Desulfobacterota; class Desulfuromonadia; order Desulfuromonadales; family BM103; genus JAHEDT01. The sequence continues at coordinate 11,836 of JAHEEU010000267.1, forward strand.
GAACATATCAAGACCATGACCGCCAAGATACCGATGGGGCGTGCCGTGCAGATCGAGGATGTTGCAAAACTGGTCGCCTGGGTCGCCAGCCCCGACTGCAGCTTCACCACCGGCTTCACTTTCGATGTTTCAGGTGGTCGAGCTGTTTATTGAGCTTTGACCGGTCGCGGGTCGGTTATGCGACCCCGCACAAAGAGACCTCAATCCCCAGTGCCTGGGCAAGAGCGGCCCTGGCTCGCATCGCCCGGTCGGCGTCTGCCGCTGAGTGCGCATAGGCGACCTGGATGTGGTTGGCCTTGTGCCGGGCCATCATCCTGTCGCGGCTCACACCCCTTAACACAGTATGCATGATCGGCCATTCGGGGCTGGTCGCCTGCGAACGGCGTTCAGCCTCCTCCGGCGGGAGTTCCACCGCCGCGCCGCGCCCCAGGTCCATCTTCAGGCGGGCATCCTCGACGTAGATACGGCTCCAGACGATTTCACCGGGGCGGGCGTAACCCTTGAGCGTGCCGCCGCCCGCGGGGAAGTACATGGGCGGCTGGCGATAACTTTCCGAGCCGGCCCAGCCGTTGCGGTGGTGGGCCGGAGGGGCCGCCCCGGAAATTTCAAACACCCAGACGAAATCGTCGTGGCTGCCGGACCGGTCGATATCTCCCCAGCGAATGTCATGCAGGGTGTTTTCGACCGGTTGGCCGAGAGCCCGGTGCACGCGGTTGGTCAGGATACCATCGAGCCCGGCGCATTCGTCGACCTCGTTGAAGTGGACGATGGCCTGTCCGGGACGGATGGGCGTGCCATCGGCACGGCAGACATCGGGTCGGTCATCGTTGTTAAGCATGCCTTCGACCAGATCCGACGCCGGCAAAAGGTCCTTCAGGCCCTGCTGGTACTGGATGCCGATCGCCTCGCAGCCGAATTCGTCGGCTATCCGTACCGCGGCGATATACATGCGGCACTGGTCGATGATCTGCTCTTCGGTCAGTTCCGTTGCCGGATCGCTGCCGAGATGGAAGGTCATGCCCTTGGCCCGCAGCCACTGATACACGGCTCGCCCTTCATCGACCGCCACCTGGCGCGTGGCGAAGTAGAGGGCCGACTGGGACAGGCGTTCCTTGAATATGCCCATGGGCATCAGCAGTTCATCCGGGATGATGGCGTTGTACATGCCCATGCACCCCTCGTCGAAGATTCCGAGGATGATCTTCCTGCGGCGGATTTCCTTGGCAATGCCGTTGACGAGCTCGAGATCTGCACAGGTGCCCGGGTCGAATGCCGCCACATGATTCATGTCGTGACTGATTGTGCCGGTCTCCAGCCACTGGCGAAGGCCCGAAAGGAAAAAGTCGTCCTCGAAGTCTTCACTCCAGAGCGTGGCATACTTCACGCCGGCCTTGGTCAGGCAGCCGTTCAGGTTCAAGGTCCCGACCAGGCCGGGCCATTGACCCGACCAGTTGGCCAGCGTCAGGATGGGACCACGGTGCGAGGTCAGGCCGGGCAGTACGTGGTGCGAGTACTGCCAGACGGCTTCGGCGATGATAATCGGCATGTCGGGGTCGATCCCGGCGAAGACATCCATGCCCTCCCGCTGGCTGGAGATAAAGCCGTGCCCGGCCGGCTTGACGGGGTGCGCCCGCCAGATCTCATGGCCGAGCCGGCGCAGAACCCGGCCCAGTTTTTCTTCCATAGCCGCCTGAGCAGACCAGCAGACAGTGTTGGCGCTTTCACGCAGGTCTCCGGAGGCGACAAGAGCGATACGGGTCATTGCCTGGTCTCCTTCATGATGGCGGCGTAGGCGGCATGATCTGCCTGCATGCGTCGCATGATTGAATATTTCCGGTCATGGTATTCGGCGATGGCCCCGCCGCGGGGCCGGATCGTTGCCCCGGAACCGCTCATTGCGGACATGGCCGCCGGAAGTTCCGGGTATGTCCCGGAGGCAACCGCACCCATCATGGCGCTGCCCAGCAGGACGGGTTCCGGGGTGTTCGGGACAATGATGACGCAGCCGGTGGCGTCGGCATTCTCGCGCAGGAAGAGCTCGTTGCGGGCCAGGCCGCCGCTGGCGACGATGGTGTCGATCGTGATCCCTGAAGAACGCATCTCCTCGATGATATGTCGGGTTCCGTAAGCCAGGGCCTGGAGCGTTGCCAGGTAGTCGAGGGCGAGGTCGTCGGGGCCGACGTCAAGGGACAGCCCGTCCATCGCGCCGTGCCGCCACGGTTCGGCCAGGGGCGAGCGGTTGCCATGGAAGTCCGGCTGAATGTGCCGGTTGCGGGACAGGAGGGCTGTTTCCTCGTCCAGGGCCGCGAGGCGTGCCTCGAGCAGCGCATAGATGCTCTTGCGGTCTTTCTCGGCCGCCAGGTGTAAATCCCGTGATGCCGCGTGACGTGCGATCACTGTGTCGATGAGCGCCCCGGCTGCCGACTGCCCACCCTCGTTTGCCCACATATCGGGCAGCAACACCGAGTAATACGGTCCCCAGACCCCCGGAACGAAGTTGGGCGACGGTGAAACACAGATGTGGCACGTGGATGTGCCGGCAATCATGGCCAGGCGTCCTGTCGCCTGTCCTCCGGCAACGCTGAGTGTGCCAAGAGCCCCTGCATAGGCATCGATGATCCCGGTCGCGACCGGGGTGCCGATGGCAAGACCAAGTTCCCTGGCGGCATTCTCGGTGAGCCCTCCGGTCCTGGCCCCGGGCGAAAGGAACCGGGTGCCAATCTTCTCGTGCCGTGCCCCGGTCAGGTCCTCCAGGCCGATGGTTGCCAGGAATTCGTCGTCCCAGCCTTCTCCGTTCTCGCCACGCTGGCCCAGGTAAGTCCATTTGCAGACGGGTGAGCACAGCGAGCGATCGTCGGTGCCGGTTGCCCGGTGAACGAGCCAGTCGGGGAGATCCCAGTAGCGCGCCGCCTTCGCCCAGGCGGCCGGCAACTCGCGTTTCAGCCAGCGCAGCTTCGGCAGTTCCATCTCGGGTGAAATGACCCCGCCGACATAGCGCAGGACCTCGGCGTTGGTCACATTGATCTCTGCGGCATCTTGTATCGCCCGGTGGTCCATCCAGAGGATGATGTCCTGCTCGGCTGATCCGTCGGGACTGACCGACACCGGGTTGCCCGCGTCATCAGCGACCACCAGCGAGCAGGTGGCATCGAAACCGATGCCCGCGATGGACTCGGCGGAGACCGCGGCGCGCGTGACGGCTTCGTGGACACTTTGCGCCACGGATGACCAGATTTGAGCCGAACTCTGCTGGGCGAAATCCTGAACCGGACGAAATACCGAGATGGGCCTCTGCGCCGTGCCAAGGCACTTGCCTTGCACGTCGAAAACTCCGGCCCGGGCACTTCCCGTGCCCACGTCAACCCCGATAAAATTTTTCATAACACCCCTTTGCGGACCTGTCAGATGTTCATTGCGCGCCTCTTGGCACTGTCAATGTGGGCATCCATCGCCGCCACTGCGGCAGCCTCGTCGCGCTGCGCCAGAGCGTTGATAATTGCCAGGTGTTCGTCCATGACCGAGGTCACCAGTCGAGGCAGGATTCGTGTGTTTTCCTGGCAGATGAGACGGATCTTGATCGAATTCACCCGGTAGATATTGGCAATCAGTTCATTCTTCAACGCATCGATCATGGTGTCGTGCATGAGCCGGTCCATGGCCTGCGCGTGATCCAGCAGCTCTGCAGTGACAGAGCTCTCGGCGGTCTCCCGTACGGTTGAGTGTTCCACTCTGAGGCGTTCGATATCCTCGTCGGCCGCGGTCTTGACAAATTGCCTGACGGCCTCGCGCTCGAGCAACCCCCTGAGCTGAAAGGCGTTGCGGATAAAATCCAGGTCGACATGAGCGATTTGCAGGCCACGGTTGGGAACGGTACGGATGAGTCCGTCAGCTTCGAGTCTGAGGATCATGTCCCGGATTGCACCGAGAGGCATACCGGTGATCTGAACCAACTCCCGTTGCGACACGAACTGGCCAGGAGAAATTTCCCGGGCGAGCAGGCGTTCGGTAAAGTTTTCATAGGCTTGTTCTCGCATCAGCATGGCCGCTCTCCCGGTTGGCGAAATGTCATTCCCTTGCTCTTGGTTGATTTTTTAACATTGTTGTCAGCTTGCTCGCAACTTCTGGTTGAGCAGGCAACAGCGGTGCGCGCACGTTTGACCAGATGTCTTCACCGTAAAAGGCCCCGACCATCGCCTTGACCATGGGAGTGACCGGATGACGCACGACATCGTCAACGAGTCGGCACAGTGAGTCGTTCAGCTTTCCGGTACGAATCATCTCCGAAAGCAAACCCGGGATCAGGTTGGCCATGCCGCTGATAGCGCCGGCACCGCCCAGGGGTGCGGCCTGGGCCAGCAGTCGTTCGTCGCCGATCAGTATGGCCAGGTCTTCGAACTTCAACAGTGTCTGACTGTTGCTCCAGTCCCCGGAGCTGTCCTTGACCCCGAAGATCCTTTCCCCGAAGCGTTCTTTCAACTGGCGAATCAGCGGGATCGACAGGCCGACCTGGGTCACCTGCGGGATGTGGTAGAGGATAATCCGTGTGTTCTTTGGTTCAAGGCTCTCAATGAAGCTGGCGAACCAGGAATAAAGCGCCTGGTCGTCAACCCCCTTGAAATAGAACGGCGGCGTCAGCAGCAGGGTCCTGACTCCTCGAGCCAGGGCCATTTCCGCCTGGGCCCGCGCCTGCTCGAGGTCGGTTGCACAAATGCAGACGGTGATCATCGCGGCCGCCACGGCCGAGTCGAAGATCTCATCGAGCATTGCTGCGCGTTCGGAGAGCCCGATTGAAGCACCTTCTCCGGTTGTTCCGAACAGCGTGATGCCGTTGGCGCCGGCGTCGATGACCCGTCTTGCATGTTTCGCAACGGCCGGCAGGTTAATGGACCCGTCAGCACTGAATGGTGTCACCAGCGCGGCAGAGATGCCGAAAAGGTGTGCTCGGTTCCCTTCAACCTTTGGGAAGGGGGGGCAGGGCAGTGGGCAAGTCATGGCATACCTCCAATGTTCTGCTAACATCTTACTGACATGTCAGTGTTGGTGCAAGTGGAATGCTGATCATTTTCGGGTGATGAGGGGCAATTCTTTCCTGAAGGATGTGCCGTTCTTGGATCTGCCCGAGTCGCCATTTGTTGTTTTTCATGCGTTTTATAATAATTCGATTATATTTAAAGGACTCATCAGACCTTTTAAATCTAAGTTATCGTCTGAGGCGTTGTCTGCTATCAGAAAAATATGCAAATGCTTATCGTAGAAAATTGCAAAACGTAATTTTATATGTTGACAATAGCTGTTTGGCGGTCTTTAATGTTCTTAAAATAGGACAATTATCCTACATAGTAGTAATTACTGTTGGCTGGTTTTTAAATAAACCGACCAACAGAAAAAACCCAAAGGAGGATGTCATGGTAGGGAAAAAAAGTTTAGGTCTGATGATCATGTTGGCTGTTCTCGTCTATGCAGTGGCTGCGGGAGCTGCAGGGTTTCCTGAACGCAACCTGCAGGGGATCATTATGTGGGGTGCCGGCGGAGGCACCGATGGCGTATCACGCGCCATCACCCCTAACGTAGAGCCTATACTGGGCAAAGAGATTGTAATGGTTAACAAGCCGGGTGGAACGGGCGCAATTGCCACCCAGTTTGTGCACAGCAGCGCCTCTGACGGGTACACCCTGCTTTTTGGTGCCGAAAACCCGCAATTATATGGTGTCCTGGAATTGTCGAAACTCAGTTATAACGATTTCTACCCGGTCAATATCCTGGCTCGTGGCCAGGTTGTGATCATCGCCAATAATGACACTCCCTGGAAGAGCCTGAAGGAACTGGTTGCCGATGCCCAGAAACGCCCTGGCAAAATCAAGATGGGGTCGACCGGCCCCGGCGGCGTCCCTTATGTCGTTGGCATGCTGATGAAAACCGTGACCGGTTTCGACGTTGCACCGGTGCCGTTTGATGGTGACGGCCCGGGCATCACGGCCTTGCTCGGCGGGCACGTTGACTTCATCCCGGTCAACCTTGGTGCAGCCAGCGAACATATCCGGGCCGGAAGGGTCCGGCCATTGGCGGTGGTCGACTCGAAAGAACTGGTTGGTAACGGCTACACCGTACCGCCCATTACCCAGGACTTCCCGGAGTTCGGCAAGTACGTTCCCTGGGGACCCTTCTTTGGTGTCTGGTGCAAGAACGACGTTCCCGACGAAGCCAAAAAGGTCCTGGTTGAGGCCTTCAAAAAAGGCGCAGCCACCGACCGATTCAAAGATTTCGTTGCATCGAAGGAAGCGGTCCTAATGAATATCAGTGGTGATGAAGCAGACAAGTATCTGAAGAAGTGGCAGTCCGTAACCACTTGGCTTCTGCAGGACGCCGGCGCAACCAAAGTTTCTCCGGCTGACTTGGGGATACCGAGACCGTAAAATCTAAAATAACTATGGGCGGCCCTGGAGGCCAAGGGGCCGCCTCCCTAAACTCAAGATAATTCCATGGTTCATAAAAATGCAGTCAAGCTCCGCGCAGGCGAGATTTATTTCAACCTGTTGATTTTAATCGCCAGCATAATTGTCCTTGTGCTGGCTTACCGGATATCAGGTTTTGCCTTGAGCGCAGCCGGGACTTTCCCGTTGGCGTCCAGCAGTGTCATGGTCCTATCATTGCTGATGGTACTGATTGGGAGCAGAAAAAAGGAACGAGAAAACCAGGAGGGTTTTGCCAGCGAAATTCGCCAAACTATCCGCGAGGTGTTCACAAAAGATTTTGTTATCTATACTCTGTTGCTGCTCCTCTATGCTTCAACGATTGAACCGCTGCATTTCCTGCCCACATCATTTTTTTTCATCTGCTTGTCTATTATCTATTTGAAAGGCAGCACTCCGGGCAAGGCCGTTATCATTGGAGCAGGGACACTGGCTTGCATATACCTTGTATTCCTGTATTTCTTCAAAGTTCTCCTCCCATAGGAAACGAGGTTTCTCGTGACCGGTTCCGCAATTTCCTATTTTTTTATGGCCTGGACAGACATGTCCCTGCTCTTCTTAACTGCTATCGGCACTTTTGCCGGTATTTACATTGGAGCCATCCCAGGGCTATCCGTGACGATGGCCGTTTCCATTTTGATTTCCTTTACCTTCTCTTGGGATGTCAATGCGGCCTTAGCCCTGATGGTAGGTGTGTTTTGTGGGGGAGTTTACGGCGGCTCCCGTTCAGCGATCCTGCTTAATATCCCCGGGGCTCCAGCCTCTATTGCGACCAGTTTTGATGGGTTCCCCCTTGCGCAGCGCGGCGAGGCAGGACAGGCTATTGGCATTAGTACGATTGTTTCCGGCATCGGTGGCTTCCTCGGCATTATCGTTTTGGCCGTGGCTGCGCCGACCGTTGCCGAATTTGCTTTGAAATTCGCTCCGAGGGATTACCTGCTCCTGGCCTTGATGGGCCTCCTGCTCGTAGGGAGCCTGTCCGGGGAATCCATGGCAAAGGGTGTTTTTGCTGGTGCCCTTGGGGTGACCCTGGGGATGGTCGGCATGGACCCGATGACCGCCGAGGGACGCTTCACTTTTGGTTACGTCTCTCTGCTTGGAGGGATTCATTTTGTTGTTGCTATGATCGGCCTTTTTGGTGTCTCTGAAGCGCTTTTCCAATTGCATTCGATCAACCTTAAACCAGTCAAGCAGGATGTCTCGAAAATTGTACCGTCATGGAAGGTGATCCTTAAATACTTACCCATTTCTTTGCGATGCTCCCTGATCGGCGTGATAATCGGTGCGCTTCCTGGCACCGGTGGCGATATTGCGTCTTTGATGGCCTATGACCATGCAAAGCGGACCGTCAAAAATCCATCGCGCCCGTTCGGCCAAGGCGCCTACGAAGGCCTCATCGCCCCAGAATCGGCGAATAATGCAGCGGTCGGCGGAGCTTACATCCCCATGTTGACCCTCGGCATTCCGGGGGATGCTGTGACGGCGGTATTTATCGGCGCTCTGTACATCCACGGTCTCAAGCCAGGGCCGATGATGATGATTGACACCCCATATATGTTCTGGTTCATGGTCGGCAACCTGGTTTTGGCGAATACTTTCATGGTGTTATTTGGCCTGACCGGTATCAAGATCTTCGCAAGACTTGTCGAGGTCAAGAAAGGCATCCTGATCCCCTGCATCATCGTCCTGTCTATTGTTGGAACCTATGCGATCAACAATAGCATGACGGACGTTTACTGGATGCTGTGCTTCGGTGTGTGTGGCTACCTTCTCAAGATGTTTGGGTACCAGGTGGCTCCGATCATCCTGGGCATCATCCTCGGGCCTTTGATGGACCAATCTTATCGGCGGGCGATTATGTCGACAGAACACAATTTCGGCCTTTTCCTGCTCGACCTAGTCAAAAACCCCTTGACCTGTGTGCTGACCATAGTCGTTCTGTTTATGATCATCAGCAACACCAGGCTATGGCCGAAACTTCTCGGAATGTTTTCATCAACCAAGCGCAGCTGACTGGGCCCGTCTTTTTAGGTAGAGAAATAGCTTGTCCCCTTTTAAATTGGTCATTTTCGATTGTGATGGTGTGATCGTCGACAGTGAGCCTCTCGCCGCGGTGGTCCTCGGTGAGATGCTCGCAGAACTTGGCTTGCCGGCGAAGGATGATGAGGTTCTAGAAAGGTTTAATGGCAGGAAGGTAGCAGAATGGGTCGGTGAGATTGAGAAGGAACTGCAACGCCCAATCGCGGATTGGTTTATTCCGGAATTTCGCCGGCGATCGGCGGAGAAGTTTAGCACGGAACTCACCTCGGTGCCGGGGATCGAAAAAGTATTGGCAGCACTCCCTATTCCTTATTGCCTGGCTTCTAGCGGACCGATGGAGAAGATCGAACTGACCCTCGGGCTGACTGGGCTGCGTCACTTTTTTGAAGGAAGAATTTTCAGTGGCTACGAGGTCGGTTCTTGGAAACCGGATCCGGACCTGTTTTTACACGCCGCCTCATTTTTCAACACTGTTCCCCAGCAATGCGTGGTGATAGAAGACAGCCTGGCGGGAATCCAGGCAGGGTTGACTGCCGGGATGACGGTCTTCCATTATCAGCCGAAAATATCCAGACCGGTCAGCGTACACAGTAAGTTGCTCAGTTTCAATTCCATGGCTCAATTGCAGGGACTGCTGGGAATATGAATTCCCAACTTAAAACTTTCAGGAACGATATATCCCCCTAACTCTTTCTTACTTCAAGAAAATGCTATCTTTCCCACTGCGCCATCGACAACCAGAAAACTCATTAAGGCCGGCGGGCTCCTTCAGTTCTGGCTTCCCCTCGTTGCATCCTTCTTTTGTTGCACGGTGGCTGCGATTGCCGGTATTTTTATCAAGGAAATGGCAGCTGATATGGGTTTTGTTTCTGCGTCATTTCCACGAGCGCATGTTCTCGTCGATGTCATTTCTATGCCGGGCATGATAGTCAGCGCATAGCCTGGATCAACAGCTTGGGAAAGTGTAAACACTGCAAATGCCTGCCAAGGTTTCGCCATACCTCCTGCTTTGCCTGACCAACCTTTTCTGGAGTTTGAACTTCATTATCGGCAAACTGCTGTCCGGGGTCATCCCGACTTCGACGCTCAGTTTTTTGAGGTGGTTGCCGCCGTTTATCTTCTTCCTGCTCCTTTACCGGCGCGACCTGCTGGAGCATCGCGATTTTTTCAAAAAGCATCTCCTGCTGATCCTGGCACTCGGAACGACCGGCTACAGTTTGAATTCCATCTGCGTCTATGAGGCGGTGCGTTTTACCACGACCATCAATACCTCCTTCATCAATGCCTTCAACCCGGTACTGATCGCCATTGCCGGCTTGATCATGTACCGCTACCCGATCACCAGGCGGCAGGGCCTCGGTTTCCTGCTCTCGCTGATCGGTGTGCTCTTCATCATCTTCAAAGGGGAGCTGTCCCGGATTTTGGACCTGCAGGTCAATATCGGCGACCTGTTCATGGTCGGCAGCATCACTTTATGGGCAATCCATACCATCGTCTACAAGAACAGGGCTGCGCAGCTGCCCGGCAAAGCCATCTTCCCGCTGATGATGCTGGCCGGGTTGATCGTAACGTTCCCCATGGCCCTGGCCGAGTGCCTGGCCGGCAACTGGGCCTGGACCAGCCAGGTGCAGGCCCGGCACCTTTTGGGGATCCTGGCCCTCAATATCTTCCCCTCGGTGCTGGCCTACATGTTCTGGAACCAGGCGCTGACCAGCATTCCTGCCAACCAGGTCGCGATTTTTCAATACCTGATTCCCGTTTACACGACCCTGATCTCGGTCACCTTTCTTGGCGAGCACCTGCGGGCCTTTCACCTGGTCGGAGGGGGACTGATCTTTCTCGGTGTATTGCTGGTGACCAACAACAGCTCGGTCTTGCAGAAGCTGATTAGAAGGATTGCCTGACAGCCAGCGTCGACTGTCTCGTATATCCACGGTCATAACCCGATTACTGAACGATCCTCTCGAGAAAGAGCCAGCGTGCATGTCTGTCGTGTTGTTTAAAATCGTTCCAGTGGTCCTGACCTTCCTGCTCGGGTTTTTGCTGCGTCGGGTCGGGCTGTTCAACAAGAGCAACGCCGATCTGTTTATAAAACTGTTCTTCCATGTCGCCATGCCGGCGCTAATCCTGCTCTCCGTTCCCCTCCTGGAACTTTCTCTGAAGGTCGTGACCTTGCCGCTGATGGCAGCTCTGATCAACCTCTCCACCTACGGGATTGCCTATGCTGTCGGCCGCCGGTTCCACCTGGACCGACCGGCGTTCGGGGTGTTTGTCATCGGTTCAATGGTTATGAACACCGGGTTTACATTCCCGTTTATCCTGTCCGCCTATGGCCCCGAAGGAATGGCGTTCGCCGCCCTGTTCGATTTCGGCAATGCCGCCGTGGTCCTGTCCTTCGGCTACTATCTCGCCTGCCGCTATGGAGGCGACGGCAACCAAGGTTCCATGGCCCTGCTCAGGAAGTTTCTCGGCTCGTCGCCGCTGATTGCCCTGGTGGTCGCAGTGGTTTTCAACCTGGCCGGGGTGCATGTGCCGGAAGTCGGCATGGAGTTCCTGAAAATCCTCGGCGGCATGACGACTCCGCTGATGATGCTCTCACTGGGAATCTACTTTGACACGAGGATTTTCAGGACTGGCCCGTTATCCGCGGTCATTGCCCTCAGGATGCTGTTGGGGCTGCTGCTTGGGAGCCTGTGCGTTGTGCTCTTCGACCTGCACGGCCTGGTCAAGGTGGTCGTGCTGATCCTCTCTTCAGCCCCAGCCGGCATGATGACTCTGACCTATTCGACCATGGAGAACCTGGATAAGGATTTTGCTGCGAGCGTCGTGTCCTATTCGACGCTGATCGGGCTGTTCCTGGTCCCGCTGTTCATCATTTTGTTCCCGGTTCACTAGTTGCGCCCGGTTTGACGGTCGACTCTTTAGCTTCGGCGGGGCAGGTTGTTCTGTGGGTTAAATCCTGAGCTGCATCTGCCGAGTCCGTGCCATGCAATTTAGGGGCGCGGGTGCTTGATCGCGTGAGCCCGGGCACCTCATGGCAAATAATTGATTTTTTTTACGGGCCGGATAATTGGCCGCCACCACAAGTCTAACTTGTGTCAAGGGAACCGGATGCGCTAAAGTGGTTGGCGGTTATGGGGATGTGCAGCGCACCTCCCCAAGGAGGGGTTGTCCCGTCCCGCCAGGGCCTTTACCGAACCCCGGTATGTTGGGATTGCCGAATATCTTGCGTGAAACGGAAAGTTTTGCCGAATGACTGAAAGAATGCTTGTTGGCCTTGGTGAGCGCAGTTATCAGATCTGGATCGGGGAGAATACCTTTCCGGCCATTGGCAGCGCCCTCGACGAGGTCAATTTCCCCAACAAAGTGGCCATAGTCACCAACCCCAGTATCGGTGAGTTGTACTGTGATCAGTTGATTGACGCGCTGGTGCTCTCCGGGCGGCAGGTGAGCGTCATTCAGGTCCCGGACGGCGAAGAGTACAAAACGGTTGCCACACTCGAAAGCATTTACGATGTGCTGATCGACAGGAAGTTCGACCGGTATTGCGGCTTGATCGCTCTGGGTGGAGGCGTCATCGGTGATATCACGGGTTTCGCCGCGGCAACCTTTCTGCGCGGGATTCCGTTCGTACAGGTACCGACGAGCCTGCTCGCCCAGGTCGACAGCTCCATCGGCGGCAAGACCGGCGTCAACCACCCTCAGGGCAAGAACCTGATCGGCGCCTTTTATCAGCCGCAGCATGTTCACATCGATGTCAATGTCCTGGCGACCCTGCCGCAGAGAGAGTACGCTTCAGGTCTCGCCGAAGTCATCAAATATGGCATCATCAGTGACCGGGAATTCTTCAGATGGCTGGAGGAGCACCGTGACCGGCTTGCGGACCGGTCAGCAGAGGCGCTGGTCCATGCCGTAATGAGGTCTTGCCAAATCAAGGCGAATGTTGTAGAAAATGACGAAAAAGAGCAGGGATTACGGATACTCCTGAACCTGGGCCATACTTTTGGCCATGCCGTTGAGACCCTCGCCGGCTACGGTGTGATCAAGCATGGCGAAGCGGTGTCGATCGGCATGGTCATGGCGGCCCGTACCGCGTTGCGGCTCGACCTGTGTTCAATTGAGGACGTCGATCGCATCGTTGCCCTGCTGACCTATTTCGACCTTCCGGTTACCCCGCCCGATTTCAGCGTGGCGGATTATCTCGGTGTCATGCAGAGGGATAAAAAGGTCAAGGATGGCGCGGTCAGGCTGGTTTTGAACCACGGGATAGGTTCCGCCGAATTGCACCAGGTCAAGGATCTGGAAAAATACCTGGACGAGCTCTTAACCTGAACCTGAAAGAGGGAAGATGACTTCGGCAAGCAGTGGAGGCAGTTTGATTGGCAAGATCGGCAGTTACCTGCAGATTGTCGCCAAGGATCCGAGTTCTACCGCGTTTGTCCCTCTGGCAGAAGCCTACCGCCAGATCGGTTTGCTGGATGATGCCTTGGAAGCGGCGCGCCTCGGCACCAGGCGGCTGCCACATTTCAGCCCCGGCTTCTCGACCATGGGTCGCATCCTCGGGCAGATGGGGCGCATCGATGAGGCGATGAGCGCTTATGCCACGGCTCTTAGTATTGACCGCCAGAGCCAGTCGGCGCTGGTGGGGCAGGCCCGCCTGCACCTGATCCGCGGCGAACGCGACCTGGCCCGCAATATCCTCACGGAGGCCGAGGGGTATCACCCCGACGACGAGAAGATCGCCGACATGCTGGTCGCCCTGGACCTGCCCAGGCCCTGGCGAAAGATCGAGCAGATATCCCAAGCCCAGGAACCTCCCCCCAAGCAAGACGCCTTGCCAGCAGAGCCGATTCCCACGGCTACCCTGGCAGAAATCTATGCGCAGCAGGGATTGCTGGAAAAGGCGGCCAGGGTTTACGAGGACATCCTGCGTCAGAATCCCGGGAACGCCAAGGCCGGCGAACGGCTGCTGCAGCTCCAGGAGGCCCTCGGCGGCCTCACCGTGACAACGACGGCCGCAGGGGCCGCTGAACCGGAGGCTCAGGACCTGGCCGAGCAAGCCGTCGCTGAAGAAGCGCCGCCCGAAGCGCCGCAAGCCTCTACGCCGCTCCAGGGTGCCATTAAAGATCAATCACCACTTGCGGTTTTGCAACGCTGGCTGACTGCCATCAAACAGGGGAGGGCAAATGTTTAGTGAGATCCTGCAGCGAATTGTCGAGGGAACCAGTGGTGGCATCGGTGCCGTTCTGATGGGATATGACGGTATTGCCGTCGAACAGTTCTTTGCCCCTGAGCAGGAGCTCGACCTGCAGATGGTCGTGGTCGAATATTCCAACGTCCTCAAGGAGATCCGCAGGACAGCGGAGATCCTGAGCCTCGGTGAAATGGAGGAGATCTCCATTCGCACCGATCGCTTCCTTATCGTGATCCGGATGCTCACCACGGATTATTTTGTCGCCTTGATCATCAACCGTGACGGCAACTTCGGCAAGGGCCGTTACCTGCTGACCCGAGAGGGTGAGAACCTGTTTGAGGCGCTCAGCTGATATGTCGATGCACATCCTGATACTGCACGGGCTCAACCTGAACCTGCTCGGTCAGCGTGAACCCGAGGTCTATGGTCGGCAGACCCTTGCCGACATCAACGAGTCCATCGCGCAGCTGGCCAAAGAATTGTTCCTGACGGTCGACTTTTTCCAGTCCAATCACGAAGGAGACCTGATCGACAAGGTTCAGGCCGCGGCCCGTGCCGCCGGCGTGGCCGTCGGGCAGATCACCGGTTTCGGTGCCATGAGTTACCTGTTGGCTCTGCGCGGCCTGGCCGCGCGTCTTTCCTGATCGATTTCCACTTTTATGGTCTACCCACAACGCAGGCAGAAGGTTGCCAATCTCCTCGGTGCGCTCAATCTGGACGCCCTGGTTCTGTGTCAGGCAGAAAACCTGCGTTATCTGTGCGGGTTTTCGGGCAGCGACGGTGCGTTGGTCGCCACTGCTGACAAGCTTGTTTTTCTGACCGATTCGCGTTATACCACACAGGCTGAAGCGGAAGTCTCTGCGGATCACATCTGCGAGTATAGAACCAAGGTCGACGGCATTATTGCCCAACTGCAGGGCTTCGGGGTCGAACGCGTCGGTTTCGAAGCCAGCCTGGCCTTCGGGACCTTCCGGGATTTACAGGACAAGGGCGATGCCGTCTGGCAATGGCGGCATCTCCGTGACGAACTGCAGGGATTGCGCCTGCATAAATCTGCAGAAGAAATCCGTTGTATCGCCTCCGCTGCCGAGCTGCATGTCACGGCACTGGCTGAGGTGGAGGATTTGATCAGGCCGGGTGTTCGGGAAAAGGATGTGGCGCTGGCTCTTGAGTTTGCCCTGCGCAGGCTCGGTGCCGAGGAAAAGGCTTTTGATACAATCGTCGCCTCCGGGCCCCGTGGCGCCTTGCCGCACGGCGTCGCCAGCGACAGGGTCCTTGCCGGGGGCGAGCTGGTTACCATCGATTTCGGCTGCCGCCTGGCGGGCTACCACTCTGACGAGACGGTGACCCTGGCCCTGGGGCATGTGCCTGAAAAGCTGCGCAGCATTTTCGAGGTTGTCCTGGAGGCGCACGACCGCGCCCTGGCTGCGGTTGCGCCAGGTGTTGCCCTGGCTGAACTGGACAGGATCGCCCGGGACCACATCAAGACTTGCGGTTATGCCGACTACTTCGGCCATGGCCTGGGTCACGGTGTCGGACTGGAGGTGCACGAAGCTCCGACCGTCTCGTCGCGCAGCCAGGCTTTGGCCGAAGCAGGTATGGTTTTCACCATCGAACCGGGCATCTATTTGCCGGGTGTCGGTGGTGTCAGGATTGAGGACATGGTCCTGGTCACTGCGGACGGGCATCAGACCATGACGAAAATCCCCAAGACGTTTCGCAACATTCTGTTAAACTGATGTTCACACAGCCCGGGCTGCTAACAGTGCCGGTGATCAAGGGAGGAGTAGCGATGGATATCAAGGATTTGAAGTCATTGGTTAAGATAATCACCGACACTGATATCACCGAGTTTGAAATGGAAAATGCCGAGGAGAAAATTGTCATCAAGCGTGGGCCTGAAAAGGAATACGTGCAATTTTCGGCGCCGGCCGCGGTCGCTGCTCCTGCGCCTGCTGCGGCGCCCGCGCCGGCCCCCGCTGCGGCGGCTGCGCCGGTGGCTGTCGACGACAAGTACGAAACCATCAACTCCCCGATTGTCGGCAGTTTCTATCGGAAACCGAGCCCGGAAGCCCCGGCGTTTGTAGAGGTCGGCGCAATCGTGGAGGCCGGTCAGGCTGTCTGCCTGGTCGAGGCGATGAAGCTGTTCAACGAAATCGAAGCCGAGTTCAAGTGTAAAATCATCGAAGTTCTCAAGGAGGATGCTGCTCCGGTCGAGTTCGGCGAGCCGCTCTTCAAGGTGGAGCGCCTTTAAGAGGTCCTCGCTACATTCCTGAGCCGCTTTTGAGGTCATTTCGGTGGCTTGGCTCATGTTTCAGCTCCGTTTCGGTTCGCGGTTCAGGCTGTGTCACGGTAACGGGCTGAAATCTGTTCAAATAAGTATTTTGCTTCGGCCCGGACAAATCGACAGACTCCTGGGCGCAAAGGAGGCTTCATGTTTCGCAAAATTCTGATCGCCAATCGCGGTGAAATAGCCCTGCGCATTATCCGCGCCTGCAAGGAACTGGGCATTTTGACGGTGGCCGTGCATTCCGATGCCGATGCCGAGGCCCTGCACACCAAGATTGCCGACGAAAGCATCTGTATCGGCCGCGCGCCGAGCAGCCAGAGCTACCTCAACATGCGGGCGATTATCAGCGCCGCCGAGGTGACCGACGCGGAAGCCATCCATCCCGGTTACGGTTTTCTGGCGGAAAATGCCGAATTCGCTGAAATCTGCCAAAACTGCGGCTTGACCTTCATCGGCCCGAGCCCGGAAAACATCCGCCTGATGGGCGACAAGATTGCTGCCCGCCAATCGGTGATCAAGGCCGGAGTCCCGATTTTGCCCGGCACCAAGGACAATGTCCCGAACGTCGACGAAGCCCAGCGCATTGCCGCCGAGATCGGCTTTCCGGTCATCATCAAGGCGACCGCCGGTGGCGGCGGCAAGGGGATGAAGGTTGTTCATTCGCCGGCGTCCCTGCCGAACCTGTATGCCATGGCCCGGGCCGAGGCCCAAGCGTCGTTCAGCAACTCCGAAGTTTATATTGAGAAGTTCTGTGAAAACCCGCGGCACGTGGAAGTCCAGATCCTGGCCGACCAGCACGGCAACGTCATCCATCTCGGTGAGCGTGACTGCTCCATCCAGAGACGTCACCAGAAACTGATCGAGGAGGCCCCTTGTCCGGTTCTGACTGCCGAGCAGCGCAAACATCTCTGTGACTGTGCGGTCAAAGCGGCCAAGTCGATCGGCTACTCCAGTGCCGGAACCATGGAGTTCCTGCTCGACAAGAAGGGCGACTTCTATTTCATGGAGATGAACACCCGGGTTCAGGTCGAGCATCCGGTCACGGAGATGGTCACCGGGGTCGACATCATCAAAGAGCAGATCCGCGTCGCCTACGGCGAGCCTTTGAAGTACAAGCAGAAGGATATCAAGATCAACGGCCACTCAATCGAATGCCGCATCAACGCCGAGGACCCGGTCAAGTTCACCCCCTTCCCGGGCAAGATCGACGGCTACCACCCTCCGGGAGGCCTGGGGGTGCGGATCGACAGCGCGGTCTATGACCAGTACGTGGTCCTGCCGCACTACGATTCGATGATCGCCAAGCTGATTGTCCATGCCGATACCCGGGAGGAAGCGATCAAGCGCATGGCGCGTTCCCTGGATGAATTCATCATCGGCGGCATCAAGACGACGATAGAATTTCACCAGCGCATCATGGCCAACAAGGACTTTATTTCCGGTGATATCGATACCGGCTTCATTGAGCGTTTAAAGCTCTGATAAGAAAGGCCAGGGGAACCTGGCCTTTCTTCTTCCTGGCCCCTGGTTCGGAATGACACAAATATGCACAGCTGGCGGTTGATCAACTCGGGTTACCAGGCCGGGGCCATGAACATGGCTCTTGACGAGGCCCTCTTGCAGGCCGTTGCCAGCGGCGACTCTCTGCCGGTGCTGCGCTTCTACCGCTGGCGACCGGCGACGCTCAGCCTTGGCTATGGGCAGTCGCTGGCAGCCGACGTTGACTTGGAGGTGTGTCGACAGGCCGGGCTCGACGTGGTGCGCCGTTCTACCGGGGGCAGGGCGGTACTTCACGACCAGGAAGTCACTTATGCGGTGATTGCGCCGCTCAATGCCGGTCTGTTCGGTGGGTCGGTCCTCGACTGTTACCGGGTCATCTCCGAAGTTCTGCAGCAGACTCTCGTCAAGCTCGACCTTCCGGCACAGCTGGTGCCGGGCAAGCCGCGCGGCGGTCATCAGAATGCCGTGAAGGCCGTATGCTTCTCCGCCCCCTCTCAGTACGAACTGGTCATCGAAGGCCGTAAGGTCGCCGGCAGTGCGCAGAAGCGCCATGGCCAGGCCTTCCTGCAGCATGGCTCGATTCCCATAGACATGGATCTTGACCTGCTGGGGCGGGTCCTGAAGGCTGATACGGATAACGCCACGGCGGATTCGCTGAAGACGGTCGGCTGGCTGAACCGGTGGAGCCCTCGACCGCTTACCGTCAGCGAGCTTGAAACGCAGCTGGCCGACGAGTTCTCCAGGCACCTGCAGATTGAGTGGCTGCATTCCGAGCCGACTGCCGGAGAACTGCGGGAAGCACGGCGCCTGAGCGTTGAGAAGTTCGGTCACGCTGACTGGAACCTGCGCCGCTAGCAACTCGCGGGCCGCCGGGCGGCAGGCGGTTGTTCATTGAACAGGCTCGCCGGGCGTGGTAAGATATCCTAGTGATTTCAGCTGAATATGGAGGTGCGTATGAAACGTGGCTTGATTCTCCTAGTGACGGCAGCGGTCGCACTGGTTTGCATGGGCATGGGCGGCCTCGGCGGGCAGCCGGAAGGGGCCGTGCCGGAAACAGATATCAACATCCAGGCGCAAGTCAAGGACCGCGTCGGCGCGACGACCAGCCTCAGCCAGTTTTCCATGGACGGCCAGACCTTTCTGGCGGCCTTGCGGGGCAGGGGCAAGCTGTCCATCCCCTTCCAGCAGATCGACGTCATCAACTTCGGCGAGGTCAAAGGTGACCAGGTGATGGTTGACGTCAGGCTCAAGTCCGGTGAAGCCCTGGCCCTCACCATCCGCTCACGCGCACAATTCTACGGCTCGACGGGTTTCGGTGCTTTCCAGGTCACGTCGCGCGATGTGGCCAGTTTGGATTTTCCCTGAGCCCTCGCCACCGGCGTGCTGTCTGAATGCGGGGGCGTGCCCCCGCATTTTCTTTCGGATTTATCAACGAAAAGAAGCTGGAGGCAAAAGGCCTGTTTAACGCAAAGACGCCGAGGACTCAGGAAAAGACGCAAAGTTTTTATTTTGCACAAAAGAACGTTTTTCTCTGCGTTTGCATGACCCCTTTGTGTCTTTGTGTTAAAAAATGTGTATTTGATTGGTGGTATTCAACTCTTGGCGCATTGGTGGCCAAGCACCTTTTTATTGGCGACAGAACCGCAATATTATGACTCTTCGTATCGGCCGTATCGCCTACCTGAACGTGGCCCCATATTTCCACTTCCTCCGTGAGGAAGGCTTCTCCGGCGAGATTGTCTCCGGGGTGCCGTCGGAGTTGAATACCATGCTGGCCGGGGGAGCCATCGATGCCTGCCCCTCTTCATCTTTTGAATACGGCGTGCACTCTGCGGACTACTATCTGCTGCCGGGACATTCCATCAGCAGCATAGGACCGGTGCATAGCGTCCTGCTGTTTACTCCTGGCACGTTGAGCGAGCTGTCGGGTAGTGAGATCGCCATCACCGGCGAATCGGCAACCTCGATCAACCTGTTGAAGATTCTTCTCAGGGAATTCTGTGGCATCGAGGATGTCTCCTTCAAAGTTCCGGACGGGAGTGTTGAAGAGTTGCTCAGCGCAGGCCGGAGTGCTCTGCTGATCGGTGACCGTGCCCTGTCCGCAGCAAGGAACTGCCCCGCCGGGTTCCAGATCAACGATCTCGGGGCTCTCTGGTATCACTTTACCGGCTTGCCCTTTGTCTTTGCACTCTGGATTCTGCGGCGCGCAGCCGTGGATGCGTTTCCTGAAGAAATCCGAAGGCTTGCCACTCAGCTTCACGAGTCCCGTCGCCATGCCTTCCGCTGTTTGCACGAAATGGCCGCCGAGCTATCTGCCAGGACAGGCTTTGCAGCGCAGCAGCTGGAGGCCTACTGGCGTGGCATGTCTTACGAATTGACTGAAGGGCACGTGGAAGGCCTGCGGCTCTACTTCACCCTTTGCCACAAGCACGGCCTGTTGGCAGAAGTCCCCGACTTTTATTTTTTCCCGGCGCTGTAATCACTGAGGATGAGCGCATGGTCGAAACAGAGCAAAGACGGCAGCGTGTCGAGGGGAAAGAGCTGCACATGCTCGGCATCATCGCCGGCGCGGGGGACGCCATGGGCCTCTGCAGTGAACACTACGGAAATATTGTGCTGCCGAGGATCGCGCTGAGGGTCTGAATAAGCCCGGAATTGCCGCAGGTTTTCGATCTCGAGCCCGGTCTCTTCACGTGCTTCACGAACGGCCGCCTCTTCGAGGGTTTCGCCATAGTCGACGAAGCCGCCGGGCAGCGCCCAGCCGTAAGGCGGGTTGCGGCGTGCGATCAGAACGATGCTGGCGCCGATCCTGATGATGATGTCCACGGTGGGGAAGGGGTTGCGGTAACCAACCACGACCGAGCCGCACTTCGGGCAGACCAGGCAATCTTGCATGACAGGCAACCTCCGGTTGACACTCAGCTCACAATTGCATTAATAATAACCGAAATTTAAACACCTTGCCCGGGTGGCGGAACTGGTAGACGCAAGGGACTTAAAATCCCTCGGCCGTAAGGCTGTACGAGTTCGATTCTCGTCCCGGGTACCACAAGAAGATCAAGGGTTTAGCTTAATTGCTAAGCCCTTTTTCTTTATGGTATAATCCCCCCAAATAACCCCATGGACCACTGCTGGACCACTAGGGTGCAACTAAAAGCAGTAAATCACTTTAAATTTGACACAATCCACCCTTGAACCTACTCGTAAAATTAATGCGCGGCTGTTGCTATTTGATGTGACTATTTGTCGACTGTGGTTATTTGTGGCCCATGATTGGTCCGCGGTAAAGTGTTCAGGGACACAACAATCTTGATGGCCTGCCATGGCAGAGACTCTTTGGTGTGGATGTCGGGCCGGCTCTTTTAGTGCAAAATATTATTTGCATAAAATGCATAAAATGTAGATAATAATAAATATAATTACTGTTAAGGTTTGGAAATGATAGTCTCAGGAACGGTTGCAGATAGCTTGAAAGCCCTCGGTGCCCGACTGCGCGAGGAGCGCTTGCGGCGTAATGAGTCGCAGAAGGTTTTTGCTTCCCGCATCGGGGTAAGCGTCCCGACTCTCTTTAAGATGGAGAGCGGTGACCACCGTGTACAGCTTGGGCACTGGGCCGTGGCCCTGGATATTCTCGGGCTTGCGGAGGATCTTGACCGGTTGCTGATGCCGAAAGAGAATCTTTTCGCCAAATACGAACAGATGCAAAAACCGAAACGCCAGCGCGCATCGCGTAAAGGTGGAAAATGATCTATCGAATCGAAGTCTGGATTGCCCTGGAGGCGAAACAAATCCTCGCCGGTGAGACGGTCTGCGAGATCGGTGACGATGGCAGAGGGCGCGGAGCGTTCCGATATACACCAGACTATTTGAACCGCAAGAGGGCCTTCGCGCTGGACCCGATTTCGCTGCCGTTACGTGAAGGGGAATTCACGATCGAGCACCCGGGGATTTTCGGAGTGTTCGAAGACAGCTTGCCGGACGATTGGGGGCGGCGCCTGCTGGTCCGCAAGCATCGCATTCCGTTGCATCAGCAGAATCTGCCGAAGCTTCTATTGTCATTAGGGGGCAATGGTCTTGGCGCGCTCTCCTTTGTTGAGACAGGCCTGCCTCAGAAATCGTCAGAAGAGGCTTCGGTCATTGTTCTCGACCGCCTGGTCGCGGCTGCCGAAGCGTTCGAGCGCGGCGACAAAAACGATACCGACATCAACCTGCTGCTTGGGGCGGGGAGTTCTCCTGGTGGGGCACGCCCGAAGGTTCTGGTGTACGACGAACAGGCGGACGTGCATTGTCTCGCCAAATTCCCGAGCATCAAGGACCATGTCGATGTGGTACGCATTGAAACGGCGACGATGAATCTGGCGGCGAAGGCAGGGCTGATTGTGCCCGAAACGAAACTGGTCGAGTGTGGCGGTCGAGCGGTCCTGCTGGTCAAGCGCTTTGATATCGTGCCGCAGGGACGGCGCCACATGGTCAGCCTGCAAACACTGCTCAAAGCCACCGGATACTATCAGGCCCGGTATGCGGATATCCTGAGCGTGGTGCGCAAAGTCAGTGCCGATCCGCACGCTGATTCCGAACGACTGTTCCGGCAGATGGTTTTCAATGCGGTGATTCACAATACCGATGATCACCTGAAGAACTTCTGGATGACATGCACCAGCGATGAGGGGTGGAGGCTATCCCCTTCTTTCGACTTGGTCCCGGATATCAACCAGCGCGGCGAGCACGTCCTGTTCTTTGATCTCGATCCGGTTTATCCGGGACGGGCCAGCCTGGAACGGTTGGGGCGCACATGGGGAATCGCCTCTGCCGTGGCAATCGTCGAGCAGGTTTTTGCGGCTGTGTCCGCGTGGCGTGATATGTACCAATCTTGTGGGGTTTCACAAAAAGATATTGAGCGGTTTTCCGAAATTGACGACTATCTGAACCGCTGATGCAGTTCGTTCGCACTGAAGAGGCGATAAGGAATATCGGTCAATGATCAACAGAGCCGCAATCATTCTCAAATGTAAGCCACCGATGTTGCATTGGATCAACGAATCGGACCCGTACGATGACGATCCTCAGAACTCCATGGAAGAGGTCAACCGCGACCGCAACATTTATTTGATATCAGACAGAGACGCCGACGACGGCAAGGCGCAGACCCGTTGGCTTAAGGCGAATTACGCCGTGTTGTTCGAGGCGGAATTGGAAGGGTGGTACACCGACGAGAGCCTGTGGCCGCAGAAACGGACGTTCAAGCTGTTCCAGGAGTGGTTCGAGGTTGAATGCCACACCATGATCGAGGATACGGTCGGTACGCCGATTGAGAATGGTGAGCGCTAGGGTGGTCACCCGATTTTTGTGACAATATTGTGTACTCCCCGGTCTACTTCAGGCATCTGATGACCATTGTTGGCAATTCGTCACAATAGAACAGACGTAAACTTAGGTTGGCTTAAGTATCTGAAAGTATTTGACTTTATTTGTTGTGGCATGGTATGCGCCGATGTGGCTTTGGGGTGTGAAGGTCGTTGGCCGTTGTGACTTAAAATCCCTCGGGAACAATCCTGTACGAGTTCGATCTCGTCCCGGGTACCACTCATGAAAACAAGGGGTTAGCCGAAACCGGGCTAACCCCTTGTTGGGTTTTGATGGACAAGGCCGGTTTTTCTGCCTATTTTGCAACTTGGCCGCAAGCTGTCATAATAAATGCCGCAATAGCATCGGCTTGGTTTGTTCCCTTGAAACTTGGCATCAAAGTAGGATGAATCCCGGCCGGTCAACTTGCAGGGCCGCCGTTGAGAACCGGCCGTCCTGCAAGATGGTGCAAGCAACATCCTGAACACATGATGCCTTCGGTGGCACGCGCTCCGACAATACGAAAGCCGCTTGATGAAAGACAGTGTCCCTGACCTGCTGCAAACCCTGACCCTCGAGCGCCTGGATGAAAACCTGTATCGCGGCGAGAGCCGCGACATCGGCGGGCATCACCTGTTCGGCGGGCAGCTGCTCGGCCAGGCCCTGCTCGCCGCCAGCCAGACCGTCGAGTGGCGCGGGGCGCATTCCATGCACGGGTATTTCCTCCGGCCCGGGGACAAGAGCGCTCCCGTTATATACGAGGTTGACCGGATCCGCAGCGGTCGAAGTTATGCCACCCGGCGGGTCGTGGCGATCCAGCATGGCAAACCGATCTTCAACATGTCGGCGTCCTTCCAGGTTCGCGAAGAGGGGATCGAACATCAGATCGAAATGCCCGAGGTGCCCAGCCCGGACGCTTTGCCCGATATGACCGAGCTGTTCAGGCGGAAGCAGGAAGAAGTCCCCGAGAGGTTGGCCAGGTTGCTGGCCCGGCAGCGGCCCATCGAGTTTCGACCTGTCGATCCGGTACACCCCTTTGAACCTGAGCCGCGGCCTCCGTTTCGCCAGATCTGGTTCAGGGTTGACGCGGGGTTGCCGGACGATCCGGCGGTCCACAAGGCGCTGCTCGCTTATGCCTCCGATTTTTCCCTGCTCGGCACCGCCCTGTTGCCCCATGCGCTGACCTTCATGCAGGGCACCATCCGTGCGGCGAGCCTCGATCACGCCATGTGGTTCCATCGGGATTTCCGCGTAGATGAATGGCTGCTCTATGCGATGGACAGCCCCAGCGCCTCTCATGGACGCGGCTTCAGCCGCGGGCACCTGTTCAGCCGCGATGGGCGCTTGCTGGCATCCGTCACCCAGGAAGGAATGATCCGCAGGATATGAGTTTTTCTCCAGCCACAGGGGGTTAGCATGAAGACGAGAATCACGGAACTTTTGGGCGTCGATTACCCGATTATCCAAGGGGGCATGATGTGGGTCGGAACCGCCGACCTGGCTGCTGCCGTATCCAACGCCGGCGGGCTGGGGATCATCACGGCCCTGACCCAGCCGAGCCCGGAAGGGCTGGTGCAGGAAATCGACCGCTGCCGGGAACTGACCGGCAAGCCCTTCGGTGTCAACCTGACGATCCTGCCCGCCATCAAACCGCCGCCCTACGAGGAGTATATCCGGGCGATCATCGAAAGCGGGGTAAAAATAGTTGAAACGGCCGGACGCAACCCGCAACCGTTCATGTCGGCTTTCAAGTCGGCTGGCGTCAAGGTCATTCACAAGTGTACCTCGGTCCGTCACGCTCTGAAAGCCGAGGAGATCGGTTGTGACGTGGTCAGTGTCGACGGGTTTGAATGTGCCGGGCATCCCGGGGAGGATGATGTCACGAACCTGGTCCTGATCCCTGCGGTGGCCGCCAGGGTGGGCATCCCGATCGTGGCCTCAGGGGGGATTGCCAACGGTTACCAGATGGCGGCCGCCTTCGCGCTGGGCGCCGAAGGCATCAACATGGGAACGCGGTTCGTCGCCACCAGGGAAGCCCCGGTGCACATCAACGTCAAGCAGGCCATAGTCGATGCGGACGAGCGCCAGACCGCCCTGATTTTCAGGACGCTGAATAATACCGCCCGGGTTTTCAGGAACACCGTTGCCGGGGAGGTCCTCGCCATCGAGGCGCGTCCCGGTCAAACGGATTTCTCTGTCATCCAACCGTTGGTCGCCGGGTCGCGCGGGAGGCAGGCGGTCATGGTGGAAGGTGATGTCGACGGAGGGATATGGGCCGCCGGCATGGTGATCGGGCTGATCAACGATATCCCGACCTGCGAGGTCCTGTTGCAGCGGATCGTGGCCGAAGCCCGAGAAGCCGCCGAGCAGCGGGTCGGTTTGCTGCTGGGCTAAAGGGCCCTTTCACGGTATTATGAATGCTTCTGTAACCTGAAAAAAGGTTTCACGCAGAGGCGCTTAAGGTCGCAGAGGGAAAGTTCATAAATCTACTAAATATCATGGCCTTGGCATTGCTCTCTGCGTCTCTGCGGTACTGCGCGAGTTAATGTTTAAGCTTGCTTGCCTTCGTTTGGGCTGTCGGCCCGAGGCCCTGCTGCTTATCTTAAGATTGACTTCGGAGGTTGACCACCATGGGTGTTACCGTCGTTATCCCGGCACGTTATGCCTCGACCAGATTCCCTGGAAAGCCGCTGGCCGACCTGTGCGGGAAGCCGATGATCCAGTGGGTTTACGAACGTTCGTCGCTCTGCGAGGCGGTTGACCGGGTGATCGTTGCCACCGATGATGCGCGGATTGCCGAGGCTGTGACCGCGTTCGGCGGCGAGGTGGCGATGACCCGAACCGATCATGCCACCGGCACCGACCGCCTGGCCGAGGTGGCCGCCGGCCTGAATGCTGAGCTGGTGGTCAACGTCCAGGGCGACGAACCGATGATCGACCCGGCCATGATCCAGGCGGCCGTGGCGCCCCTGCTGGCAGACGAATCGATCCCCATGGGAACGCTCAAGACCCCCCTGACATCCCTGGCGGAATATCGTGACCCGAATGTCGTCAAGGTGGTCACCGACCGGCTGGGCTTCGCGCTTTACTTCTCCCGGGCGCCGATTCCATACCCGCGGGATTTCCGTGGTGACCTCGGACAGCGCTGGGCCGAGCTGGCGACCGCCAGGCACGTCGGCCTGTACGTCTATCGGCGGGAGTTCCTGCTCGGCTACCCGCATCTCCAGGCAACGCCCCTGGAGGCACAGGAGTGCCTCGAGCAGTTGCGGGCCCTCGAACACGGCTTCCGCATCAGGGTGGCGGAAACCGCGCTGCCGGGGCAGGGGGTTGACACGCCGGAGGACCTCGAACGGGTGAAGAAGATTCTGTCCGCGGCTTTTCCCGCTTAAGGTTTGATGAATAAGGGGTTTTCATTTAAGCGACGTAAGTGTAAAATCCGTGGCTTGAATTATTTGCAGTACTTTCATTGCTCAACGGTCAGGAGAATCTATGAAGACCAAGTTCATCTTCATCACCGGCGGCGTGGTTTCGTCGCTCGGCAAGGGGCTGGCGGCCGCGTCGATCGGAGCGCTCATGGAAGCCCGCGGCCTGCGGGTTTCGATGCAGAAACTGGACCCTTACATAAATGTCGACCCAGGCACGATGAGTCCGTTCCAGCACGGAGAGGTCTTTGTGACTGACGACGGTGCCGAAACGGACCTCGACCTCGGCCACTACGAGCGCTACACCACGGCCAACCTGAGCAAAAAGTCCAACTTTACCACCGGCCAGGTTTACGATTCGGTCATCCGCAAGGAGCGGCGCGGCGACTATCTGGGCGGCACGGTCCAGGTTATCCCCCATATCACCAACGAGATCAAAAGCAAGATCCTCGAAAACGCCAAGGGTGTCGACATGGCGATTGTCGAGGTCGGCGGCACGGTCGGCGATATCGAGTCGCTGCCCTTCCTTGAAGCCATCCGTCAGTTTCGCAGTGATCTCGGCCCGGAAAATGTGCTCTACGTGCACTTGACCCTGGTGCCGTACATTCCGACGGCCGGCGAACTGAAGACCAAGCCGACCCAGCACAGTGTCAAGGAGCTCCGCGAGATCGGCATCCAACCCGATATCCTGCTCTGCCGCTGCGATCGCGAACTGCCGCGCGACATGAAGGGGAAGATCGCCCTGTTCTGCAATGTCCGCGAAGAGTCGGTCATCACCGCGCGGGACGTCGAAACGATTTACGAAGTGCCGATCGCTTTCCACGACGAAGGCCTCGACGAAAGGATTGTCGAAGCCCTCAACATCTGGACCAAGAAGCCCGACCTGAGTGCCTGGGAACGGATCGTCAAGCGGGTCAAGGAGCCTGCCGGTGTCACCACGATCGCCATTGTCGGCAAATACGTCGAACTCACCGAGAGCTACAAGTCGCTCGCCGAGGCGCTGACCCACGGCGGGATCGCCAACGACTGCCGGGTGCATTTGAAATATGTCGACTCTGAAGCGCTGGAACGTCACGGTATCGGCAGCACTTTCAACGATGTCGACGGCATCCTGGTGCCGGGCGGCTTCGGCGAGCGCGGCAGTGAAGGTAAAATTGCCGCAATCCGCTATGCCCGTGAGAACCAGGTGCCTTTCTTCGGCATCTGCCTCGGCATGCAGATGGCCGTTGTCGAGTTCGCCCGCACGGTCTGTAATATTGAAGAAGCCTACTCCAGCGAATTCAAGGAAGACGCCAAGAACCCCGTGATCCACATCATGGAAAAACAGAAGACCGTCAAAGGCAAGGGCGGGACCATGCGGCTCGGCGCCTACCCTTGCACCTTGAAGGACAAGACCCTGGCCCGCAGGATCTATGGCCAGAAGGACGTCGGTGAGCGTCACCGGCATCGTTACGAGTTCAACAACGCCTACCGCAAGGCCCTCGAGAAGTGCGGGCTGGTGCTTTCCGGCATCTACCCGGAAGAAGACCTGGTGGAGATCGTCGAGATCACCGAACACCCCTGGTTCCTGGGCTGCCAGTTTCATCCGGAATTCAAATCCCGGCCGATGGAACCCCATCCGCTCTTCGAGTCCTTTGTCGGTGCCTGCCAGAAGGCCCGGCAGGAGCAGGAATGCCAATGAGCAAGATCCTGACTGCCGGACCGGTCAAAATCGGCGGCAGCAACCCGCTGGCCCTGATTGCCGGGCCTTGTGTCATCGAAAACGAAGCTCACACCCTGAACACCGCCAGGGCTTTGCAGGAGATTGCCGGGCGGCTCGGGGTCGGCCTGATTTTCAAGGCCTCTTACGACAAAGCCAACCGGACTTCCGTCCAATCCTATCGTGGCCCCGGGCTGGACAGGGGGCTGGCGATCCTGCGTGCGGTCAAAGAGGAGACGGGGCTGCCGGTTCTGTCCGATGTCCATGAACTCACCCAGGTCAAGCCTGCTGCCGAAGTTCTCGATATCATGCAGATCCCGGCGTTCCTCTCCAGGCAGACCGACCTGCTGGTCGCAGTCGGTGAGACCGGCCGCATCGTCAATATCAAGAAAGGCCAGTTCCAGGCCCCCTGGGATATGGAGAATGCCATCGGCAAGGTCCTCTCGACGGGCAACAACCAGATCCTGCTCACCGAGCGTGGCGCCAGCTTCGGCTACAACAACCTGGTCAGCGACATGCGTGCGCTGGTCATCATGCGCCGGACCGGCTATCCGGTCGTCTTCGATGCCACCCATTCCGTTCAGCTGCCGGGCGGTGCCGGGTTGTCCTCTTCCGGACAACGTGAATTCGTGGCCCCACTCTCCCGGGCCGCTGTCGCCACCGGCGTCGATGCCCTGTTCTGGGAAGTTCATGAGAACCCGGCCCAGGCCCTCTGCGACGGGCCGAACAGTTTGCAGCTGGATACCGTCGAGGGGCTGCTGAAACAGATGCTGGCGCTGGACAGGATTGTCAGGTGAAGATGGATAAACGCGCAGAAATTCTGGACTCGGCCCGTAAAGTCCTGCAGATCGAGGCCGACGCGGTCGTGGCTTTGGCCCGGCGGCTGGATGAACGCTTCGCCATGGCGGTGGAGATGATCCTGGGCTGTACCGGGCGAGTCATCGTGACCGGCATGGGCAAGTCGGGCCTGATCTGTCAGAAAGTGGCTGCGACCATGGCTTCGACAGGCACGCCGGCCATCTTCCTGCACCCCGCGGAAGGGGTGCACGGCGACCTGGGCATCTTGATGAAGGGTGATGTCGTGGTCGCGGTTTCCTCCTCCGGCGAAACGGAGGAGATCACGCGCATCCTGCCGGTCATCAAGCGGATGGGCCTGCCACTGATCGCCATGACCGGAAGCTCTGCCAGCACCCTGGGCCGGGCCGGTGATGTCTTCCTCGATATCTCGATCAAGGAGGAGGCCTGTCCGCTGCAGCTGGCTCCGACGGCAAGCACCACCGTCACCCTGGCCATGGGTGATGCCCTGGCCGTTGCCCTGTTGCTGCAGAGAGGTTTCCGGGAAGAGGACTTTGCCCTGTATCACCCCGGGGGGGCTTTGGGCAAGCGGCTCTTGTTGCGGGTTGAAGACCTGATGCATGTGGGTGACGCTGTCCCGACCGTCAATGTGAACACCCTGCTGAAGGACGCTCTGTACGTGATCTCCAGCAAAAAACTGGGCATCACCGGGATTCTCGACGATCGCGGTGATCTGGTCGGAGTCTTTACCGACGGTGACCTGCGCCGTAAGATCGAGCAGGGGATCGAGGTCCTCAACCTGCCGGTTTGCGAGCTGATGAGCGGCAGGCCGAAGCGAATCCTGGGTACCAACCTGGCAGCCAAGGCCCTGCAGCGCATGGAGGAGCACCAGATCACATCCCTGTTCGTGTTCGACTCGGAAGAGGACCAGGCGCCGGTCGGGATTATTCACCTGCACGATCTGCTCAAGGCCGGGGTGATCTGATGGCTGACGACCTTTCCGCGATCAAACTGCTGCTGCTTGATGTCGATGGCGTCATGACCGACGGGCGCATCATCTATGACAGCAACGGCGGCGAGACCAAGGCCTTCGACGTCAAGGACGGCCATGGCCTCAAGCTGGTCCAGCGCGCCGGGATCCAGGTCGGCATCATTACCGGGCGCCAGTCGACCATTGTCGACCGCCGGGCAGCCGAGTTGGGAATCGAACTGGTTTATCAGGGTGCCAAGGACAAGCGGCTGCCCTTCAGGAAAATTCTTCAGAAACTTGCTCTCGAGCCAGGGGAGGTCGCCTATGCAGGCGACGATCTCGTTGACCTTCCCGTCATGCGGCAGGTGGGTTTTGCCGCAACCGTTGCCGACGCCATGGATGAGGTGAAAGCTGCCGCCCACCTGGTGACCAGGCGCGCCGGCGGGCGAGGTGCGGTCCGGGAGATTTGCGATCACCTCCTCAAGGCCTCCGGCCGTTGGTCGGCAGTGACGCGTCGTTATTTCGAAGACTAGCCCGCCATACAAATCCCATGCCAACTTGCCTTATTGCGCTTTACAGTAAACATTCCGGAGTGCTATACTGAGCCACGTCGATGAGCTACTTCAAGCCGCGCAATCTTCTCCTGGTTTTGGCCCTGGCTCTGGCATTGATCCTGCTGGCAGTCATCGGCCTGCGTTATCGACCTGCTAGCCAATTGCAGACGGTGGTGAAGGCGCTGCCCAAGGGAGTCGATGTCTCGATGCAGGACATTGACTATACCCACCTCGAGGAGGGGCAGGCACGCTGGCGTCTGGTCGCCAGCCAGGTCGTGCGCCAGGCGGAAACCGGGCGCCTTGCAGTCAACAGGCCGCGGATGAGCTTTTACGATGCCCAGGGGGAACCCTCAGGCTCCCTGGAGGCCGACCAGGGCGAGGTCAGCGACGATTATCAGAGAGTCAGGTTGATCGGCCATGTCGTGCTGAGGAACCCTGACGGGTATACGCTGTACACCGATCATCTCGATTATGATCAGGATTCACAGACGGCGACGAGTGACGCGCATGTGCAACTGGTCGGAGAAGGGGTCCAGCTGGAAGGGACCGGGTTGGTGTTTAACGTACCGAAGAGGCTTCTAAACCTGAGTGCCGATGTGAGAGGGTCCCTTGACCCTGCTGAGAGAAAATGACGATTCCTGTTCCGAAAATAACAGCCTGCCTGATCATGGCCTTCCTACTGCTTGTGTCGTTGTCCGCGCATGCCGCTTCTGAAGCGCAACAACAACCCCGTGGACCGGTGAAGGTCTCCGCCGATCGTCTCGAAGCCGACGACAAGGCCCAGCAGCTGGTTTTTTCGGGGAATGCCGTTGCCGTTCAGGATGACCTGACCGTGCATGGTGACCGTCTGACGGTCAAGTATAGCGGAGCGCAACGGGACATTCAGCAGGTGATCGCAGAGGGCTCTGTGCGGATCGTTCAGGGAACCCGGGTGGCGACCGGAGCAAAAGCGGTCCTCTATCGTCCTGAAGACCGGATTGTCTTGACCGGTTCACCGAAAGTCACCGATGGTGACAGTTTTGTCCAGGGCCAGGAGATCACGCTCTACCTGAATGACCAGCGCAGCGTGGTCACCGGCGGCGCCGGGGGCCGGGTCAACGCCGTTTTTACCCCGCAGACGGAGAAGAAGCCTTGAATCACCTTCTGACTGCACGCGGCCTGTCAAAAGCCTACAAGAGCCGTCAGGTGGTCTCTTCGGTCGACCTGGAACTTGGCTCCGGAGAAGTGGTCGGCCTGCTGGGGCCGAACGGGGCCGGAAAAACCACCTCTTTTTACATGGTGGTCGGCCTGGTCAGGCCGGATCAGGGGGAAGTTTTCCTCGACAAGGAAAACCTGACCCCGTTGCCGATGCACCAGAGAGCCCGGATGGGCATTTCGTACCTTCCCCAGGAGGCTTCGGTGTTTCGCAAGCTGACCGTGGAGCAGAACCTCTTGGCGATCCTGGAGACGGTGGAAAAATCCCGGGCTGTTCAGCAGACCCGAAAAGATCAACTGCT
The DNA here is from genome assembly GCA_024640545.1 of Geobacteraceae bacterium. GTDB lineage: Bacteria > Desulfobacterota > Desulfuromonadia > Desulfuromonadales > BM103 > JAHEDT01. The sequence continues at coordinate 43,609 of JAHEEU010000267.1, forward strand.
TGCCGATTTCCGCCTGAAGCACGTCGCCAAATCTTTCGGGTATGCACTCTCCGGGGGGGAACGGCGCCGGGTCGAGATCGCCCGGGCCCTGGTCCTGGAGCCGAAATTCATCCTGCTTGACGAGCCTTTTGCCGGGATTGACCCGATTGCTGTGCTTGATATCCAGGAGATTATCAGCGAATTGAAAAAACGCCGTATCGGCGTGTTGATATCCGACCACAACGTCCGTGAGACGTTGGGGGTGTGTGACCGTGCTTATATCCTCAACGAAGGGTGCGTCCTGGAGCACGGTTCCCCGGGTGAAATCGCCCAGAGTCCACGGGCCAGGGCGATTTACCTGGGGGAGAAGTTCCGGCTCTAGGAGCCCGGCTTTCAGGGGCAGTTTTTACCGGGCAGGAACTTGACCTGCCGCAATCACTTTCCGTTATGATGGTGCCATGGCTTTAGAGATCAGACAGCAACTCAAACTTAGCCAGCAACTGGTTATGACGCCGCAGTTGCAGCAGGCGATCAAGCTTCTGCAGCTGTCACGCATGGAATTGATGGACGTCGTGCGCTCCGAGCTCGAGGAAAACCCCGTCCTCGAAGAAGGTCAGGACGCTGCCGAAGAGAAAACCCCGGCAGAAGAGGCACATGACGCCGAGGTGGCTGCAGAGCAGGCCCAGGAGGGCGTCAAGGAGGTCGAGGGCGATCGCGACGGCATGTCGGATATCGACTGGAAGACCTACCTGGAGAGCTACAGCCTCGGCGGTTCCACCGCGGACAGCTATGAGGATGATGAAGACCGCCCCTCTTACGAGAATCTTCTCACCAGGAAACCGACCCTCTCCGATCACCTCCACTGGCAGCTGAACCTTTCGCGTCTGGAAAACCAGGACCGGGCCATTGCCATGGAAATCATCGGCAACGTGGACGACGATGGCTACCTGCAGGCTTCCGTGGACGAACTTGCCGGGCAGACCGGTTGCGACCCCGAGCGCATCGCGCGGGTCCTCGCCGTGGTCCAGGATTTCGACCCGCCCGGCGTCGCCAGCCGCAATCTCCAGGAGTGCCTGCTCAAGCAGGTTGAACAGCTCGGCATGTCGGACGAACTGGTCGGCATCATCCTGAGAGACCACCTCGACGAGTTGGAAAACCGCCGTTACCAGGTCATCGCCAGGAATCTCCAGGTCCCCCTGGAGGAGGTGTTCGGCGTGGCCAAATTCATCAGTGCCCTCGACCCCCGCCCGGGGAGCCAATACGGCCAGGAAGACGTCCACTACATCATCCCCGATATCTTTGTCTACAAAGTCAGCGACGAGTACGTGGTCGTTCTCAACGACGAAGGGCTGCCCAACCTGCGCATCAATTCCTTTTATCGCAACGCCCTGTCGGGATCAGCGCAGCTCGATGAAAAAGCCGGAGAGTATATTCAGGAAAAATTACGTGGCGCCCTCTGGCTGATCAAGAGCATCCACCAGCGGCAGCGCACCATCTACCGGGTGACCAAGAGTATCGTCAAGTTCCAGCGCGACTTCTTCGACCGGGGTGTCGACCACCTCAAGCCCCTGGTGCTGCGGGATGTCGCCGAAGACATCGAGATGCACGAGTCCACGGTCAGCCGCGTCACCACCAATAAGTACGTGCAGACGCCGCAGGGGCTGTTTGAATTGAAATATTTTTTCAACAGCGGCATCAGTACGACCGAGGGCGATTCGGTCGCCTCGGAGAGTGTGAAAAGCAAGATCAAGGAAATCATCGCCGCGGAGAACCCGCGCAAACCCTATTCGGATCAGAAGATCGTCGAAATCCTGCACGGCCAGGGGATCGATATCGCGCGTCGCACGGTGACCAAATACCGGGAGATGCTGGGCGTCGGCTCGTCGACGCAAAGGAAGCGTTTGTTTTAATCTGCCATGGTGTTATGAAAACCAGCGGGTATAATTGTAGCAAGACGACCCTTTTCATAAACATTTGCCAGGAGGTAAGGAAATTATGCGCGTTAACGTGACCTTTCGACATATGGAAACAAGTGAACCGGTTCGTAATTATGTTGAAGAGAAGTTGCCAAAGGTCAAAAAATATATTGATGAACCCGTAGAGGCACAGGTGGTCCTCTCGGTCGAGAAGAAGATTCGTCACAAGGCGGAAGTCTCCCTGGCCGCCAAGGGGATCACCATCAAGGCGACCGATGAGACTGCGGACATGTATGCCGCGATCGACGGGGTGCTGGATAAACTCGAACGTCAATTGAAGCGTTACAAGGATAAAATTAAAAAACATAAACCGCTGAGCGGGCGGGAGCGCCGGGTGGAAAAAACCGTCTTCACCGCCGAAAGTATCGATGAAGGACATCCGGAACCGAGCATCATCAAGTCCGACAGTTTCCAGGTAAAACCGATGTCGGTGGATGAAGCTGTCATGCAGATGGACCTGCTGGAGAAGGAATTCCTGGTTTTCACCGATTCGTCCTCCGAAGAGATAAATGTGGTTTATCGTCGCAAAGATGGCAATTATGGCTTGATTGTACCCCAGACCTAAGGATATCTTTTACGGCAGGCGGCAATTCGACCGCCTGCTGTTGTTTTGTTAACCAACGCATTCGCAACCAGGTAAAACGTGTGATGAAAATTTCGGAGTTGCTTGAACCTGCGGCGATCGTCGCAGAGTTGCACGGGACGGGAAAAAAAGAAGTCCTCGCCGAGCTGACAGACGCTCTGCTCAAGGCTGATTCCAGCCTGGCCCGTGACGAGGTCCTCAAGGTCCTCATGGAGCGCGAGCGGCTCGGCTCCACTGGAATCGGCGACGGGGTCGCGATTCCACACGGCAAGTTGAAGGATATCGACCGACTGCTGATCTCTTTCGGCTTGAGCCGTCATGGCGTTGATTTCGACTCAATGGACGGCAAACCGGCCCACCTTTTTTTCCTCCTGGTTGCGCCGGAGGAGTCCGTCGGTGTTCATCTGAAAACCCTTGCCCGCATTTCCAAACTGTTGAAGAGTCACGCTGTGCGCGAGCGTCTGCAGTCAGCAGTCGACAGCGCGGAAATTCACCGCATCATCGCTGAAGAGGAAGAGCATCTGTAAACGGTTGAATCGATGCCCCGTCTGAGTATCTCAGAATTGCTGTCCGAGACGGAGGCCGGGCTTGACCTGGAGCTTTTGGCCGGTGAGCGTGGTCTGAGCCGCTTTGTGCAGGTGCCAAGAATTCAGAAGCCCGGGCTGGCACTGGCCGGCTACACCAAGAATCTCCACCCGGACCGCATCCAGGTCCTCGGTGCCACCGAACTCAGCTATCTCTCCGAATTATTTCAACACGACTCGGTCAAGGCAGAAGAGCATATCGTCCGGATCTGTTCGTTCGACATCTGCTGTTTCATCATCACCAAAGATCTCGAACCCCCCGATTATCTGTTGCGCGAAGTGGAAAACCAAGGGATTCCGCTGCTGCGCAGCCATCATCAGAGTTCGACCTTTATCTCCCTGCTGACCCAGTACCTGGAAGAGCGCCTGCTCGCCCAGACCAATGTGCACGGCGTCCTGGTCGATGTCCTGGGGGTCGGAATCCTGCTGCTTGGCAAAAGCGGTATCGGCAAGAGCGAGTGCGCCCTGGACCTGGTGATCCGTGGTCATCGGCTGGTGGCCGATGACATCATCAAGGTGCGGCTGAAACTGCCGGCGGTGCTCTTCGGCGAGGGCAATGACCTGCTGCATTACCACATGGAGATCCGCGGCCTCGGCATTATCAATATCAAGCACCTCTTCGGTGTGGCAGCCATCCGCGAGCGCAAGAAGATCGACCTGGTCATCGAGCTCGTGGAATGGCAGGACGGCCACGAGTACGACCGCCTGGGCCTCGAAGAGAGCAGCTATGAACTGCTCGGGGTGAAGCTGCCTCTGCAGACGATTCCGGTGCGCCAGGGCAGGAACATCACCACCATTGTCGAGGTGGCGGCCCGCAACCAGCTGCTCAAGGAAATGGGGTATCACAGCGCGATCGAATTCGAGGAGCGTCTGGAACAGCGCATGGCCGAAACCGCTCGGATTCACGCCCAGTCGATCATTGGGGACAACTTGGAATGAAGCGGCGGCTGGTCGTGATCACCGGCTTGTCCGGGTCCGGCAAGAGTACAGCTGCCCGTGCCCTGGAAGATGCCGGCTTCTTTGTTATCGACAACCTCCCCCTGGTCATGCTCCATGATTTCCTCTCCCTGACGGACCGGGGTACCGCAAAAGTGGCCGTGGTGGTCGATGCGAGAAGCTCCGAGTTCCTGGGTGACTGCCACCAGTTGCTGGGTACGATCAAGGCCGAGGGCCATGTGGTCGATGTGCTCTTCTTCGAGGCCTCGGACCACGACCTGGTCAAGCGCTTCTCCGAAACCCGCCGCCGTCACCCCCTGGTGCAGATAGAAGGGATTCTTCCCGCCATCGGCAGAGAGCGGGAGATCATGTCCGGGCTGCGCAGCCTGGCGACGGTCATCCTGGATTCTACCGGCATGACCGTGCACCAGCTGCGCCAGAGAGTCCTGGCCCTCGTGCTCGGTGCCGAGGACCACGAAGGGCAACTGCACCTGCAGGTGCAGTCCTTCGGCTTTCGCCATGGCTTGCCGCTGGGCTCGGATCTGGTTTTCGACGTCCGTTTCCTGGATAACCCGCATTTCGTCGCGGCGTTACGCCCCAAGACCGGGCTGGACCGGGAGGTCAGCAGCTTTGTTCTCAGCCAGCCTGACTACAAGGCTTTTCTCGAGAAGCTCAAAGGGCTGCTCTTCTTCCTACTGCCACGCTACCGTCAGGAAGGCAAGACCAGCCTGACCATAGCTGTCGGTTGTACCGGAGGGCGTCATCGCAGCGTAGCCGTTGCCGAGGACCTGGCCCCCCACTTGCTCGGCGCCGGTTTTGCCGTCCAGGTGCATCACAGGGATATAGACAAGGGTGAATCATGATTGGTTTGGTCGTTGCGACGCACGGTAACCTCGGGAATGAACTCCTCGCATCAGCGCAGATGATCATCGGACCGGTGCGCAATGCCAGGGCCGTGAGCATTACCCAGGAGAGCTCGATGGAGAGCATCCGCGATGCTATTGCGGCGGCAATCGCCGAGGTCGTCAAGGATGGCCACGGGGTCATCATCGTCACCGACATGTTCGGCGGCACACCCGCCAATGTCAGCATGACTTTTCTCGAGCCGCAGGAGGTGGAAGTCCTGACCGGAGTCAATCTGCCGATGCTGCTCAAGTTCTTCAACAGCCAGGAGAACCTCGCTCTGGATGAACTGGCGGGGATTCTCAAGTCATATGGCCAGCAGAGCATTGCTTTGGCCAGCGAATACCTGCAGCGTTGAGAGGGATTGCGCTATGAGCATTGTCCTGGCACGCATTGACAGCCGCCTGGTGCACGGCCAGGTCCTGGAAGCCTGGGTCCCCTACGTCAACGCCGATTGCATCGTCGTTGCCAACGACGTCGTGGCCGGCACATCGTTTCAGCGCATGGTGATGCAGGCGGCAGTCCCCAGTTCGGTCAAACTGATCATCGGCACGCTCGAAGAAACCGCAAGCATCCTGAGCTCTGCCGAGTTGCTCAAAAAGCGCGTCCTGCTGCTTTTCGCCAGTTCAGACGATGCCCTTAAAGCACGCCAGCTCGGGGTTTCTTTCCCGAAGCTCAATCTCGGCAACATGCACTCGAGCGCGGGCAAGGATCGCTATACCTGCACCATTGCCCTCGACCAGGAGGACATCGAGAAGTTGCAGCTGGTCGAGGACCAGGGGGTTACCATCGTTTCCCAATGTGTCCCTGCGGACCGCGAGCAGAACTGGCACAAGCTGGTTCGTTCCGGGGGGCGTTGAATGGTCGCCGGAGACTATCTCCTGGCCGGTCTGGTCGCCATGCTGACCGGGCTAGACCGGGTGGCCCTGGTCCAGGCGATGATTTCGCGCCCGCTGGTCGCGGCGCCCTTGACCGGTTGGCTGCTGGGTAATCCCATGATCGGTCTCGAGATCGGCATGCTGCTTGAACTGCTCTGGCTTGGCCGGTTGCCGGTCGGGGCAGCGATTCCCCCGGACGATACCCAGGTCGCGGTTGGAGCGACGGTCCTGGCGCTCAGCGTGGGTCCTTTGCTTGGCTTGCACGGTATGCCGATGGTGATTCTCGCCGTGCTGGTCGCCATCCCGCTCGGCAAATTCGGCCAGGTCTTCGACCGGCTGGCGCGCCATGTCAACGACCGGCTGGCGGTGTCTGGAGAGAATGCCCTCCTGGCAGGCAGCACGCGTGGTATGGAGCGCAACCACCTTTTCGGTTTGGCCAGCTTTGCCCTGGCCAGCCTTGCGACTGCGTTGGTGATCGTCCTGGTCGGCAGCTTCATCCTCTACGAAGCGGCGCCTTTTTTAATCGGGGCGGTGCGTGAGGCCGGTTTGAGTCTGCAATACAGCCTGGTGCTGGTGGGGGCGGCGTCGCTGCTGGGAACCATCAATGTCAATCGCAGCATTTCCCTGTTCTGCGCGGCATTTACGGGGACTTTACTGGTGCTCTGGCTGGGGTGAGAGAATGAAAGAACGTGGCCTTTCCTGGTTGACCCTGACGCGCATGTATCTGCGGTCGTTTCTGCTGCAGGCGAGCTGGAACTTTGAGAAGTTGCAGAACCTGGGGTTTTTCTACCTCATTCTGCCTGGGCTGCACAGCCTCTACGGGGATGAGCTTCCGGAGGAGGTCTGCCGGCGACATGGGGGATATTTCAATACTCACCCCTGTTTTGCCCCGCTGGTTGCGGCGACCGTCCTCCGCCTGGAAGCCCGCAGCCTCGCCGGCGAAGACCTTGCCGTGGACGTTGAGACCTACAAGAGCATGGTCATGGCTCCATTCGCGGCTATGGGTGACGCACTCTTCTGGGGCGGCATCCGGCCCCTTGCCGCCCTGATCGGGCTGCTGGTGGCGAGCCAGGGCTCCCTCTGGGCCCCGGTGGTGTTCCTGGTGCTTTTCAACCTGCCTCACCTGGTGCTGCGCGGCGGCGGGCTGCTGCTCGGTCATATGCAGGGATTAAACGCCATAGAAACGGTGCAGAAGTGCCGTCTTCCGGACCTGGCCATCCGCCTCAAGGAATCAACGACGATTTTGATCGGTATCCTGTGCGCTTACCTCTCCTACAAGGGGTGCGAGCACCAGTCCCTTTCGGTCGTCTGGGGGTTCGTGCTGTTGCCGGTGGTCCTGCTGTTCGCCTGGATGGCCCATAAGGGAGTGACCAGCCTTTTCCTTGTTCTGCTGACAACGTCGAGCCTTTTGTTGCTGGCGCTGTTGTTCTGATTGAAACCGGAGGGGAGCAGATGTCGACGGAAAGTTCGGAATTCAAGATTGTCAACCGCCTGGGGCTGCATGCCCGCGCAGCCGCGCAGCTGGTACAGACCGCCAACCGGTTTGTGTCGGATGTGACGATCGCCAAGGACGGCGATGAGGTCAACGGCAAGAGCATCATGGGGCTTTTGATGCTGGCGGCTCCACAGGGCTCGCGCATCACCGTGACGGTGTCCGGTGCAGATGCTGCAGAGGCGATGAAGGTAATCGGGACTTTGATCAATGACGGCTTCGGTGAAGATTGACATAACCGAGGATACCATCCTCGTTGGCATTGCCGCGGCTCCGGGAATTGCTATTTCCAGGAGCCACCTGGTCAACCGCGACCGGATGGCGGTGATCGAACGCCGCATTTCACCGGCAGAAGCCGCTCCTGAGATCGCCGCATTCAGGGATGCCGTGACCAGGTCCAAGGCCCAGTTGATCGAGGTCAAGGAGCAGGCCGGCAACAAGGAATTAGTCGATCACCTCTATATCATCGATACTCATCTGCTGATTCTCGATGACGATATGCTGATCGGTGAAACCATTGCTCTCATTCGTGATGAGCTGATCAATGCAGAAGGGGCCCTCAACCGGGTGCTGCGCAAGCTGCGGCGGGTGTTCGACCAGATCAGCGACGAGTACCTGCGGGAGCGGCGCTCCGATATCGATTCGATCGGCGACCGGTTGATCCGCAACCTGCTGGGTGAAACACGTGAATCGCTGGCCGACATAGACGAGCACGCAATTGTTGTTGCCCATGACCTGTCACCGGCAGATACCGTGCAGATCGACCGGACCAAGGTCGTCGGTTTCGTCACCGATGTCGGTGGCCGCACATCGCATACCGCCATCCTGGCCCGCTCCCTGCGTATCCCTGCCGTGGTCGGTCTGGAAACCGTGACCTCCCTGGTGCCCGACGGCACACCGATGATCATTGACGGCAGCACCGGAACGGTGATTCTCAAGCCGTCACCGGAGACGTTCCGCGATTACCTGCAGAAGAAACAGCGCTACGATTACCTTGAATCTGAACTCCTCCAATTCCGCAGCCTGCCGGCCGAAACCATGGACGGTTATTCCCTGGCTTTGCGTGGCAACATCGACTTTGTCGATGAAATTCCCGCAGCGCGCGAGCAGGGGGCCCAGGGTATCGGCCTGTTTCGCACGGAATTCCTTTATATGACCGGCGATGGGCCTCCTTCTGAAGATGAACAGTTCAAGGCCTATCGTGCGGCCGTGGAGCGGATGGCCCCTTACCCGGTCACCATCAGGACCCTCGACGTCGGCGGCGACAAGTTTGTCCCGGAGCTCAACCTCTCTGATGAGGTCAATCCGGCCATGGGTCTGCGGGCAGTGCGCTTTTCCCTCAAGGAAATCAACCTGTTCAGAACCCAGCTTCGGGCAATTCTGCGGGCTGCCGTGTTCGGTCCGGTCCGCATCATGTTCCCGATGATCTCGGGGGTTGCCGAGGTGCGGGCCTGCAAGCAGTTCCTTGAGCGGGAGCGCCAGGAACTGATCGACGCAGGTCTCCCCTGTGGCGAACATGTTGAAGTCGGTATCATGATCGAGACTCCCGCAGCCGTCCTGATTGCTGACCATCTGGCCAAAGAAGTCGATTTCTTCTCGGTCGGCACCAACGACCTGATTCAATACTGCCTGGCGATTGACCGCGGCAACGAGCATGTCGCCTATCTCTACGAACCGATGCATCCGGCGGTGCTGCAGGCCTTGCAGCGTATCTGCAGTGCAGCCAGGAATGCCGGCATAGAGGTCGGTATGTGCGGTGAAATGGCTGGAGAAGATATCTATGCGCTGGTTCTGATTGCCCTCGGTTTCAGCGAGTTGTCGATGAACCCGGCAAATATCTCGCGGGTCAAGCGGGTCATGCGCAAGATCAATCATTCGGATGTCAAACAGATCCTTGACCGGCTCATGTCATTGGCGACTGCCGACGAGGTTGCCGCAGCGCTCGGCAAGGAAATGCACCAGCTCTATCCTCAGCTGTTTGCCGAACCTTCCCTTTAGAACCAACTGGGGCTTTCGCCTCCGGTGTTGCCGGGTCCTGCCCGGCGGCAACAACTACTTGACAGAGATATGTCAAAAAGTTTAACGTTCCCGCTCTTTAACAGCTTTCCCAAGGAGTAAGACTCAATGGCTATGACAGATTTCCTCTTCACCTCCGAATCGGTTTCCGAGGGTCACCCCGACAAGGTCGCCGATCAGATATCCGATGCCATTCTCGACGCCATTATCGCCCAGGACCCCAGGGCCAGGGTCGCCTGCGAAACCCTGGTTACAACCGGCATGGCAATGATTGCCGGCGAGATCACCACCAGCGCCTATGTGGACATGCCCGACATCGTCCGCGCCACGATCAAGGAGATCGGCTACGACGACTCGTCGATTGGTTTCGACTACGAGACCTGCGCGGTGATCACCACGATCGGTCGCCAGTCCCCGGATATCTCTCAAGGCGTCACCGAAGGTGAGGGCCTGTATGCCGAGCAGGGCGCCGGCGACCAGGGACTGATGTTCGGCTATGCCTGCAACGAAACCCCTGAATTGATGCCGATGCCGATCACCTTCGCGCACAAGCTGACCAAGCGTCTTACCGATGTGCGCAAAAGCGGGCTGCTCAATTTCCTGCGCCCCGACAGCAAGTCGCAGGTCTCGATCCAGTACATCAATGATAAGCCGATGCGGGTCGATACGGTGGTCGTCTCATCTCAGCATACCCCGGATGTTGCCTATGAAAACCTCAGGGAGGCGATCATTGAAGAAGTCGTCCGCAAAGTGATCCCGGCCGACCTCCTCGATGAAAACACCAAATATTTCATCAATCCAACCGGCCGTTTCGTGATCGGCGGGCCCATGGGCGACTGCGGATTGACCGGCCGTAAAATCATCGTCGACACCTACGGCGGCCAGGGCTCTCATGGCGGCGGGGCTTTCTCCGGCAAGGACCCCTCCAAGGTCGATCGCAGCGCCTCCTACATGGCCCGTTACGTCGCCAAGAACATCGTCGCGTCAGGTCTCGCTGACAAATGCGAGGTCCAGTTGGCCTATGCAATCGGCGTCGCCGAGCCGGTTTCTGTCATGATCAACACCTTCGGTACGGGCAAGATACCTTCCGACCGGATTGCCCAGATTGCCCGCGAGGAATTCGACATGCGCCCGCGCGCTATCATTGAAACCCTTGACCTGCTGCGTCCGATCTATCTCAAGACCGCGGCCTACGGCCATTTCGGTCGCGAACTGCCTGAATTTACCTGGGAGCGTACCGATCGCGCCGCATCCCTGAAGCAGCGCGCCGGCATCTGACCGGACCAGGTGGACTCCTGATTGAACGGGCGGATCGTGCTGGCGGTCCGCCCGTTTGCGTTCAAAGCTGGTGAGTGATGATCAACCCGGACCTCACGATCATAATCCCGACCCTCAACGAGGAGCAGGTCCTGCCGCTGCTGCTGTCTGACCTGGCCCGCCAGCAGGGGGTCACCAGTGAAGTGATCGTCGTCGATGGCGGCTCGACCGATGCTAGCTGTCAAATCGCCAGCCAGCTGTTCGACTCCTCCCGGCTGACGGGGGCCTGCCGCCCCGGGCCGCGCGGGCGGGGATGCCAGCTGAATGCCGGCGCGGCTGAGGCCAAGGCCGAGTGGCTGCTCTTCCTGCATGCCGACAGCCGGCTGCATGACGTCAACCTGTTGCAGAGAGCGCTTGAGTTCATGCGCAGTCACCGGCAGCGCTTGGCTTCCGATGCCCTGGCCGGGCGGTTCGCCCTGCGCTTTGATCGTCCCGAGGGCGGGGTGGGCTGCGGATTCTATTTTTATGAAGTCAAGGCCGCGCTCGGCCGCGCCGGGTGCATCCACGGCGACCAGGGGCTGCTGCTGTCGAGGTCGTTTTTCCAAAGCATCGGACCGTACCGGGAAGACCTGCCGGTTATGGAAGACACGGCTCTGGCGGAGACCATCCGCAAGGCTGGCCACTGGCTGCTGTTGCCCGGAGAGATTGTGACCTCCGCGCGTCGGTTCCGGGTCGAGGGCCTCAGGGCCCGCCAGACACTCAACGCATTGATGATGAATTTTTTTGCGATCGGCTGGCTGGAGTTCTTTGTCCGGGCACCGGGTGTCTATCGCCAGCAGGACCGGACGCAACCGCTCAGGCTGCGACCATTTTACCGCTTGGCCAAAGAGCTTCTCGGAGAATTGCCGCGGCGCGAGAGATGGTCTGTCTGGTTGGCGACTGGCGAATACGTGCGCAGCCAGGCCTGGCAGATCGGTTTGGCCATGGATTGCCGCAAGGCTTATCGACGTGGCTGCCGGACAGTCCCTGCACAGCTCTGCTGGCTTAATTTCTTTGACCGCTGGGTCGACCCTTTGACGGACCATGGCTTCGGTCGTGCCGTGACGGCACTGCTGGTCAGGGGCTGGTTCTGCTGGCAGCTTCGGCGCAGAGTCGAATAACCATTTTCCCCCAGGGGCGAAATCATGTTGGACATGGACGCAGGTGGAACCGCTGAAATCAACTTTCTGCAGACACTTGGCATCACGATCAAGGAGATCGGCGACCGATACGCCGAGATGGCCGTCACTGTCGACGCACGTCATCTGAATTACATGGGGGGTGCCCATGGCGGCCTGATCTCGGCTCTGGTCGACACGGTCTGCTTCTTTCCGCAGCCGCTGCTGCCCTCGGGGCGCAAATTGACGACGGTTGATCTGAAAGTGAGTTATATCAGGCCTGCCGGTGAAGGGGACCGCCTGGTGGCGCGCTCGGAACTTCTTCACCTGGGGCGTCGCACGGCCAGCCTGACGGTGCAGATCCTCGACCAGGAGCGGCGGTTGATCGCTCATGGCAGCGTCACTCTGCTGCTCCTGTCTTGAATGTTCAGTCTGGCTGCGCTCGGACATGCGGGTCGCTGCCAAGCGTTTCAATCGTTCAGGGTGCCAGTCCATTGACCACTCTCCCGCCGTAGCTTTTGACTGAAAACGAGCTACAATATGCTTGACAGGCTGGTCTGTCGGCTGGTCGATAATCTCTCCCCGGTGTCAGGGGGGCATTATCGGCGGAGGTTTTCCACGTGCAGCTGTCACTTATGGAGAGGCGCATGTTCAAGACCTGCATAACCATGTCTTCACTGGCACTGCTGGTCCTGTTTATTCCGGCCTGCACGGTGTATGAAAGTCGCGAAGTCCCCTTCCGGCCACCTGCTCAATATGCCAATCTGCAGACCGTTGCCGGTGTCCAGCTTGCGGCCGAGTCCTTCAATGACAAGAGCCGCGCCAAGGAGGTGTTCGGCTTCGACATCCGCGGTGCCGGCCTGTTGCCGGTGCAGGTTGCCATCGAAAACAGTGGCGACCGCCGCCTTGAAATGGTCCCCGAACAGACATTTCTGATCGACAGCAGCGGCAACTTCTGGAACCTGATGGATCGCCGAACCGCTTACCAGCGGGTGGAAGAAAGCAGTGAGTTCAGTGCAATTGTCAAGGGCGGGTCGCAGAAAGCTTTCTGGGGCGCCGCCGCCGGTGCTCTGGTCGGCCTGGCGGTTGGCGTTCTCGACGGCGGCAATATCGGCAATGACCTTGGGCGCGGAGCCGTTATAGGCGCTTCCGGCGGTGCCATCCTGGGCGGCGCACAGGCCGGCACTTCAGGCGACCAGGGGCGGCAAATTGCCCGGGATCTGGCCAACAAGCAGCTCGACAACCGGGCCATCGAACCGCGCACTCTGGGCCATGGCTTCCTGTTCTTCCCCGGTGAGGCGCCGGATGCGACCAAGCTGCGGCTGCAGCTCCGTGACCTGGAGTCCGGCGAGCAGTACACGGTTATCCTCCCCCTGTAAACGGTCTGACAACTGTCATCCGCTGGCGCGGCCCCCCGCCGGGGTCCGCGCTTTTTACTTGTCTGACGAGCCGAGATGATATATATCAATAAAAATTGATTTATAAAAATAAATGATCATGATATATGCAGAGCCTCTTTAAAGTCCTCGCTGACAGCACCCGCCTGCGCCTCTTGCGTCTCCTGCGCCAGGGCGATTTTACTGTTCAGGACCTGATGCAGATTCTGAGCATGGGTCAGTCCAGGATTTCCCGTCACCTGAGGCTTCTGAGTGAGGCGGGACTGCTGAGGGTCGAGAAGCAGGGGACCTGGCACTACTACCGCCTGTCTCCGGGCGAGGGGCTCTTCAGCGACATCTGGCCATTTATCGAGGCGCACCTCGCCGAACTGGCCTGGCAGGAACAGGACGCCGCCGGCGTCCTGCAGGTCATGGCGGAAAGGCGCCGGCGCAGCCAGGAATTTTTCAACCGCCACGCCCGCGACTGGGACAACATGCATGTCGAACTTTTGAGCCTGCCCGAATACCGGGATCCTCTGCTCGACCTGCTTCCCGAGGGCGGTCTGCTGGTCGAAATCGGCGCCGGAACCGGTCATCTCCTCCCGCTGCTGGCATGCAAAGCCGCGCGTACGGTCGGACTCGACCATTCCCCATCGATGGTGGCCATGGCCAGGGAGACCATCATCCAGAACCAACTGGCAGACCAGGTCGAAATCCGCCTGGCCGAGATGAACCACCTGCCATTCGCTGACGGAGCGGTGCGCACGGTTGTCATGAACCAGGTGCTGCATCACGCCGAACGGCCTCTCGAGGTTTTCAAAGAGATCCGCCGAGTCCTTGAGCCGCAGGGTGTGCTGGTGCTGGCGGACCTGATCCGGCATCAGCATGACTGGGTACGGCAACGCCTGGCGGACCAATGGCTCGGCTTCAATCGCAGCGAGCTTGAAAGCTGGCTCGCCGAAAGCGGCATGTTTACAAGGACCTACCGGCAGTTCGGTAGTCCCGCCACGCAACAGCCGGTGTTTCTGATGAGCGCCGGTGTCGCCATTGACAACAGCAAATAACAACGGAGGACTTGTCGGATGACAGACAATCGTGATTTCAAGGTCATGGACCTATCGCTGGCCATTTTGGGACGCAAGGAGATGCATCTGGCCGAGGTGGAAATGCCGGGCTTGATGGCGCTGCGCGAGGAATACCGCAACCAGCAGCCGCTCAAGGGCGCCAGGATCACCGGCTCCCTGCACATGACGATCCAGACCGCGGTGCTCATTGAAACCCTGGTCGATCTTGGCGCCCAGGTGCGCTGGGCCTCGTGCAATATCTTCTCGACCCAGGACCAGGCCGCGGCGGCCGTGGCCGTCGGTCGCGACGGGAGCCCCGATGCTCCCAGGGGGGTGCCCGTCTTTGCCTGGAAGGGGGAGACGCTCGAGGAATACTGGTGGTGTACGGAGAGGGCGCTCACCTGGCCGTCCGGTCAGCTGCCGAACATGATCCTCGATGACGGCGGCGATGCGACCATGATGGTGCTCTACGGGACCGAGTGGCAGAAGCATGGGGTCCCTGACTGCAGTGCCGACGATCCGGAAGACTGGATCGAGCTGGTCAAATGCCTGAAAAAGTCTATCTCTGCCAAGGCGGTCGATTGGACCGCCGTCTGCAATTCTATCAAGGGCGTCACCGAAGAGACCACCACGGGTGTCCATCGTCTTTACCAGCTGCAGAAAGAGGGCAAACTACCGTTCCCGGCGATGAACGTCAACGACTCGGTGACCAAGAGCAAGTTCGACAATATTTACGGCTGCCGGCACAGCCTGGTCGACGGCATCATGCGGGCGACCGACGTCATGCTCTCCGGCAAGGTTGCCGTGGTCTGCGGTTATGGGGATGTCGGCAAGGGGTGCTGCCAGTCGCTGCGCGGCCAGGGCGCCCGGGTGATCGTCACGGAGATCGACCCGATCTGTGCTCTGCAGGCCCTTATGGAAGGCTATGAGGTCAAGACCCTCGAGGAGGTCGTGGCGTCGGCGGACATCTTTATCACCACGACCGGCAACCGGGATGTCATCGGCGTCAGGCACATGGCCCGGATGAAACATAACGCCATCGTCGGCAATATAGGTCATTTCGACAACGAGATCGAGATGGCCGCGCTGGCCAAGGTTGCCGGGATCGTCAAGGTCAACATCAAGAATCCCCGCGAACATGGCAACCAGGTCGATCAGTGGACCTTCCCCGACGGTCACGCGGTGATCGTGCTGGCCGAAGGCCGACTGCTCAACCTGGGCTGTGCGACCGGCCACCCTTCCTTCGTCATGTCGAACAGCTTCACCAACCAGGTCATGGCGCAGATCGAGCTCTTTCTACACACGGAAGACTACCAGAACAAGGTCTATGTTCTGCCGAAGAGCCTGGATGAAAAGGTGGCGCGCCTGCATCTCGGTAAACTGGGTGCAAAGTTGACCACCCTAACCCAGGAACAGGCCGACTACATCGGTGTGCCGGTGGATGGGCCCTACAAGTCTGACTCTTATCGATATTAACCGGGCCTTTAACCCAAACAAAGGCACAACAAAACTCAAGCCATTGACTAACGCAAAGACGCGGAGATGCAGAGAGCAATGCCAGGATCAGGGTAGTTTCTAAAGATTTATGAACTGCCCCTCCGCGCCTTTGCGCCTTTCGCGTTAAACCTTTTTTTCGGTTGCTGAACCGATATCAATTCATAGTCGTCATGGTAACGGGGATCAAAGGGGGCCGCTTATGCCGGCCCCCTTTGAATGATGTACGGGTTCATTCCCCGCAGCGCGCTGTGCCAAGTATTGACTGCCGCTGATTTCTCGCCTTATTGAGTGAATTCCCGCACCCAGAATCCATAACAAGTCCCTGCAATCAAGTGGGGCCGCGAGTTTTTCTGTGTTCTGGATGCTGAATTCTGGATACCGTGCGGCAAGCCGCAGGGCAGTTCATTTTATCAACGGTCAATTGTCGACGCGCAACAGGAACCAGGTGCCGATCAGGGTCATGAGGATGTTCGCCGCCCAGGCGGCGAGCAGTGGCGGCAGGACGGCTATGGTGCCGAAAACGGCGAAGATGGCATACAGGAAGAAGTAGACGGCAAAGATGACCAGGCTGATGACAATCCCGCCCGCGAAACCGGCGTTGCGGCCGCGCTGCAGAGCAAAGGGGATGCCGACCAGGACCATGATGATCGGGATGACTGCCGCTGAGAAGCGCGTCTGTACTTCCATCCGATAGGCCTTCGGGTCATAACCTTCGCTGCTCAGCTTGGCCGTGAAAGCGAGCAATTCGTCGATCGTCAGGTCTTCCGGCCGGTCCCAGAGCTGCAGCATTTCGGCAGGCTTGCGTTCGAGGTCGACAATCAGCTCCGGGTGCCGGGCATAGGCCTCGATATCCCTGGTTTGCGGGTGGAAGTCCCAGGTGACTGCATTCTCCAGGCGCCACTGGCCGTTTCGCACGTGCAGGGCCTTTTCGGCGTCAATGCGTTTGAGCGGTATGAATTGCTCGTTGAATTCTACAATCGTCAGGTCGAGCGCCACGCCCTTGGCCGGGTACGACTGCCCGATACTTATGATTCGCTGGCCGTCGCGGAAATAGAGGTCGTGAACCTCCTCCACCTGCGGAACGCTCCCACGGGATTCGGTGCGCAGAATGTAATTCGACTCGCGGGAAGACCAGGGAACCAGCCACAGGTTCGCCGCCAGGGCCAGCAGTGCCAGCAGCAGGCTGCACATGAAGAGAGGCCTGCTGACGCGGCTCAGGGCGATGCCGCCGCTGAACATGGCGGCAAGCTGACTGGTACGGGAAAATCCGCCGATGGTTGCGAAAGTGGCGAGCAGTACGGCCATCGATAAGGTGTTCGAGAGGATGACCGGCAGTTTGTAGAGCGGGTATAGCAGGTAATATTTCAGTGCGGCCTGGTGTTCAATCAGGTCGTCGACTCTCTCGACGAACTCGATAAGCCCGTAAAGTGCGACCAGGGTCAGCAGCACGAGGACCAGGTTCCTGGTAAAAACCTTCAGAACGTATCGGTCAAGAGTCGTCACGCTTGCGGGTCCGTTTCTGCAGGGAGTGGAGGGTCTGGTCCAGCCAGCCGAGCAACCGGTTCGGTTTTTCCAGCGACGCCTGGCGAAGCAACACGATGCCGACGCCTGCCAGCAACAGCTGCGGCAGCCAGTAGGCCAGCCAGGGAGGGACCGCGGCGTCCTTGGTCAGGGTGAATGCCGTCGATGTGATGAAATAGTAGGCGATAAAAATCAGCAGGCCCATGACGAAGCCGCCGCTACGGCCAGTTCGTTGCGACTGCAGACTGAATGGCAGGCCGAACAGGGCGAACAGCAGCGGGGCCAGCGGAGCAATCATCCTCGCGTGAAGCTCGGCACGCATATTCTGGATTTCCAGCGGGTCTCGAGCACTGTCGATGCTACGCCAGAGCTTGCCGGTGGCCATCTCCTTTGGCCTCAGGGAACGGCTGGCCGTGTTGTCCATCGTCGGGATCTCAGGCCGAACATCGTAGTTGCGAAAATGGATCAGCTGGAAATTGTCTGCAGAGTCGGTCTGCTGGCGTTGAATGACGCCATCGTGCAGCCGTATCGTCATGGTCTGCGAGTCGGCATCCGTGAGAATATTGCCGCTGTCAGCGAAGACCCAGGCGGTTGAGTCGGGCTTTTTTTCGACAATCAGGAGCCCTTGCAGCTGATTGCTGCGGGGGTCGACCTCATTTGCGTAGATGACCAGGTTGTTGAAATGATCCATGAACACGCGCGGCTGCAGGCCGATGGTTGCTTTCTGACGGGCAATTTCAAAGCTCTTGGCTGCGAAGGCTTTGAATCCCACGGGTTTGGCCCAGATGTCGGTTGCGCCGGTCAAAAGTCCGAAGCTGACGGCCAGGATGAAGACTGGTACCGCCATCCTTGCCAGGCCGACCCCCGCCGATTTGAGCGCCAGAGTCTCACCGTCGGCCGATAAGCGGCCGAAACCGATCATGATGCCCATCAGGAATGCAAGGGGCAGCGATATCGAAAAAACGGTCGGCAGCAGGGTTGCCAGCAGCACCAGGATGTCGGCTGGAGAGACGCCCTTGTTGATCATCAGGTCGGCCAGCTTGTAAGCCCGCCCCATCACCATCACCAGGGTAAATATGGCGATGCAGAGCAGGGTGGGTGAGAGGACTTCCCGGATGAGGTAGCGATGGATTTGCGAGGTGGACATAGTCACGCATACTAGTACAGGCGCCAAGGGATTGTAAACGTTGTTGATTCTGAAAAAGCCCTTGCCTTATACATACTCACGTGTTATACGAATGTGCTGTTCAATTCACACGCCTTCTGACCCGGACCGGGTGCCTGACATGGTGTCAGGTCGGTTGCAGGGGTTGATGGGGGCGGCGGCAAAACCTAATGAAAAAGGAGTTTTAAATGTCACAGATCACCATGAAGCAGCTTTTGGAGGCCGGTGTTCACTTCGGCCACCAGACCCGTCGCTGGAACCCCAAGATGAAGCCTTATATCTTCGGGGCGCGCAACGGTATCTACATTATCGACCTGCAGAAAACCGTGCGTTATTTCAGAAACGCCTACAGCTTTATCAGCGATGTCGCTCAGCGGGGTGAAAAGATCCTGTTCGTCGGGACCAAGAAACAGGCTCAGGATTCCATCATGGAAGAAGCGCTCCGTGCCGACCAGTATTACGTCAACAACCGCTGGCTGGGCGGCATGCTGACCAACTTCTCGACCATCAAGCGGAGCATCGACCGCCTCAAGAAGATCGAGGTCATGGCAGAAGACGGTACTTATGATCTGCTCCTCAAGAAAGAAGTCCTGCAGCTTGACCGGGAAAAAGCCAAGCTGGAGAAGAGCCTCGGCGGCATCAAGAACATGACCCGTCTGCCGGCGGCCGTTTTCATCGTCGACCCCAACAAGGAAGAGATCGCCGTCAAGGAAGCCCGCAAGCTCGGCATCCCGGTGGTGGCCGTTGTCGATACCAACTGCGACCCCGACGGCATCGACTTCATCATCCCCGGCAACGACGACGCGATCCGCGCCATTCGCCTGTTTGCGTCGAAGATGGCGGAAGCCTGCATGGAAGGTGCCGCTGCTCGCCAGGACAACCTGCGCAACGAGGCCGAAGGGGCCGATGTCGAAGAACCGGTTGTCGAGGCCGCCCCGGAGACGATCGTCATCGAAAAGACTGCCGATGCAGCCGTAGAGACGGATACCCCGGCCGAAGCTTAACTCATCGATACCCAACAACAAGATAAAGGCGGTCTGCATTGCAGCCGCCTTTTTATCAGACAACTCATAACTCAATACGGATAGATGTTAGAGGAGGTTTTATCGTGGCAACGATTACAGCAAAAATGGTAGGTGACCTGCGCGCCAAGACCGGCGCCGGTATGATGGATTGCAAAAAAGCCCTGAGCGAGGCGGGCGGTGATATGGAGCAGGCCATCGACCTGCTGCGCAAGAAAGGTCTCTCTGCGGCGGCCAAGAAGTCTGGCCGGGTGGCTGCGGAGGGGATGATTGCCGCGGCCGGCAGCGACAAGGTCGGTGCCCTGGTGGAAGTCAACTCGGAAACCGACTTCGTTGCCAAGAACCTGGCCTTCCAGGCCTTTGCCAATGGCGTCGTTGAGGTGGTCCTGAACCAGAATCCGGCTGACGTCGAGGCCCTCAAAGGCCTTGATTTCCCCGGGTCCGGACGTAATGTCGGCGACGAGCTGACCCACCAGATTGCGACGATCGGCGAGAACATGAATATCCGTCGTTGCCTCCGCCTGGAAAGCAAGTCCGGGGTGGTGGCCTCTTATATTCACGGCGCCGGCAAGATCGGCGTCCTTGTGCAACTGGATGCCGACAAGGCTGACGACCCCAAGGTCGCTGAAACGGCCCGTATGCTGGCCATGCACGTGGCCGCTGCCAACCCGCAGTACCTGAAGCGCAGTGAAGTCCCCGCCGATGTCCTTGCCCGCGAGAAGGATATCATGCGCGCCAAGGCCATTGAGAGCGGCAAGCCGGAAAACATCGTCGACAAGATCATCGAAGGGCAGATCAACAAGTTCTACGGTGAGACCTGTCTTCTCGAGCAGGTTTATGTGATTGATACTGACCAGAAGGTTGGTAAAGTGGTAGAGGCTTTGGCCAAGGAAGTCGGCGGCCAGGTGGCTCTCGCTGCCTTTGCCCGTTTCCAGCTTGGCGAGGGCATCGAGAAGAAGGAAGATGATTTCGCGGCGGAAGTCGCTTCGATGACCAAGTAAGCAGCCTCCAGAACCAGTGGACTTATAACTGCAGTTGACACCTTCAAGATCCGGAGAAACCATGGCACAGGAACCGTGTTACAAGCGCATACTGCTCAAACTCAGTGGCGAAGCTTTGGCCGGCAAGCTAGGTTATGGTATCGACCCTGATATCATCCGGGGGATCGCCACGGAAATTCGCGAGGTTGTCGACCTCGGAGTGCAGATCGCCATCGTCATCGGTGGCGGCAATATATTCCGTGGCGTCGCTGCGTCGTCCATGGGGATGGATCGGGCCAGCGCCGATTACATGGGCATGCTGGCAACCGTGATGAACAGCCTCGCCCTGCAGGATGCCCTGGAAAAAGTCGGTGTCATTACCAGGGTCCAGTCGGCGATTGAAATGCAGGAGATCGCCGAGCCTTACATCCGCCGCAGGGCGGTCCGTCACCTGGAAAAGGGGCGTGTGGTGATTTTCGGAGCCGGCACCGGCAACCCGTTCTTTACCACGGATACGGCGGCCAGTTTGCGGGCCATTGAAATCGGCGCCGAAATCATTCTCAAGGCTACCAAGGTTGACGGTGTGTACAGTGCCGACCCGAACAAGGTCAAGGATGCGGTCAAGTTCGAACAGTTGACTTACCTGGATGTGCTCAAAAAGGGACTGCAGGTTATGGACTCGACAGCAACCTCCCTGTGCATGGATAATGACCTGCCGATTCTCGTGTTTGATCTGACCAGCTGCGGCAACATCCAAAGGGTTGTCTGTGGCGAGCAGATCGGAACCATTGTCAAAGGAGAATGATGCCATGATTGCTGATGTCAAATCCCAAGCCACTGCCGGAATGACAAAAGCCCTCGAGTCGTTCAAGCGCGACCTGGGCAAGGTCCGTACAGGACGGGCCTCACTTTCTCTGCTCGACGATCTCCGGGTCGATTATTACGGTACGCCGACCCCGATCAACCAGGTTGGCGCCATGGCTGTGCCGGAACCCCGCCTGATCACCATTCAACCGTGGGAAAAGAACCTGATCGGCGAGATTGAAAAAGCCATACTCAAGTCGGATCTCGGTTTGAACCCGTCTTCTGACGGGCAGATTATCCGTCTGGTGTTCCCGCCGTTGACCGAAGAACGCCGTAAGGAGATGGTCAAGCAGGTCAAGCGCATGGGTGAAGATGCCAAAATCGCGGTTCGCAACGTCCGCCGCGAGGCCAACGACAGCCTGAAGAAGCTGGAGAAGGACAAGGAAATTTCCGCAGATGATCTCAAGCGTGGCGAGAAGGAAGTCCAGGAAGTGACGGATGATTATGTCGCGCGCATAGACCAGGTGATTGCCGACAAGGAAAAGGACCTGATGGAGATCTGATCTCCACCGGCAACTGCAAATGGAGGCTTGTCACACATGAAGATAACTGAGGAGTGCATTGCCTGCGGGACCTGCGTCGAGTTTTGCCCGGTCGAAGCCATCGTTGAATCAGGTGAGATTTACGCGGTCACCGAAGGCTGCACTGATTGCCGGGTATGCGTCGATACCTGCCCGGTCGACGCCATCGTCGATTGAACCAGGGGGCGCCTCACGGGCGCCCTTCTTGTTGCAGGGACATGCTTCCCCAGTTGCCCGATTTGTTGTGTCATGATACTTTATCGACAAGAGGGTCGTTTCTCCGCAGCGTGCCAAGTGCATTTGCTGTCACCTGGTGCTTGCTTTATGCTGAAGGCATCCAAAATCAGAACAAGTTTCGCCAGTCATGATGAACGGCGAGTTTTTCTGTGGTACGGATTCTGAAAACCGGGTTCCGTTTGCCCCGCAGCTTGCAGCGGGGTAGTTCATTAAACCCTTGCCGCTCCTTTCCGGGACGTCTTTTCCTATGCAGATTCCTCAACACCTGGCAATTATCATGGATGGCAACGGCCGCTGGGCCGAGCAGCGCCATCTGCCGCGCATCTTGGGTCATCGCAAAGGTGTGGAAACGGTGCAGGCGATCGTTGGCGAATGTTTGGAGCTGGGAATCGGCTGCCTGACGCTTTACGCCTTCAGCTCAGAGAACTGGGGGCGACCACAGGAAGAGGTCGAAGCTCTGATGGGCCTGCTGGGGACCTTCCTGAAAAAAGAGCTGAGTCAAATCAACGATCGGGGGATTCGGCTGATGGCTGTCGGAGAACTGCACCGCCTGCCTAAATCGATCAGTAAAATCCTCAAGGAGTCCATAAAGAAAACCTCGGGCAACGACCGTATGGTTTTGAACCTGGCACTGTCCTATGGCTCACGCAATGAACTGACCAGGGCCATGCAGGTGCTCGGCCGTGAAATTGCCGACGGCAGAATGCAGGCCGAGCAAATTACCGAGGCGGACATCGAGGCGGCCCTCGATACCCACGGCATCCCCGACCCGGATTTACTGATCCGGACCAGCGGAGAAATGCGGATCAGCAATTTCCTGCTTTGGCAGATGGCTTATAGTGAACTTTACTTTACCGAAGCACTCTGGCCGGATTTTTCTCGCGAGCACTTGCTGCAGGCGCTCGAAGAATACAGCCGCCGACAGCGGCGCTTCGGCCTCACCGCGGCGCAGTTGCGCGACACCAATGCCAACGGCGGGGAGAAAAGCCATTAAACAGAGAATCATCACAGCGCTGATTGTGTTGCCGTTGCTGATCCTGTGCGTGTTTTATGCCAGCCGGGGGCTCTTTGCCGGGCTGATCTTCATTGCCTGTGGCCTGGCCCTGCATGAGTTCTACCATCTGGCCCTGCCGGCGCAGCGTCGCCTGGAAAGCTCTCTCTCGGTCGCTGCCGGTGTACTCTGCTGTGTCGGCCTGGTCTATGCCGCCAGTCCACCGTTCGTCCTGTTAAGCATCGTACTGCCCTGTCTTTTCCTTGCTCTGGTTTACCTGTTCCGCTTGCAGGATATGCAGAGTGTCAGTCGTGACCTGGCATTCAGCCTGCTCGGCTTGTTCTATGTCCCGCTGTTGTTGTCCCACGTTGCCCTGCTGCGCGCTTTACCGTCCGGCCGAAACTGGGTGTTCCTCGTGCTGTGCGTGGTCATGATCAGTGACACAATGGCCTATGTCGTTGGCAAGAACTGGGGGCGGCACCGCCTCTACCAGGCGGTCAGCCCGAAAAAGAGCGTCGAGGGTTCCCTCGGCGGGCTGGTCGGTGGTGTCCTGGGGGCGCTGATCTGCAAGCTTTGGTTCTTCACTGAACTGGACACGGCAGATGTGCTTTTCATCGGCCTCGTTGTCGGTGCGTTCAGCCAGCTCGGTGACCTGGTTGAATCGCTGTTCAAGCGCAGTTTCGGCGTGAAGGACTCCGGCAGGCTCTTCCCAGGGCACGGCGGCATGCTTGACCGTCTGGACAGCCTGCTGTTCGCCTTCCCCGTTACTTATTACTACGCGGTATGGATGGTGGCATGAAACGACTGGCCGTCCTAGGTTCCACCGGTTCCATTGGCGTGAGTACTCTGGATATCGTTGCCGGTCATGCGGACCGCTTCAAGGTTGTGGCTCTGACCGCCGGACGCAATCTGCCGCTGCTCGAAGAGCAGATTGCCCGTTTCCATCCGGAGGTCGTCGCGGTCCCCGACCTGGAAAATGCCCGGCGTCTCCGCGAGCGCATCGGCCCATGCGGACCCCGCGTCCTGTACGGAACGGAGGGCCTGATCGCCTGCGCGGCTGAGTCACCGGCCGACATGGTGGTCTCGGCGATTGTCGGCGCCGCCGGGCTTGAACCGACTCTCGCCGCCATCCAGGCCGGCAGGGATGTGGCGCTGGCCAACAAGGAGACTCTGGTCATTGCCGGTGAACTGGTCATGGCTGCGGTGGCCGCATCGGGTTGCCAGCTGTTCCCGGTCGACAGCGAACATTCAGCGATCTTCCAGTCCCTGGCCGGACACAGCAAAACCGATGTGCGGCGCCTGATCCTGACTGCATCCGGCGGTCCTTTTCGCAACTGGTCCCTCGATGACCTGATCGAGGTGACTCCGCAAGACGCTCTGGCCCATCCCAACTGGACCATGGGACGCAAGATCACCATCGACTCAGCGACCATGATGAACAAGGGCCTCGAAGTCATCGAGGCGCATTGGCTTTTCAACCTGCCGGTCGACAGAATTGCCGTGCACATCCATCCGGAAAGCATTGTCCACTCCATGGTGGAGTATGTCGATGGAGCAATCATCGCCCAGCTCGGCATCCCGGACATGACAACCCCGATAGCCTACGCATTGAGCTACCCTGAGCGGCTGGCACTCGACCTGCCGCCTCTCGATCTCTGCCGCCTCGGACAGC
This sequence comes from Geobacteraceae bacterium, assembly GCA_024640545.1. Lineage (GTDB taxonomy): Bacteria > Desulfobacterota > Desulfuromonadia > Desulfuromonadales > BM103 > JAHEDT01. The sequence goes on from JAHEEU010000267.1 coordinate 68,280, forward strand.
TGCATTTCGCTGCTCCGGACAGCCAGTGCTTCCCCTGTCTCGGCCTGGCCTACGATGCCATCCGGCGCGGCGGGACGACGCCGGCGGTGCTGAATGCCGCCAATGAACTTGCCGTGGACGCCTTCCTGCATGAGAAGGTCGGCTTTCTCGATATCCCGAGGATCATCGCTGCAGTTGTCGAAGAACACGCCAGTACCGCGGCGACCAGCCTCGACCAGGTCCTTGCTGCCGATCGCTGGGCCCGCGAGATGGCCCGGGACATTATTCAAGAACTTCAAGGAGCTTCCTACCCGTGATCACTATCGCAGCCGGCATCGTCATGCTGGGTATCCTGGTTTTTGTCCACGAGCTTGGGCACTTCTGCATCGCCAAGCTGTGTGGTGTCAAAGTCCTCAAGTTCTCTCTCGGCTTCGGTCCGCGCCTGGTGTCCCGACAGTGGGGCGAGACCGAGTACATGATCTGCGCCATCCCGCTTGGCGGCTATGTCCAGATGCTCGGCGAGGGCGGTGGCGATCAGGGTGAAGACGCCGAGGTCGACCCGGCTGAGGAGCATCGCTCGTTTGCCAAGCAGACGCTTTCCCGGAGGGCGGCCATCGTTGCCGCCGGTCCGGTCATGAACCTGATACTGCCTTTCATGGTGCTGCCGCTCGCCTACCTGGTCGGCATCAATTTACCCGCCTACCTGGAAGAGCCCCCCTGCATCGGCTACGTGGTCCCGGAGTCAGAGGGTGCCTCTGCCGGCTTCCTTAGCGGGGACTGCGTCGTCAGCATCAGTGGCATGCCGGTGTCGAACTGGACCGACACCGGCCCGGCCCTGGTGAACAGTGCCGGCGAACCGATCGTCTTCAGCCTCGAGCGTGGCGGGCAGCCTGTCGAGTTGACGATCGCTCCTGAAAACGGCGCCCTCGAAGGTCTGCAGTCGATCGGTCTGCTTCCGGACCAGGCCGCTGTCATCGGCAGCATGGCCCCGGCGATGCCTGCAGTTGAAGCCGGGCTCAAGGCCGGGGACCGGATTCTTGCGGTCGGCGATAACCAGATCGCCACCTGGTATGAACTCAAATCCTCTATCCAGGCCGCCGGTGATCGGCCGGTGCAGGTTGTCGTCGAGCGTGATGGCAATCAGCTCTCGATCGAAGTCGTGCCGCGCAAGATAGACGGTAATAACGACTACCTGATCGGCGTCTCGCCCTACCAGGAAACGATCTTCAAGCGCTTCCCCTTTGGGGAGGCTGTCGCCGCCGGTGCCAAACGCAGCAAGGACCTGATCGAGCTGACCCTGGTTTTTATCCAGAAACTCTTTGCCGGTCATGTTTCGACCAGCAGTATCGGCGGCCCGATCACGGTCGTGCAGATTGCCGGGCAGGCTGCGCAGACCGATTTCTCGAGCATCCTGAGTGTTCTGGCATTCCTGAGCATTCAGCTGGGCATCCTCAACCTGCTGCCGATCCCGATCCTCGACGGCGGCCACCTGTTCTTCTATGCCTTCGAGCTGGTGTTTCGTCGGCCGCTTTCCCTGCGCGCCCGCGAATGGGCACAGCAGATCGGCCTGATCCTGCTGATCCTGCTGATGGTCCTGGCGTTCTACAACGATATTGTCCGTATGATTGGAAGCTGACATGCCGCCGATTCTGCTGACCATTCAGACCGCATCACCGGCCGGCGGCCTCGCCCTCTCCGACGGTGAAAAGCTGCTGGCCGAAGTCAACCTGGAGGTACGCAAAACCGCAACAGAGTGGCTGCTGCAATCGATAGAGGACCTGCTGGCCAGGACGGATCTCGCCAAAGACGCCCTGGAAGGGATCGGCGTAGTGCGGGGCCCGGGTTCGTTCACCGGGCTGCGGGTCGGCCTGGCAACGGCCAAAGGGCTGGCGCTGGCGATCGGCTGCCCGCTGCTTGGCGTGTCATCGCTGCAATGTCTTGCCATGCAGCTGCCTTTCACCAGGCTGCCGGTCTGTGCCATGCTCGACGCCCGCAAGCAGGAAGTCTACGCTGCCCTGTACCACTGGCAGGCCGGCAGTCCCCATCCCCTGGCTGATGAACGCGTCATCAGGCCTGAAAAGCTTCTGGCCGAGATTGCCGACGAGACCCTGTTTGTAGGCAGCGGGGCCCTGGTCTACCGGTCACTGATTGTCCGGCAGCTGGCCGGGCGCGCGCACTTCGCACCGGCCTTTACGAATTTGCCGAGAGCCGGCGCGGCGGCTGCACTTGCCTTGCATGAATGGCAGGCCGGGCGCACCCTTGCCGCGGAGGAATTGATGCCGGTTTATCTGCGCCCCTCGGAAGCGGAATTAAATTGGCGCGCCTGAGGGAATTCCAGTTGACAACCCGGCCACGCGTTCGTTATTTTTTATATACCATTGTTTTTTCCATCCTTAAATCCTAGGAGGTGCTCATGGTAGAGAATGACCAGGACTTGATCCAGCGCTTGACCGAAGAAAACCCTCGCTTCCGAAAACTTCATGAAGAACACCGGTTTTTTGAGAAAAAACTTCAAGAATACGAAGATCTGTCCTACCTGTCCCCTGAAGAAGACCTTGAACGCAAGAAAATCCAGAAATTAAAGTTGGCCGGCAAAGACGAAATGGAGTCGATTCTCCGAGATTTCCGTCACTAATAGTCATTATTAAACGAAATATACAGGGGCCGGATGAATACCGGCCCCTTTTGTTTTAACCGGGCCCTGTGGCCTCCCCGGGGCCGAGAGGGCCCGGTTTTTACGTTTTTGCTCTTTACCTTCGGGGGCCTCACGGGTATAAAGAGCGGATACTTTGCAGGCAAATAGAACCGAGTTTGTAACCAGGAGAAGAGAACGAAATGACCCAGAAACGCAGCAGCGCCATCACTCAGGGCTTTGAACGGACTCCGCACCGCGCATTATTGAAGGGGACCGGCGTCCCCCAGCGGGAGATGAACAAACCGTTTATCGGCATTGCCTCTTCTTTCACCGACCTGATTCCCGGGCACACCGGCATGCGTGACCTGGAACGATTCATAGAGAAGGGCGTCCACACCGGCGGCGGCTATTCCTTCATCTTTGGCATCCCCGGAGTGTGTGACGGCATCGCCATGGGGCATCGCGGCATGCACTACTCCCTGCCGACCCGTGAGCTGATTGCCGATATGGTCGAGTCGATTGCCGAGGCGCACCGCCTGGATGGCCTGGTGCTGTTGACCAATTGCGACAAGATTACTCCGGGAATGCTCATGGCGGCAGCACGCCTTGATATCCCCTGTATCGTGGTGACCGCCGGGCCGATGATGACCGGGGCCGGTCACGAAGGACGTAAATTCTCCTTCGTCACCGACACCTTCGAGGCTATGGCCAAGTACAAGGCCGGCGTTATCGACGAGCAGGAGTTGATGGCCTGCGAGGACCAGGCTTGTCCGACCGCCGGCTCCTGCCAGGGGCTGTTCACTGCCAATACCATGGCCATTCTCACGGAAACACTCGGCATGAGCCTGGTGCGCTGCGGCACCTCGCTGGCGGTTTCCTCGTTGAAGCGCCGGATTGCCTTTGCCAGCGGCGAACGTATCGTCGAACTGGTCCGTCAGCAGATCACCCCGCGCCAGATCATGACCAGGGCTGCCTTTGAGAACGCCATCCGGGTCGACCTGGCCCTGGGCGGTTCGAGCAACACTGTGCTCCACCTGCTGTCGATTGCCCATGAGGCAGGGGTCGACCTGCCGCTGGAAGAGTTCGACCGGCTCGGCCGGGAAACCCCCCAGCTGGCCTCGATGAACCCTGGCGGCAAGCACTTCATGGAGGACCTGGATACGGCCGGTGGTGTGCCGGGGGTGCTCTACCAGTTGCGCGACCTCATCAAAGACAACCCGACCCTGACCGGGCCGACGGTCAAGGAAATCGTCGCCAGCGTCGCGGCGGTGGATGAGGAGGTCATCCAGCCGGTGAACAACCCGGTGCGTGCCGAAGGTGGCCTGGCCATCCTGGCCGGCAACCTGGCGCCCCTCGGTTCGGTGGTCAAGCAGTCCGGCGTGTCCGACCAGATGATGAAGTTCGAAGGGCGGGCGCGGTGTTTTGATTCGGAAGAAGATGCCATGGCGGCCCTCATGGGCGGGCAGGTCGTTGCCGGCGACGTGGTGGTGATTCGCTACGAAGGCCCCAAGGGTGGCCCCGGCATGCGGGAGATGCTGGCGCCGACAGCGACGCTGATGGGGTTAGGCCTCGGCGACAGCGTCGCCCTAATCACCGATGGCCGCTTCTCCGGAGGGACTCGTGGCCCCTGTATCGGGCATATCTCCCCGGAGGCTGCCGTGGGCGGGCCGATCGCCCTGGTCGCGGAAGGCGACCGGATCCGGCTCGATATCCCGAGCCGCAAGCTTGATCTGCTGGTCGACGACGCCGAGCTGGTACGCCGCAGGGCGGCCTGGCAGGCGCCTGAAGCCAAGATCAAGACGGGATGGCTGGCCCGGTACGCCAAGGTCGTGACGTCGGCCAACACCGGCGCCATTTGCAAAGCATAATTCGGCTGAATCGTTGATTGAGAGGTTGATCGCGTTGAGCTGTTGAAACGATTCAACAACTCGTCAGCTCGATCAGGCGACATAATTTCGCGGAGCACGTTTATGAAACTGACAGGTTCGAAGATTCTTCTGGAAAGCCTGATCCAGGAAGGCGTGGATACGATTTTCGGTTATCCGGGCGGTACGGTCATCAATATCTACGATGACCTGATGGGGTCCTCCATCAAGCATGTTCTTACCCGCCATGAGCAGGCTGCGGTGCACGCCGCCGACGGTTATGCGCGGGCGACCGGCAAGGTCGGCGTCGCCATCGCCACCAGCGGCCCCGGTGCGACCAATACCATCACCGGGATTGCCACCGCCTACATGGACTCGATCCCGCTGGTCGTGATCACCGGCCAGGTGCCGACCGCCCTGATCGGCAACGATGCCTTCCAGGAGGCGGACCTGATCGGCATCACCCGGCCAATCACCAAGCACAACTACCTGGTCAAGGATGTCAACGACCTGGCAAGGATCATCAAGCAGGCCTTCTACATTGCCAGGACCGGCCGGCCCGGCCCGGTTGTCGTCGACCTGCCCAAGGATGTGCAGATTGCCACGGCCAAGTTCGCCTACCCCGACACGGTTGAGCTGCGCGGCTACAAGCCGACTTTCAGCGGTAACGTGCGTATGGTGGAAAAAGCCGTCAAGATGATGCTGTCGGCCAAAAAGCCCGTGCTCTATGTCGGCGGCGGCGCGACCCTCACCGATGCCCACGGCGAGTTGCTGGAGCTCGCCGAAACCCTGCAGGCGCCCGTGACGACCACCCTGATGGGGATGGCCAGCTTTCCGACGCGGCACCCGCTGTCACTGGGCATGCTCGGCATGCACGGCACCTACTATGCCAACATGGCCGTGACCAACTCCGACCTGCTGATCGCCCTCGGCGCCCGGTTCGATGACCGGGTCACCGGCAAAATCTCCACCTTTGCCCCGCACGCCAAGATCATCCACGTGGACGTCGACCCGACTTCGATCAAGAAGAACGTCCGGGTCGACCTGCCGATCGTCGGCGACCTGCGCGATGTCCTGCAGAAGATGAACAAGAAGCTCGCCGAGCACAAGGACGAAACCGCGCTGGCCAAAGAGACGCTCAAGTCCTGGCATGAGGAAATCGCCGCCTGGCGCAGCGAACAGCCGATGAAATACAGGTCTTCGAAAACCGAGATCAAGCCGCAGTTCGTGATCGAGAAGCTGCGGGAGCTCTCCGACGACGACGCGATCATCACCACCGAGGTCGGTCAGCACCAGATGTGGACCGCCCAGTTCTTCGATTTCACCCAGCCGCGGACCTTCCTCACGTCGGGCGGCCTCGGCACCATGGGCTATGGCCTGCCAGCCGCTCTCGGCGCCCAGGCGGCTTTTCCCGAGCGCCAGGTCATCGACATTTCCGGGGATGGCTCTTTCCAGATGAACTCCCAGGAGCTGGCGACCCTGGTTCAGTACCGGTTGCCGGTCAAGATCGTGATTCTCAACAACAACTTTCTCGGCATGGTGCGCCAGTGGCAGCAGCTGTTCTTCGACAAGCGCTACAGCGAGACCTGCATGGAACTGCCGATCGACTTCATCAAGCTGGCGGAAGCCTACGGAGCCAACGGTCTGCGGGCGAGCAAGCCGGAGGAAGTCGAAGAGGTCATTAAACAGGCCCTTGCCATACCGGGTCCGGTGATCATGGAGTTCAAGGTGTCTCGTGAAGAAAACGTTATGCCGATGGTGCCTGCCGGTGCCGGGCTCAATGAAATGGTTCTGAGGACGGCGTGAGCCGTTGCCGGCGCCTGTCCGGCCGTCAGGACGAGACTCGACGTTCAGGGGGCGCGGCGCATGCACCGGCGCCGCAGCTGGGTTCAGTGGCCACTATTAGGAGTGTTAGATGCGACATACAATTTCAGTGCTGGTAGAGAATGAGTTTGGCGTGCTGACGCGGGTCGCCGGGCTCTTCTCCGGGCGGGGGTTCAATATTGAAAGCCTGTCGGTTGCGCCGACGCTCGATGCGACGATATCACGCATGACGATCGTCACCAGCGGTGACGACCGGATTCTCGAGCAGATCAACAAGCAGCTCAACAAGCTGATCGATACGATCAAGGTTATCGATTTCACCGGCGAGGACTTCATAGAGAGGGAGATGGCGCTGATCAAGGTGTCCGCCGAAGAGGCGACGCGCGCCGAGATCCTGCGCATCTGCGACATCTTTCGCGGCAAAGTGGTCGATGTCACCCCCAAATGCTACACCGTCGAGGTCACCGGCTCACCGGTCAAGGTCAATGCCATAATCGATCTGTTGCGGCCCATGGGAATCAAAGAGCTGGTCCGCTCCGGACCGGTCGTGCTCGGCCGCGGGCCGAAAGGCTGGAAGGGGAACTGAAGTCAAGGAAAGCCGCAGCATGCGTGGCGGGCCGCGTCGGGATAAAATTCTGGCACGGCCCGCCATGCTGTGATATATACTCATTTTTTAAAACAAACACCGAGAACTTCTGCAGGAGGAAACGACGAATGAATGTTTATTACGATAAGGACGCTGATCTCTCCCTGATTAAAGGGAAGAAGGTGACCATTGTCGGCTATGGTTCCCAGGGTCATGCCCATGCCAATAACCTCAAGGACTCGGGGGTCAGTGTCACTGTGGCCCTTCGCGAGGGTTCGCCCTCGGCGCTCAAGGCTAAAAATGCCGGCCTGCAGGTCAAAAGTGTTGCCGAAGCTGTGGCTGCTGCCGACGTGGTGATGGTCCTGACACCGGACGAATTCCAGGCCCAGCTCTACAAGGACGAGATCGAGCCCAACCTGCAGCAGGGCACCACCCTGGCGTTCGCTCACGGGTTCAGTATCCACTACAATCAGGTCGTACCGCGAGCCGACCTCGACGTGATCATGATCGCTCCCAAGGCTCCCGGCCACACGGTGCGTACCGAGTTCGTCAAGGGCGGCGGTATCCCGGACCTGATCGCGATCTTCCAGGATGCCTCGGGAACTGCCAAGAACCTGGCGCTCTCCTATGCCAGCGCCATCGGCGGCGGTCGTACCGGGATCATCGAGACCACCTTCAAGGACGAGACCGAGACCGACCTGTTCGGCGAGCAGGCCGTGTTGTGCGGCGGCACCGTGGAACTGGTCAAGGCAGGCTTCGAGACCCTGGTCGAGGCCGGCTATGCTCCCGAAATGGCTTATTTCGAATGTCTCCATGAGCTCAAGCTGATCGTCGACCTGATGTACGAAGGCGGCATTGCCAATATGAACTACTCGATCTCCAACAATGCCGAATACGGTGAGTATGTCACGGGGCCGCGGATTATCAACGACGAAAGCCGCAAGGCGATGAAGGAATGTCTGGAAAACGTCCAGAACGGCAATTATGCCAAGCGCTTCATTCTCGAGGGCATGTCCAACTACCCTGAGATGACAGCATACCGCAGGCTCAATGCGGCCCACCCTGTCGAGCAGGTCGGTGAAAAGCTGCGCAGCATGATGCCCTGGATCCAGAAAATCGTCGACAAGAGTAAAAACTGATTCATTGACCAGCGGCGGGAGCCTCGCGCTCCCGCCGTCTCACTGCGACAGGCCATCTGCCCATGAAAAACCAGCACCAGCCCGTTGCCGTTGAGGGCTACCCCTTCATCGGTTTGTTTGCTTTCCTTGCGCTGTTCTTTGCCGCCGTCGACTGGAATTGTCTGGCGACGATCACCCTCGGCCTGACCCTGTTCACTATCTATTTTTTCCGCAACCCGGAGCGCATCCCCCCGGAAGGCGATGATGCTATTGTCGCGCCCGCGGACGGCAAAATCATCTTCGTCGGCAAGGTTCCAGAGGAGCGCTATTTCGGTGGCCAGGAGGTGACCAAGATCAGCATCTTCATGAACGTCTTCAATGTTCACGTCAACCGGGTGCCGATCAATAGCCGGGTCGTTGATCAGTTTTACAACCAGGGGCGCTTTCTCAATGCTTCCCTGGACAAAGCCAGTCTGGAAAATGAGCAGTCGGGACTACTGCTCGAGACCGGGTCCGGAACAAAGATTCTCTGCGTGCAGATCGCCGGGCTGGTCGCAAGACGCATTGTTTCTTATCCGGAAATCGGAGACACGCTGGTACGCGGCCGCCGTTTCGGACTGATCCGTTTCGGTTCCCGGGTCGACCTGTACTTTCCTGAAGGCGTCGAAGTCTCTGCCGGCCTCGGTGACAAGACCGTGGCCGGTGAAACCGTCTTGGGGTATCTGCGATGAATCGGGTTGGCGGCTCATACGACCGGCGCGAAAGCCTCAAGCGGGGAGTCTATCTTCTGCCGAACCTGGTGACGACCGGCAGCCTTTTTGCCGGTTTTTACGGGATCGTCGCCACGATGAACGGCCGATACGATATCGCTGCCTGGTTTATCCTGATCTCTGCGGTTTTTGACGCACTGGATGGCAAGGTCGCCCGCCTGACCGGCACGACCAGCCGTTTCGGGGTGGAATACGATTCCCTGGCCGACGTCGTGGCTTTCGGGGTTGCCCCCGGCCTGCTCATGTATTCGTGGGCGCTGAAGCCATTCGGCAAGTTCGGCTGGCTGGCGGCTTTTCTTTACGTGGTCTGCGGGGCCTTGCGCCTGGCGCGCTTCAATGTTCAGGTCAATACCGTTGAATCGCGGCGGTTCGTCGGCCTGCCTATCCCGGCGGCAGCCTGGATGGTCGCCTCCTGCGTCCTGATTTTCTACCATCTCGGCGGCTCCGGTACCATCAAGAAGGTGTCGGTGGTTCTGCTGATCTACATCCTGGCCTACCTGATGGTCAGCAATCACAGCTATAACTCGTTCAAGGACCCCGAATTGGTCAAGCGGCAGCCCTTCAGCTTCCTGGTCCTGGCGATCATTCTGATCATCGTGATCGTTGCCCAGCCGGAGATCATGCTCTTCAGTATGGCTTCTTTCTATGTCGCCTCAGGCCCCGCAACTACGGTTTGGAAGTACTTCCGTGGCAAGCCGGAGAAAGCAGAGCCGCCCGACAAGGAGCAGCCTGTTGAACCCGATGAGGACGAATCCTGAAGAAAAGTCAGCGGATCGCTTGACAAGATTGCCGCTTTACTGTTTAACTGATCGAGTATTACCAATAGCGTTGAAGAGGAAGAGTAGGGTCTGACGCTGTCACAGAGAGCCGGTGGTGCTGCAAACCGGTACAGACAGGACCTGAACTGGCCTTGGAGCTGCGGACGTCAAAGGGCTGCTGCCCGAGTAATTTCTGCCGTGTGCCTGCGTAAAAGGCCAATTGAGGGTTTCGCTGCAGCGAAACCGAACAGGGTGGTACCGCGAAGCTTAGCTCTCGCCCCTGAACAGGGGCGGGAGTTTTTTATTTTAACCAACAAGTAAATTTGTGGAAAGGGGGTGGTTCTGTGGAAACCGACCTGAGTGACCTGGACCTGTTGCCTGAAAGTCATGACAAAGGAAGATGGGGAGTGTGGAACCAAACCCCGCGAGCTATCGAATCGCATTGGCAGAGGAGGCCATAATGAGCAAGATAAAGACGATTAAAATATTTGATACGACCTTGCGTGACGGCGAGCAATCGCCCGGCGCAAGTATGAACATTGAGGAAAAGTTGCGCATCGCCAGCCAGCTGGAGAAGCTCAACGTCGACGTTATCGAAGCCGGCTTCCCGATCGCATCCGATGGCGACTTCGAGGCCGTGAAAAAAATCGCCCAGATGATCAAAGGCCCCGAGATCGCGGGGCTCTGCCGCGCCAACATCATGGATATCGATCGGGCCTGGAACGCCCTCAAGTACGCCGGAGAGCGCGGCCGGATCCACACCTTCATTGCCACTTCGGATATTCACATGGAGCGCAAGCTGCAGATGAAGCCGGCCAAGGTTATGGAGGCGGCGGTCAAGGCGGTCAAACACGCGGTCTCATATACCCCAAACGTCGAGTTCTCTTGCGAGGATGCCGTGCGGACCCGCTTGGATTTCCTGGCTGAAATGATTGAAGCGGTTATCGACGCCGGGGCGACCACAGTCAATATTCCGGACACCGTGGGTTATTCGATCCCTTTCGAGTTTTACAATATTATCAAGCACTTGATGGACAATGTCTCGAATATCGACAAGGCCGTGGTGTCGGTTCACTGCCACAACGACCTCGGTCTGGCCGTTGCCAATTCCCTGGCGGCGATCCAGGCGGGTGCCCAGCAGATCGAGTGTACCATCAACGGCATCGGCGAGCGTGCCGGCAACTGCTCCCTCGAGGAGGTGGTCATGGCGCTGCGGACGCGGCGTAACATCCTGCCCTACGAGACCAATATCAGGACCGAGCATATCTACCCTGCCAGCCGGCTGCTTTCCACCGTGACCGGAATTGTCGTCCAGCCGAACAAGGCGATCGTTGGAGCCAACGCCTTCGCCCACGAAGCGGGCATCCACCAGCACGGCGTGCTGATGGACAAGGAGACCTACGAAATCATGACTCCGGAATCCATCGGCCTCAACACCAACAAGCTGGTCCTTGGCAAGCATTCCGGCCGGCATGCTTTTATCGCGCGGCTCAAGGAGCTCGGTTACGACCTGCCCAAGGAAGACATCGAGCGGGCTTTTGTGCGCTTCAAGTCGTTGGCCGACCGGAAGAAGGAGATCTTCGACGAAGACCTCGATGCGATCATCGCCGATGAAATCATCCGGATCCCCGAGACCGTCAAGCTCAAGCAGATGAACGTCTCTTCGGGGTCTTTTGCTGCGCCGACCGCGACAGTCGAACTGGAAGTTCGCGGAAAGCTTAAAAAAGCCGCTGTCATGGGAGATGGCCCGGTCGATGCGACCTTCAAGGCCATCAAGAAATTGACCAGGATGGACCCCCATCTGATCAATTTTTCCATTGGCGCGATAACTGGCGGCACCGATGCCCTCGGCGAGTGCACCGTGCGTCTGGAGCACGAGGGGCACGAAGTGCTCGGACAGGGCGCCCACTCGGATATCATCGTGGCGAGCGCCAAGGCTTACATCAATGCCCTCAACAAGGCGCTCAATGCCTCCGAGCGCAGCAGCAATGTGGAAATCTAATTCGTTCAATGCCGCCGGCAGGGCTTCCCTGCCGGCGTTTTTTTCGCTAAAATCCCCCGGAAAATAATTTTGATGCAGTGAGGAGCGTTTATGGGTCAGACAACAGCTGAAAAGATTTTTGCGGCACATTTGCGTGATGAGCCCTTTCCCGGGACCATGGTGCTCGACCTGGACCGGGTGCTCTGCCACGAGATTACCACGCCGGTGGCCATTGCCGACCTCGAGTGGCGCGGCAAGGACCGGGTGTTTGACAGCAGCAGGATCAAGGCGGTCATCGATCACGTGACGCCGTCCAAGGACAGCAAAACCGCACTACAGGCCAAGATCCTGCGCGACTGGGCCCGCCGTCACGCGATCAAGGATTTCTTCGATGTCGGCCGCAACGGTGTCTGCCACGCGCTTTTCCCGGAGAAGGGCTATATCCGCCCGGGCTTCACAGCCATCATGGGCGATTCGCACACCTGCACCCACGGGGCTTTCGGCGCTTTTGCCGCCGGGGTCGGCACGACCGACCTCGAAGTCGGCATTCTCAAGGGCGTCTGTGCCTTCCGTGAGCCTAAGACCATCCGCGTCAACCTGTCCGGCAAGCTGCGGCCGGGTGTCTATGCCAAGGACGTCATCCTCTTCGTAATCGGTGAACTCGGCGTCAACGGCGCCACCGACCGGGTCATCGAGTTCCATGGCCCGGTGGTCGAAGCAATGAGCATGGACGCCCGCATGACGCTCTGCAACATGGCGATCGAGGCCGGCGGCACCTGCGGCATCTGCCAGCCCGACCAGGTGACGGTCGACTACCTCTGGCCTTTCATCGAGAGCGAGTTCTCCAGCCGTCAGGCGGCCCTTGAAGAATACCGCCAGTGGTGTGCCGACGCCGATGCTGACTATGACAGGACCCTCGATTACGACGTGACGGGGCTCTCGCCGCAGGTGACCTTCGGCTACAAGCCGGACTGCGTCAAGCCGGTCGGCGAGCTGGCCGGGACCAGGATCGACCAGGTCTATATCGGCACCTGCACCAACGGCCGGATCGAGGACCTCCGCCAGGCGGCCGCAGTCCTCAAGGGGCGCAGGATCGCTGATTCCCTGCGCGGCATTGTCTCGCCGGCGACGCCGAAAATATTCCAGGAAGCCCTGTCCGAAGGTCTCATCCAGATCTTCATGGATGCCGGGTTCTGCGTGACCAATCCGACCTGCGGCGCCTGCCTCGGCATGAGCAACGGAGTCCTGGCCGAAGGCGAGGCCTGTGCCTCGACCAGCAACCGCAACTTCAATGGCCGGATGGGCAAGGGCGGCATGGTCCACCTGATGAGTCCGGCGACGGCGGCGGCGACGGCGGTCACCGGCGTGATTACGGACGCCAGGACACTCTAGCGGGCAGGTACGGCGGCTGCGGCGGAGGCGAAACCGATCAGGGAATAATCCTGCTTTTTTCGTGACCCACGTGGTTCTTGCTGTATAAATCGTTTTTCTAAGGAGCCGATCATATTATGAAAAAGACATTTGGCGGTCCGGCGCTCGTGCTTGACCGTGCCGATATCAACACCGACGAAATCATCCCGGCCAAGTACCTCACCGAGGTCACCAAGGAGGCCCTCAGGCCTTATTGCCTGGAGGATCTCAAGCTCGAAGGCTTCGATGCCAAGGGGGAGAAGCTGAGGAATGCCCGCGTCGTCATCACCCGGGAAAACTTCGGCTGCGGCTCGTCGCGGGAACATGCCCCCTGGGTGTTCGAAGTCAACGAGATCCATACGGTGATTGCCGAGAGCTACGCCCGGATCTTCCGTCAGAACATGTTCAACTGCGGCATGCTCGCCATTGAGCTGCCCCGGCCGGACATCGACGCCCTGATCGCCCTGGAGCTGGAGAGCAACGGCAGCATCGATGTCGAAGTCCACCTCCAGGAACAGAAAGTCGTGGCCCGCGGCAACGGCCGGGACGTGTCATGCGGTTTCGAAATCAGTCCCTTCGACAAGGCCCTGGTGGAAGCCGGCGGCTGGGTTGAATACGCTGACGCGAGATATTGACTGCCGTTTTCGGCGACGCCGATCATGCTCGAGCGGGGCAGGGTGCACGATGCACTTTGCCCCGCGGCCATTTTCTCAGCCCTTGACTTTTCCTGGCCCCGATGTTAAAAGCGCGAGGCTATTTGAACCTATTCGAAACCCTGGAGGATATCATGGAACGTACATTCGCAATCATCAAGCCGGACGCTTTTGCCGCCGGTGATGCCGGAAAGATTCTCTCCCGCATCTACGCCGAAGGTTTCAAGGTGGTCGGCATCAAGAAACTCTACATGAGCAAGGTCGAAGCCGAAGGTTTTTACTATGTTCACAAGGAGCGGCCGTTCTTCGGCGAGCTGACCAACTTCATGAGCAGCGGCCCCTGCATCGTCATGGTCCTGGAAGCAGAAGGCGCAATTCTCAAATGGCGCAACCTGATGGGCGCAACCAACCCGGCCGAGGCTGCTGCGGGGACCCTGCGCAAGGAGTTCGGCAGGAGCATCGGCGAGAATGCCACCCATGGCTCCGACGCGCCGGCAACGGCAGCTTTCGAGATTCCGTACTTCTTCTCCGGGCTCGAACTGCTTTAAGCCGTTCCAACGAGGAATAACTTGAGTCACCAAAGGCCCTCCGGTACAATCCGGAGGGCCTTTGGTTTTCGATCCCGAGGCCGGGGGATTGTCAATGCGCAGGCCGTGAGGTCGCTGTCCGGCGGGACAGTCAGCACGCTGCCGTTGCGACAGGTTAGATTGCCCGCGGTTTTGTGGGACCTGCCTCGAACGAGTCGCCGGCGCCGGCTGTGGTTGTCGTGTACTGCGTGAGGTCCCCCGGGATCGCCTGGCACTGGATATTTGCTTAGCACGAGATGATGGAAGCCGAACCCTTGGTCGACCTGAAGAATTTGCATGCCGAGGCCCTTGTCGATTTCCTTGCCGGGATGGGCAAGGAAAAGTTTCGCGCTGACCAGATCCTGCGCTGGATCTATCTGCGGGGGGTGACGGATTTTGCCGCGATGACCGACTTGGCCAAGTCCTTTCGTGAGGAGTTGGCCCGGCGCGCGTTCATTTCGGACTTCACCCATGAAACAGTCGAGGTCAGCACGGACGGCACGCGCAAGTTCCTCTTTCGGCTTGACGACGGCAGAAGCGTGGAAACCGTGTTGATCCCGATGGAGGGCGGGCGCAACACGCTGTGCATATCCACCCAGGTCGGCTGCGCCATGCAATGTTCCTTCTGCCTCACCGGGACCTTCGGCCTGGAGCGCAACCTGAGCACCAGCGAGATCGTCAACCAGGTTTGCGCGGTGCGCAGGGATTTCCCGGTCGATAATATCGTGCTGATGGGCATGGGCGAGCCGCTGCATAACCTCGACAACGTCGTCGATGCCTTGAAGATCCTGTATGCCCCGGCAGGGTTAGATTACGGCCCGCGCAAGGTGACCCTGTCGACCTCCGGGCTGGTCCCGCAAATGTATGAACTGGGCCAGCGTATCAAGGTCAACCTGGCCGTCTCCCTCAACGCGACGACCGACGAAGTTCGCAACCGGCTGATGCCGGTCAACCGGCGCTACCCCCTGCAGGAGCTGATGCAGGCCTGTCAGCAGTTCCCGCTCGCACCGCGGCAGAGAATTACCTTCGAGTATATCCTGATCCGTGGTGTCAACGACAGCCAGGCCGATGCAAAACGCCTGGTCAGACTCCTGCACGGCATCAAGGCCAAGGTCAACCTGATCCCTTTCAACGAACATGCCGGGAGTGAGTTTAAAGCTCCCGAAGAGGCGGACATGCGTGCATTTCAGACCTATCTCCTGGACCGGCAGATCGTTGCCATCCGCAGGGCCGGGAAAGGGCAGGACATCTCTGCCGCCTGCGGTCAGCTGAAGGGGAGGCTGGAGGCTGAAGGCAGGGGACTGGCTCCGAAGGTGCCTGTCCCCGGTATTGGGGCGGGAGGCTAGAGGCTGGGGATTGGCTCCAAAGGTGCCTGTCCCCGGTTTTCGGCTGGAGGCTGGTACAACCACTCAAGACGTGCATGCGACGTGATTCAATCCAGTTATGGAGGACAGTTTATGAGTCAGATGACGATAGGAGTAATCGGCGGTAGCGGTCTGTATGAAATCGAGGGTCTGACTGACATCGAAGAGGTCCGCCTTGAGACCCCCTTCGGCGCTCCCAGTGACCTGTACATCACCGGGATGCTGGAAGGCGTCAAGATGGTCTTCCTGCCGCGGCATGGCCGCGGGCATCGTCTGCTGCCTTCCGAGGTCCCCTACCGCGCCAATATCTACGGCATGAAAAAACTCGGTGTCCAGCGGATCATCTCCGTCTCTGCGGTCGGCAGCATGAAGGAGGAAATCGTTCCGGGGCATATCGTGATCCCCGACCAGTTTTTCGATCGGACCCAGGGCCGACGCGCTTCGACTTTCTTCGGCCAGGGCGTCGCCGGACACGTTCAGTTTGCCGACCCCGTCTGTGCCGAGCTAAGCAGCGTGCTGGTCGATGCCGGTCGGCAGTCCGGCGCAACCGTTCACCAGGGTGGGACCTACATCTGCATCGAGGGCCCGAACTTCTCCACGCGGGCCGAGTCGACGATTTATCGAAGTTGGGGGGTGGATGTCATCGGCATGACCAATATCCCCGAAGCCCGCCTGGCCCGCGAAGCGGAAATCTGCTACGCCACGGTCGCGCTGGCGACCGACTACGATTGCTGGCATGATAGCCATGACGACGTCACGGTGGAGGCCGTTCTGGCGATCATCAAGCAGAACGTCGCCATGGCGCGCGATATCATCAGGCGTGCGGTGCAGGGGCTTGCCGCGGTTCCCGGATGCGCCTGCGGGGAATCGTTGCAGTTTGCGATGATGACCGATCGAAGCCTGATCCCTGAACAGACCCGCAAGGATCTCGAGCCGATCATCGGCAAATATCTGGCTTGAACGATCAGTGGCATTGCTAAATGTCGACAGATTTGCTTTAATCATAATTTCCTTTGTTTTCAAATAGTAAGGACGTTCATGGATATTCTGGTTATCGGTTCGGTTGCTTTCGACAGCGTCGAGACGCCTTTTGGGCGGGGTGACGATGTCCTCGGGGGCTCCGCAACCTATTTTTCAACCTCTGCCAGTTTCTTTACCGGGGTGCAGCTGGTGGCTGTTGTCGGTGATGACTTCCCCGACGAGCCGCGCCGATTCCTCAGCTCCCGAGGCGTTGACCTGGCCGGTTTGCAGACGCTGCCAGGCCGGACCTTCCGCTGGAAGGGGCGCTACGGCTACGATCTCAGCGAAGCCCATACCCTGGAAACGCATCTCAACGTTTTTGAAACCTTTCATCCGCAACTCCCCGAATCCTACCGTCAGGCCAAGTACGTTTTCCTGGCCAACATCGACCCAGAACTGCAGCTCGAAGTTCTTCAGCAGGTCGAGCGGCCGCAGCTGATCGCCTGCGACACGATGAACTTCTGGATCGAGGGGAAGCGCGCTGCTTTGGTCAGGACCCTGGGGCACGTCGATATTCTGGTCATCAACGAAGCCGAAGTCCGCCAGCTGGCTGATGAAGCCAATCTGGTAAAAGCCGCTCGAGCCGTGCTGGCCCTGGGACCGAAAACCCTGGTTGTAAAACGTGGTGAATACGGTGTGCTGGTCTTCAGCGAACACTCGGTTTTTTCCGCCCCGGCATACCCCTTGGAAGAGGTCTTTGATCCGACCGGTGCCGGTGACACTTTTGCCGGCGGGTTCATGGGGTATCTGGCGGCAACCGATAACCTGTCAGATGAGACGATACGCAAAGCGACCGTTTTCGGCAGCGTCATGGCATCGTTTACGGTCGAAGATTTCAGCCTGAACCGGTTGCGAAAACTGGACTGGGCGGAGATCGAAGACCGGTTTCGCCGCTTCCAGGCACTGACCGCATTCGCAGGGCTGTAAAGGAAGCAGGAGGGCTGTATGTTTCAGTGGGACAAGTCGATCAAAGCCGTCAAGGTACCGGCCAGCAAAGTTGTCCACCTGTTTCGTTCCATGCGTGATGTACAGTTGGCCCTGCCGGGGGTCTCTGCACAGCTGGCAAGCGCATTCCTCTGCCAGTACCAGCAGGACGACGGAGTCGCCACCATCGCGGTCTTCCACCTTCACAAGAGCCGCATGCTGGCTTTCTACTGCAGCGAACCAAGGGTCGTCCCCGCCAAGAAAATCGACAGCATGCTTGACCAGGGGTTGAACTTCGTCGAGTCGATGGGTTTTCTCATGACGGACCAGGACCTCCATCTGCTTGACGGCCCTGACCAGGAGATGCTTTGGGCCTCACTGCCGCTGGCGACAGGTTTGCAGGATGAGGCCGCGGGCGCGCCGGCAAAAAAAACGACCGTGCCAGCTGAGACCAGCAGTGAAAAGCCCGGGGGCGATGCAGCTGTCCACAAGAAGCCGACCCCCGCTGACTCGGAAGTGCCCGTCCAGGTGAGTGGCCAGGAACCGGTGCGTGAGGCACCTGCGTTTGATGCGCCCGGCGATACGCCGGTTGCGGACGCTGCTGAAAATGTCAATGACCTGCTGGCCGCCGTTGAGGCCCTGCGCAATAAACGCCCCGGTCTGCGCGCGCGCAAAACGCTGCCATCGGCGCAGGAAATAGCTCAGCGCCGGTTGCAACTATGTCAAACAGTCGGCCGTATCCTGGCCTCGCTTTGATCTGTCACCAGAAAGGCTCCTTATGCTAAACCGTACCCTTATTGCTGGTATGACCTCTCTGCTGGTCATCATGCAAGCCTGTGTCCCGGTAGAAAAAACCCAGTCGGACAGTGCCAGTGCAGAGTACCATTACATGATGGGCATTTCGGCGCTGAACGAGCAGAATCCGACGGAAGCGCTCAAGGAGCTGCTCCAGGCCGAGACTTTCAACGACCATGACCCCGAGATTCAGAATGCCCTGGCACAGGCCTACTGGGTCAAGCAGGCTCACGACCTGGCTGAAGAGCGTTTCAAGCGTGCCATTACCCTGAGCAAGGACGACCCTAAATATTACAACAACCTGGCGGCGCTCTATTTGTCGATGGAACGTTATGATGATGCGATCAGTGCCTTCCAGACTGCGGCAGGCAACCTGCTGTTCGACCGTCCGGAAATGGCCTGGACGGGCATTGGCCTGGCCAACTTCCGGAAGCAGGATTATCCGGCTGCCCAGCAGGCTTACCAGAAGGCGATAGTCATCAATCCGCAGTACTACATGGCACCTTTTCATCTGGGCGAGCTTTATTATAATCAGGACCGGCCTGTCGAAGCCCTCGAGATGTTTACGCGGACCGTAACCTTGGCACCAGACTTCCCGGAGGGCTATTATTGGCAAGGCTTGGTATATATGAAGACAAAAGAGCCCGCCAAGGCGAAACAGGCCTTTCTGGAAGTCGTTCGCCTGGCCCCGAAAAGTGAAAGTGCCCGGCTTGCGGTTAATTACCTGAAGATCATCAACCAATGACAGATGACAAGATCGCAGAAATAGGCACTCTCCTCAAACAACGGCGAGAGCAGCTCGGCTACTCCCTCCAGGATGCTGCACAGCACACGCGCATTCGCCTGGTCTTTCTGGAGAGCATTGAGAACAACCGTTTCTCCGAGTTGCCCGGCCAGGCCTATGTGACCGGCTTCATCCGCGTTTACGCCAACTACCTCGGACTTGACAGCGAACCGCTGCTGGCCAAGCTCGATGATCTGCCGCTAGGCACCGGGACCTCCTCGGTCAAGTACATACCGGTCGCCAAGCATAAACCCAGCCGGTCCAGAAAGACTTCCGCCAAACAGGCTCCGGGCACTTTGCTTGTAGCGCTCCTTGCCATACTGCTGGTCGTCGCAGTGGTCTATTACCTACCTGATCAGTTTCGGGACAAGACGACGGTCGAGCCGGTTCCGAGCCAGATTGAGCCGGCCCCGAGCCAGATAGAGCCGGCGCAGGAGGCCGCCCCGGTGTCGGCCGAGCCCGTGGCGAGCAGCCTCAACGCAGGTGTCGATGCCATCCCAGGGGATGGTCCCGAGGCGAAGGCCAGCGTCAAGACCGAAGTGGGTGAGACTCTGCCCCTGAAAGAAGATTCGCCGGCCCAGGTCACGGACGTCACCGCCTCCGCGGTGACCGGGCGGTTCCCCCCCGTCGCAGTGAACGGGTCGTCATTGCGCATGCTTGCCCTGACCAAGAGCAGGCTGCTAATCTACGTTGATAATCGCAGTCCACAAGAATACAAATTACACGACGGGCTTGACCTGACCTGGAAAGTCAAGAAGAGGGTCAAGGTCGAGCTGGCCGATGTGGGGTCCGCGCGTTTCTGGTTGGATGGCCAGGAACTCGATCTCGCTGAGCTGTCTGCCTTTCAGCTGCAAACAAGTACTGGAGATTAACCCCTGCCATGGTGATTACATGCCCTGCTTGCCAGGGGCAGTACCGCATCAATCCTGCGGCCAGCAAGGTGCCGGTAGCCAAGGTCAAGTGCCCGGCATGCCAGCACGTCTTCGAAGTCTCTCTGCTGGCTAAGCCCGTTGCCCGGGCGGAGCAACGGGATACTGCCGCTGACCCCGTCGTGTTGGTCGTCGATGATGCCCGTTTCTTTCGTGAAATGATCAAGGATATACTTAAAGAGCTGCCGATAAAGCTGGTCCTGGCGGCCGACGGCCACGAAGCCTGGCAACAGATTTCCGCCCTCTCGCCACAGCTGGTTCTGCTCGACCTCAACATCCCCGGAAAATCCGGCAAGGAAATCATCCAGGAACTCAGGGAGTCCCCCGGGCTCAAGCAGGCTAAGGTCCTGGCCATGAGCGGCGTTGAGCGGGGCGCGGAGGTTGCCTCGGAAATGCGCCAGATCGGTGCCGACGATTTCATCAATAAATCTTTCACGCCGCGTGAATTGCAAGGCCGTGTCCGCAAAATCCTGGACCTTTGATATCGGCGGCCCTGGCGACCGCCTGGTGAATGAAGTGCGCCGCTCGACGCAGGCCGAAAATTTCGACCTGGCCGTCGTACTCGGCTCCGGCTGGGGTGGCGCCGCGCAGATCGGTCAGACGCACGGCACTTTCGAGTACTCCGACTGGCCATGTTTCCCCGCCGGCCAGGTCGCCGGCCACGGTGGTCGACTGGTCGCCGTGCAAGCCGCTTCCTGGAAAATCCTCTTCTTTGTCGGGCGCTTTCATTGCTATCAGGGGCTCAGCGCCTTTCAGGCGGCTTTTCCGGTGCGTCTGGCCGCTGCGCTTGGCTGCCAGCGGCTCCTGCTGACCTGTGCCACGGGGGGCATCAACCGCAGCTACCGGCCTGGAGATTTCATGCTGGTAGAGGACCACCTGAACCTGCTTGGCGACAACCCTTTGCGCGGTCTCGCCGGCGATACTTTCGTGAATCTCGATGGGGCCTATCGACTTGACCTCTACGACAGAATCTTGACTCGTGATGCGGATGCGCCCGTTTTGCATCGCGGAGTCCTGGCAGCCATGCCCGGTCCATCATACGAGACTCCCGCAGAAGTCCGCTTCCTGGCAGCGGCAGGCGTTGACGTGGTCTCCATGTCGACCGTGCCAGAAGCCATAATGGCCCGTTACCTGGGGATGCAGGTTGCCGCCGTTGCTTTTATCGCCAATCGCGCAGCCGGACTGGGCCCCGCCGTTTCTCATCAGGCTGTTCTGGCTTGCGGGTCAGATCACGCCCATCAATTCCCTCGCCTGGTTAGTCAATTTATCAACGCCTGGCAAGCCCTTCCCATAGATCCTCCCTGCTGATCCGGTTGTGGCCATTTCTTCATAACTAGCTGTTTTATTGAACAATTTATTTGTTAAATCTATCGGAGGCCCGCTTGACAGCGAGGGGCGCCCTGTTAGACTTTCGGCAGGTCAAACAAACGCAGAGGCCACTTTGAGCGAAGCATTGAAGCGTATTCTGATAGTCGATGATGAAGAGAACACCCGGATCGGGTTGACCAAACTGCTGGCCCAGGACGGGTTCGAGGTCGAGAGTGCAGCCAACGGCAACGAGGCCCTCGATTACCTTGACCAGAAAAAGGTGAGCCTGGTCATCAGCGACATCAACATGCCGGACATGAACGGGTTGGCCTTCCTGCGTGAACTCAGCCGTAAGTTCCCAAGTACCAGCGTTATAATGATAACCGCCTATGGTGGTGTCGAGTCGTACCTCGAGGCGATGAACCTCGGTGCCTATGAGTATCTGCATAAACCTGTGAGACTTGACGAGTTGCGTTCGGTCATGAAAAAAATATTCAACGGCGGTTCGATTGCCCAGGTTTCATGAGACCAACAGGAGGCAGGTATGCATTTCAAAACTATTTTATTTGCAACCGATTTTTCTGAAGGTTCTGATTTTGCTTTCAAATCGGCGCTTTCCCTGGCCCGCAAATTCGACAGTAAACTGTTGATCGTGCACATTATCAATGAGCCGGTCGACCTGCGCGGTTTTTATGTGCCGCACATCTCGTTTGACAAGCTCGAAGAGGAAATAGAGCAGGGTGCCGAGAAACTGATGGAGAAATTCTGCCGGACCCATTTAGAGGATTTCAGTCATTACGAGACCTTCGTGCTTCCCGGGATTCCTTACGATGAAATTATCAAGACGGCCGTGCAATTCAATGCTGACCTGATCGTCCTGGGCACCCACGGCCGTACCGGCCTCGATCATGTCCTGTTCGGCAGCACCGCCGAGAAGGTGGTCAGAAAATCACCGGTTCCGGTCATGACGATCCGCATCAAGGATTGACTCAATTGCCAATTCACGGAAAAGGCAGCGGAAACGCTGCCTTTTTTATTGCCGCTCTACCGGCCAATGGCCTTGTCAAAGAACTGCTCGCAGAGTATTCTTCCCCTGGGTCCGTAAGAAGAAAGACGCTTTTAAGATGCGCGAAAAACTTTTGGTGGTCGATGACGAACGCATGATCCTCGAGCTCACCTCCATGGTGTTGAGCAGCAGGGGCTTCGATGTTTCCGTGGTCGACAATGCCGTAGACGGCTATGATCTGATCGATCGTGAACGTCCGGCGCTGGTGCTGCTCGATTACATGATGCCAAAGGTCAATGGCCTTGACGCGTTGCGTGAGATTCGGGCCCGCTTCCCCGAAACCTATGTGATCATGTTCACCGGCAAGGGGAGCGAAGAAGTCGCCGTTGAGTTGATGAAGTCCGGCGCTTCCGACTATATCCTGAAGCCGTTCAGCAATGCCAAGCTGGTTGAACGGATTGA
>JAHEEU010000119.1 GCA_024640545.1 Geobacteraceae bacterium
CTCGACATCTGGATGCCTGGCATGGACGGCATGGAAACCCTGACCAGGATTCGCGACATCTATCCCGATCAGCTGGTCGTCATGATGAGTGGCCACGGCACCATCGAGACAGCCGTGAAGGCGACCAAGCTGGGAGCTTATGATTTCATCGAGAAACCGCTCTCACTTGAGAAGGTCCTCCTCTGTATTCAGAACGCTGTCAAGGTCAGTCAGCTGGTCGAGGAGAACCGGGAGCTCAAGGCCCAGATCGGCAAAGAGCATGAAATGATAGGCGAAAGCCGACCGATCAAGGAGCTCAAGGCTCAGATCAGGATTGCCGCTCCAACCTCGGGATGGATTCTGATTACCGGCGAGAACGGTACCGGCAAGGAGTTGGTCGCCCGGGCGATCCATCTCAACTCGCATCGGCGCGACAAGCCGTTTGTCGAGGTGAACTGTGCAGCCATCCCCGAGGAATTGATCGAATCTGAACTCTTCGGCCATGAGAAAGGATCTTTTACCGGTGCCACCATGCAGCGCCGCGGCAAGTTCGATCAGGCCAACCAGGGGACGCTCTTTCTGGATGAAATCGGCGACATGAGTCTGAAAACCCAGGCGAAAGTCCTGCGCATCCTGCAAGAGCGCAAGTTCGAAAGAGTCGGCGGCAACAAAACCATCGAGGTGGACGTGCGGGTCATCGCTGCGACCAACAAGGACTTGGAAAAGGAGATTGCCAAAAGCAACTTTCGCGAAGACCTCTATTACCGCCTGAATGTCATCCCCTTTCACGTACCGCCCTTGCGCGAGCGTAAATCTGACATCGCGCAGCTTGCCAAACATTTCCTGGAGTACTTCTGCAGCCAGGAAAGCCGTGACACCAAGGTACTCGACAGCGAGGCCATGCAGGCGATTACCAACTACCCCTGGCCAGGCAACGTCCGCGAGTTGAAGAACCTGATCGAACGTCTGGTGATCATGTCGCCCGGCAACACGATTACCCGCAGCCAGCTTCCGCAAACCATCAGCGACCGGCGCCTTCCCCTTGACAAGCAACATGGTTCAATCGGCCTGACTGCCGACAACTTCCGTATCGCCAAGGAAGAATTCGAAAAAGAGTTTCTGGTGCAGAAACTGGAAGAAAATGACTGGAACATTTCACGTACGGCCGAAGCAATCGAGATTGAGCGTTCCAACCTGCATCGCAAGATCAAGGCGTACGGGATCGAATTCAAAAAGTAGCTTGGCAATTCCGGGCAAAGAGATGTCATCGCCCAGGGGACAGACCCCATGGCTTTGAATGGTCGAGTCCAGCGCGTGGTCGCCTGGCACAAGATCCGTTCTGCAGGCTGACCATCTGTCCGCGCCCCGCTGGCCATCGCCCTGCTGTGGCTCTTCGATCTGCTCAGCGGCCTGGACCTCTCCTTCCCTATCTTCGACCTGCTGCCTATCTACCGGCTCAGTTGGAGATACGGACTGCTGCCAGGCATATTCGTCTCCGTGCTGGCCGTGATCGTCTGGCTGCCGGCAGAGATGCTCGGCGGGCGGACTCGACGGGACAACTCCGGCGAGGCCTTCCGGCCGATAAGGTCCCGGGATTTATCTCCTTGAATTATATTGTTATAAAAGCTATAAATTCGTGATTAAAAATGTGTGGGCAACAGTGTTCTATTGTCGTGGTTCCCATGTCCGATGAGCGTTTCTGCCCAACGTCACCTTGCAATCGTCAGACAACCAGACCATATTCCTGAGCCAGACGAGCTTTGGCCTTACTGCCTCTGCGGCGCCATGCCGGCACGATCGCGTGGCATGCAGAGAGAGATCAGTCTATGCAAAAGACGAATGACCAGATTATCCAGATCCGCTGGCACGGTCGCGGCGGACAGGGAGCCATCACTGCGGCCAAGGTGGTCGCCGAAGCGGCCTTCCGTTCAGGTTACGGCGGTGCGGTGATGGCACCGACCTTCGGCACGGAACGCCGCGGCGCGCCGGTAACCACCTCCCTGAAGATCTCCCGCAGCAAGATTTACGATCTCTCCCCGATCACGACGCCGGACATCGTGGTCGTCCTCGACCACATGATCCTGCACGAGGTAGATGTGACCGCCGGGCTCAAGCCCGGGGGATGGATCATCATGAATTCGCCACGCCCGGCAGAGGAACATGCCTTCCCGGGGTATCGCACGGCGGTGGCCAACGCGACCCGCCTTGGCGTCGAAGCCGGGTTGCGCAAAGGGGTCGTCAATACCGGCATCATCGGCGCTCTGGAGCGTGCCAGCGGCCTGGTCGGCATCGACAGGCTGGCAGAAACGATTGCAGCGGAATTTGCCGGCCGCAATCCGGAAGCCAATGCCCTTGCGGCTCGCCTGGTCTATGATGCAACCCTGATATACGACAATCAGACAGGAGGATCGCCCGATGCCTGATCCGAGGTTTAAGATTCTGACATCAGCCAGCACATCTGGTCCCGGGGATGCCGGTCGCACCGGGTCCTGGCGAGTTGAGCGGCCAGTGATCGACATGAGTCGCTGCATTCCTGCCAAAACCGGCAAACATGCCTGCCACCTCTGCTGGCTCCTCTGCCCCGACAATGTTGTCAGCAAGGATATCGAACCGGAGATCGACCTCGAGTATTGCAAAGGCTGCGGCATCTGTGCCGAAGAATGCCCGGTACAGGCGATCGAGATGGTTCCGGATGCAGACTTTATCGAAGGAGCGGAACGTGAGTAAAGCCATCATCGAATCGGGCAACGTCGCCGCCGCCATGGCGGTGCAACTGGCCCGCGCCGAAGTCATCGCTGCCTACCCGATTACCCCGCAGACGCCGGTGACTGAAAAGCTTTCCGAGTTGATCACCGCCGGCCGGATGGATGCCGAGTATGTCGCCGTGGAGAGCGAGCACAGCGCCATGGCCGTGTGCATCGGCGCTGCCAGTGCCGGCGTACGTGCCTTTACCGCCACTTCCTCCAACGGCCTGCTTTACATGAGCGAGCAGCTGCACTGGGCCGCCGGTGCCCGCCTGCCGATCGTCATGTGCGTCGTCAACCGTGGCATCGGCGCTCCCTGGTCGGTGTGGAATGACCACCAGGATGCCATCAGCCAACGCGATGCCGGCTGGATCCAGGTCTTCGCCAAGGACCACCAGGAAATCATCGACATGACCCTGAAGGCGTTCCGCCTTGCCGAGCTGGTCCATATCCCGGTCATGGTGAATTACGACGGCTATTACCTTTCCCATACTTATATGCCTTTCGAACCGCCGGACGCCGCACGCGTTGACGCGTTCCTGCCTGCTTACCAGTACAAGCACGCCCTGTCTCCCGAACGTCCGGAGAGCCTGAACACGGTCACGCTGCCCGACGCCCGCCTCGATGTGAACGGTATCAAGCGGGGCGGCTACATGGACATCCGCCACAACCTCCATGAGGAAATGGGTATGGCAATCGAGGTATGGGAAGAGATCGACCGGGAATTCCAGGGCCATTTCGGGCGCGGCGGTGCCCCGGTGCTCGACCCGTACCGCTGTGACGATGCCGACACCGTGATTGTCGCCATGGGTACCATGGCCAACCAGTTCCGCGTGGTGGTGGATCGCCTGCGGCAAGACGATGGCATCAGGGCCGGAGTGCTGGCCCTGCAGATGTACCGGCCTTTTCCGGGCAGCAGGATTGCCGAGGCGCTACAGTCTGCCAGGCATGTCCTGGTCTACGAGAAAGGGCTGAGCTACGGCAATCAGGGCGCTCTGTACGCTGACATCAAGTCGGCCCTCTACCCTTACCCGTCGAGGCCGCAGCTGCACAATTTCATCGTCGGTCTGGGTGGGCGTGAAATCCCCACCGAGTCGCTCTACCAAACGACCCGAGCAGCCTGTACAGAGGACAGGATGCGGCCCCCGGCCCAAAGTGATGCGCCACAATGGATTGGATTACAACTATGAAAATGGCGGCCAAAACGACGGTCCTCAATCTGACCGAGGAAGAATTCGTCCACCCGGGCAATCGTGCCTGCTCCGGCTGCGGCCTCAGCATCCTCTACCGTATCGGCGTCAAAGCCCTGGGCCGGGACTGCATCTTCGTGGTCCCGCCGAGCTGCCTGACCGTCATGCAGGGACTTTACCCGATCGCCGCCACCCAGATGCCGGTGCTCAACGGCACCTTCGCTTCCACAGCGGCGATCGCCACCGGCGTCAAGGCCGCCATGCGGCGGCTCGGCCGCGCAACCCAGGTCGTGGCCTGGGCCGGCGACGGCGGCACTTCGGACATTGGCATCCAGGCCCTCTCCGGAGCTCTCGAGCGGGGCGAGGACATCATCTACATCTGCTACGACAACGAAGCCTATATGAACACCGGAGTGCAGCGCTCCGGCACGACACCGCAGGGCTCTTTGACCACCACGACACCCTTCTCGGGGAAAAGCGAGGTCGGCAAGAACCTGCCGGCCATCATCGCCGCTCACAACCCGGCCTACCTGGCGACCTGCTCGGCCAGCTACCCCCTCGACTTTCATGACAAGCTCCTCAAGGCCAAGCAGATCAAAGGGCTGAAATATCTGCACGTGCAAACCCCCTGTCCCCCCGGTTGGGGGATCGAGGAGCACATGACCGTCGCCCTCGGCAGGGCCGCTGTGGAAACCGGCCTGTTCGACCTCTATGAAATCGAAGATGGCTGCTTGCAGTTGACCGGACCGTCGCAGCAACTACTCGGTAAAGCCTGCCTGCGCCCGGTGCGCGAGTACCTGGAGATGCAGGTGCGTTTCAAGGCCTGCAGCGACGAGCAGGCCGCTGCTCTGCAGGCTCAGGTCGACCAGCGTTGGGCAGGCTACCGGGACAAGTTCAAGTAACCCGGTTCAGGAACGGAAAAAAGCCCGGCTGAGTATCAGCCGGGCTTTTCTGCGATCAAGGATCAGTGCAGGCGCATCTCAAAGGGCTCCTGACTGCTTGTTCAGCTATCCACAAAAGACTCTTGCATAACATTGAGCCCGGCTGGCTCCGGTCATGGCCTGCAATTACCTGTCGACCCTGGCACCGCCGCCAGCGACTAGTTTTTTGACTTCGTCCAGAGAGGCCATGGTCGTATCGCCGGGAGTGGTCATCGCCAGTGCCCCGTGCGCCGCCCCGTATTCGACCGCCAGCTGCGGGGCATCGAAATTCATCAGGCCATAGATGAAACCGGAGGCGAAACTGTCACCCCCCCCAACCCTGTCCAGGATTTCCAGATCCGGTCGCTGCACCGAGAGGTAGAATTTCCCGGCAACCCAGCACATGGCCCCCCAATCGTTGATGGTCGCCGTCTTGACCCCGCGCAGGGTGGTCGCCGTTGCCTTGAAATTCGGGAATTCCGCCACGGCTTTGGCGATCATCTTCTTGAACGAGTCGACATCCAGATCGGTCAGGTTCTTGTCGGCGCCGTCGACAGAAAAACCGAGACAGGCAGTGAAGTCTTCTTCGTTGCCGATCATGACATCGACATATCTGGCAATCTCCCGGTTCACCTCCCGGCATTTTTCGATGCCGCCAAACCCCTTCCAGAGCGAAGGCCGGTAATTCAGGTCGTAGGAGACCATGGTGCCGTGTTTTTTCGCCACCTTGGCTGCCTCGATCACGACCCCGCCGGTGGTTTCGGAGAGCGCAGCGAAAATGCCGCCGGTGTGAAACCAGCGGACCCCGAGTTTACCGAAGATATGCTCCCAGTCTATGTCGCCCGGTTTCAACTGCGAGGCCGCAGTATGACCGCGGTCTGAGCAGCCGACAGCCCCGCGGACACCGAACCCACGTTCGGTGAAGTTCAGACCGTTGCGCACCGTACGGCCGATACCGTCGTAGTCGACCCACTTGATCTGCGAGGTGTCGACACCACCCTGCAGAATCAGGTCCTCCATCAGCAGACCGACCTCATTTTTGGCGAAAGCACTGACCAGCGTCGCACGCTGCCCGAAGCAGCGCCGCAGCCCGCGGGCCACATTGTATTCTCCACCCCCCTCCCAGGCGCGAAACTGACGCGCGGTACGGATGCGGCCTTCACCCGGATCGAGCCGCAACATCACCTCTCCAAGGGACAGGATGTCGAAGCGACATTCGTCTGCCGGTTTTACATTCAAAATGCTCATATAAAATTCTCCGTTATGAAATAAATTTATCTGCCCATCCAGCCGCCATCGACGACCATGATGGTTCCACTCATGTAATCGGAAGCCGAGGAGGCCAGGAAAACCACAGGGCCGGAAAAATCCCCGGGTTCACCCCAGCGGCCGGCCGGGATGCGATCCAGAATCGACTTGCAGCGGCCAGGATCATTCTGCAGGGCCCGGGTGTTATCGGTACGGATATAGCCGGGCGCTATGGCATTGACATTGACGCCTTTACTGGTCCATTCATTGGCCAGGGCCATGGTCAATTGGCCGATCCCCCCTTTGCTGGCCGCGTATCCGGGAACGGTAATCCCACCCTGGAAAGTAAGCAGCGATGCGGTGAAAATAATTTTCCCGGAACCGCGCTCCACCATCTGCTTACCGATTTCACGCGACAGGATAAACTGTGCATTCAGGTTGACCTCGATGACTTTGTCCCAGTACTCATCGGGATGTTCGGTTGCCGGTGCCCTCATGATCGTGCCGGCGTTGTTGACCAGGATGTCAATCTGCGGGCAATCGGCCTTGACTGCAGAGATAAAGCCAAGCAGTGCCTGGCGATCACTGAAGTCACAGGCATACCCTCTGAACGCCCGGCCGGCACCGAGCACCTCTTTTTCGACCTCGCTCCCGGTCTTTTCCAGCGAGGCGCTGACCCCGACGATGTCGGCTCCGGCCTGAGCCAGGGCGACGGCCATGGCCTTGCCGATACCGCGTTTACACCCTGTCACCAGGGCTGTTTTTCCGGCAAGCGAAAATTTTTCAAGCACGTTCATTAGCGACTCCTTCCAGCAACTTCAGGTCAGTTATCTTCTGACAACGATGTACCGCCGGTCGTCTTGTTTCATACTATGGGTCTCTTTGCGTCCTCAAAAGACATTCACGCGAAGATTCCTGCCAGGGTTGGTCGGCGCGGTCAAACCCGCTGCAGCAGGACCAACTTCAACGAGAAGGCAGAGACGGCCCCCAGTCATGCACCTATAAAAAATCATCACGCAGCGGGGTGAATGTATCGACCAGGCGGACGTGACGGGTCAACAGTTGAATAGAGTGCGGGATGTTCGGAGGCACGGTGTACATGTCACCAGGGCCGAGGCGGGTCGGCTTCCCGTCCAGGAAGAAGATGATTTCGCCGACCGCTACGTACGAGATCTGCTCGTGCGGATGATCATGCGGGGGGTCAGGTTCACTGGTCGGGCCATCATTGAAATCAATCACGGCCATCATCAGATTCTCGGTGTGGGCGAGGTACCTGACACGCTGGTTGCCTATGGAGACCTGCACGGCATCGTTCTCTTTAAGTGTTCCCATTTGCTTCATCCCGGTAAGAAAAAAGTGTTATTTGCAATGCTTGTACTGCAACTCGACCACCTGCAGCTATCCCGGTCCGGCGTGCCCATGGCTGTCCAGCGGGAACTCAAAGTAACCCAGAGCATTGTTGTAGCAGATATCGGCAATGGTCCTGCCAATCAGTTCGAGGTCATTGGGGAGCTCACCATTTTCCACGTCTTTGCCGAAAAGATTGCACAGTATACGGCGGAAATATTCATGTCGCGGATAGGAGAGGAAACTGCGGGAATCGGTCAGCATACCGACAAACCTGCTCAGCAGTCCCAGGTTCGACAGCGCACTGATCTGGCGCTCCATGCCTTCCTTCTGGTCGTTAAACCACCAGGCGGCCCCGAACTGCATCTTGCCTGGTACAGAACCATCCTGGTAATTGCCGGTCATGGCGGCAAGCAGCTCATTGTCCCGTGGATTGAGGTTATAGAGGATGGTTTTCGCAAGCCGGTTCTCGCTGGCGAGGATATTCAAAAAGCGGGCGAGCGGCCTGGCAATCTCAAAGTCGCCGATCGAGTCATATCCCGTATCCGGACCGAGCTTCTGCATGGCGGCATCATTGGTGTTGCGCAAAGCACCGAA
Organism: Geobacteraceae bacterium; assembly: GCA_024640545.1. Taxonomy (GTDB): domain Bacteria; phylum Desulfobacterota; class Desulfuromonadia; order Desulfuromonadales; family BM103; genus JAHEDT01. The sequence continues at coordinate 8,026 of JAHEEU010000119.1, forward strand.
ATGAAACTGCTGGGTCCAGTTCTTCTGTGCATCCATGCGGGCCAGGTCAAGCAGAATGGCAGACTTGAATTGATGGGCTTTCGCTGAATCGACCGCCTTGCCGCTGCGCACCTGCGCAAAGATGGTTTCTATTTCCTTCTGGGTGAAGTCATCAGCATAAGGCTGCTCCAGCCCATGGTCTGAGAGCCGGCAGCCATGCTGGTGAAAATAATCATGGCGAAGCTGCAAAGCCCCGATCAGGTCCTGGTAAGTTGCAATCGCACGATCCGCAGACTGTTCAAGCTGGTCAAGATAGCCGTTGTAGACACCAGGGTTTTCTATGGCCATGGCCTTGTCCGGCCGAAAAGCTGGCAGTACCCTGGCAGGGCAGAAAGCCCCGGATGCAATCTTGCGATGGTGTTCAAGGCTGTCGGTCGGGTCATCCGTCGTGCAGACAACCTTGACATTCATCTGCCTGAGCAGTCCGCAGGTGCTGAACTCCGCCTTGCCAAGCATTTCATTACAGCGGGCGTAAATCGCATCAGCGGTCTTTTCATTGAGCAGCACCCCCTCGATGCCGAATGGTTTTTTGAGTTCAAGGTGCGTCCAGTGGTAGAGGGGATTGCGCAGGGTCTTCGGCACGGTCGACGCCCAGGCCAGGAACTTTTCATGGTCGGAGGCCTCACCGGTAATGAATTTTTCGTCGATGCCATTGGCGCGCATGGCCCGCCACTTGTAATGATCGCCGTAGAGCCAGATCTGGGTCAGGTTGGCAAATTTTTTATCTGCGGCAATCTCCGCCACCGGCAGATGGCAGTGATAGTCAAAGATCGGCTGATGCTTGGCGTAATCATGATAGAGACGTCTGGATGTCTCGGTGTACAGCAGAAAATCTTCAGAAAGAAACGGTTGCATGATACAGCTCCCAAAAGGCTGGCCCCGAAATCAGGGTCTCACTCTATGCAGGATTTCCCCTGCACGATCCACAAAAAGAATCCCTTCCTCTTCGCGATTTTTATAAGCGTCAAGATCGATATGCCGGTAGTCCAGATATCCCAGGTTGATTCTCCTGCACTGTTCTTCCGTCAGAGAGGTCGCCAGGACCACCTCGATGCGTGGTTTTTCGACACCGTTTTCCATGGCGCCGACACCACGGACATGGGTGGAATGTGCGAGGACCCCTCTGGG
>JAHEEU010000120.1 GCA_024640545.1 Geobacteraceae bacterium
AACTGGCGATAGCGCCCTTTCTGAGGGCGTTCGTGGCGGAACATCGGACCCATATAGTAGAGCTTCGATACAGAGTCCTGGGCATAGAGCTTGTGCTCGATGAAGGCCCGCATCACGGGAGCCGTGCCCTCCGGTCGCAGGGTCATCGAAGTGCCGCCTTTATCGCTGAAGGTGTACATCTCCTTCTCGACAATATCGGTTGTCTCGCCTATCGAGCGGCAGAACAACTCGGTTTTTTCGACGACCGGCACGCGGATTTCGCGATAGCCGAAGGCGCTGAAAATCCTTCGGGCCTGTTCTTCGAGATGCTGCCAGGTTTCAATGTCACCGGGCAGTATGTCGTTCATGCCTTTTATGCCGGTAATGCTCACGGTTTTTCACTCCATTGATTGATAGGACACGGGGAATAGAATGCAGAACTCAGGAGACTGGCGGCAGAACGCAGGGAAATCAAGTACACCCCTTGCGCCACTCCTGCTCTGTTCTAAATGATCAGTTGTGTACGGTTTTTTACTCGTTCTCGCGCAGTCCGTCAACCCGGTAGACTGCCACGATGATATTTTCCCCTTTGCCAGGTAAACGATTCTGGCCTGTCAGTGGCCTTTGTGTGTTCAGGAAAACGCTTGATGACCGGCTGGTGAGGTGGACAAAGTACAGTCGATTACCTGTCGCGGATATCTGAGGCACTGCGGGAGATATTGCGGTCATGCTTGCCCAGGTACATCGCCTTGTCCGCCAGGTCGATCAATTCGTTCTTGGCGGTTGCATGGATCGGATAGGTTGCATGGCCGACGGTTGCCGTCAGGCGGCCGGTGTGTCCATGGCCGGTAAGGAAGTCGAAGTTCTCGATGGCCTGTCTGATACGCTCTGCGACGATCATTGCGCCGCGGGAATCGGTTTCGACCAGCAGTGCGGTAAACTCGTCGCCACCGTAACGGAAGAGCATGTCGGCATCGCGAACGCAGTCGCGCAACAGGGCGCCGACCTGGCGTAGAACTCCGCTGCCGACCAGGTGACCATGCGTGTCGTTGATATTCTTAAAGAGGTCCAGGTCGATGAAGGCCAGTGAAAATTCCAGGCCATAACGTTCAGAACGGTGAATCTCCTGTTCGATTGCGATGTGCAGGTAGCGGTGGTTATAGAGCCCGGTCAGGTCATCGGTGTAGATCAGTTCGCGAGCCCCCTGGTACTGGCAGGCGTTTCGAAAGCTGAAGGCGATCTGTTCGGCAAGAAAAGTCAGGTTCTCCTGCGGGAGAGAATCGACAAGCTCCGACCCCCTCCCGTTGCAGAGGATCAGCGCGCCGTGCAGGTCATTCCCGGTGTTCATCGGGAAGATCCAGCAGGCCCGCAGGTCTTGGTCCCCCTCGCTGACTTCCGGGTAATCTGACAGGTGTAAAGTCCCGGACTGCTCCATGGTGCGTGTGATGTTCAAGAACCGGCCGGCGAGCATCCTGGCCTGGTCTTCTGTGAACCCTTGCGCACAGACCTGGCTGATGTCAGCTTGGTTCGCGAGCAAGGCCAGACCGCGACCTTCTCCGAGTTCCTGTAACAATGACGTCAACGCCTCCTGGAAAAGGGTGCTGATGTCGAGTTGCCCGGCGAGGTGCTGTCCTTTTTGATAAAGGCGGATCTGGCTCTGCAGTAGAGTGTTCTCTGCAATCAGGCGGCGCTGTTCCAAGCAGGACTTGATGGTGTGTCGCAGTTGCTCAGGGTTGCACGGCTTGATCAGATAATCGCGTGCACCGCTTTTCAAAGCCTGAATGGCGGACTCGACTGTGGCGTTGCCTGTCGCGAGGATAATGTCCGGGGTCGGATCGAAAGAGCGGGTACGGCGGATCAGTTCCAGCCCGCAGATTTCAGGCATGACCATGTCCGCCAGGATGACATCGACATTTTTGCGGGCCAGGCAGTCCATTGCCTCCTTGCCAGAACCAACCGCCTCGATGTGATACAGGCCGCCCTCGGCAAGGATCTCGGTAAAGAGACGCCGGAAGAAAACCTCATCGTCAACAATCAGAATGCTTGGTTTTGGCATGGTTCGCCTCTGGTTAAACTAATGCGTCAAATTACCAAACTGCCTGAAATTAGTCAATTATAAAGCCTTGGTGGCCTGCGCCTGCCAGCTGCCGTCAAGGAGACGGAAAGTCAACATGCCTGCCACGTCGGTGCGCAACAGCCTGACCTGAAGAGCTGAACAGGCATCGATGGTCTGTCGATGCGGAAAACCGTACGGGTTGCCTTGTCCTGACGAAACAAAGGCTGTCGCCGGCTTGAAACGCTCGAGGTAAAGCTCCGGGTGTGCATGGCGACTGCCATGGTGCGGCAATTTCAAGAGGCTTGCCCTCCCTGGCAAACCTCCCTCCAGCAGCTGCCGCAAGCCGCTTTTGCCAAGATCCGCTGTCAGCAGAACACCCCGGCCCTGCTGCTCGGCAAAAACTGCAACCGAGCGTTCGTTGATATCCGCTGCATTTTGTGCCGGAGTAAACAGGTTGAGCGTCTGAACCTCTCCAACCGGCAAGGCTGTCCACCCTTCATCGAGACGATGGACTCTGGTTTGACCGTCTTGAAGAGCTTCCTGCAGTCCGGTCGGGAGCTCAGCAATCTCTTCGGCAAGATAAAAATCGGCGACCGGAAAGCGTTGCAGAATATAGATCATGCCCGCGCTGTGGTCCGGGTGGTTGTGCGTTAGGATGATCCCCTGCAGGCGATCTATGCCCATGCGTCCCAGTGCCGGACCAACCAAATGCTCTCCCGGGTCGATGCTCGATCCGGACAGGCCGCCGCCGTCGATCAGGTAGTGCTTGCCTCCGGAAAGTGAAACCAGGGTTGCATCGCCCTGGCCGACACTGAGCGCAACGACCTGAAAATCAGCGATATGTGGCCGGACCAACCAGGCCGCGCCCAGGGCGGTTGTCAGGATGCCCAGCCTGGCGAGCCAGTGGCGTGCCCTTTTGCCGAATGGCATCAGCGCCAAAAGGCCGCCGGTCAGCAGGATGAGGGCTGAAGTTGTAAGGTAGTGCGGAATGACCGCCAACCCCGGCCACCGGCTGAAATGGCCGGCAATGTCGAGTGTCAAGTTAACCAGCCAGGCCGAAAGCAGCAGGCCAAAATCAGCCAGAATATTGGAGAAGGGCAGAATCATTAGGCTCGCCAACCCCGCCGGGACCGCGCCCCAGGCGACCACGGGGATGGCAATCAGATTGGTCAGTAACCCGGCAGGAGCGAACAAGTGAAAGTGCCACAGGGTAGCCGGTGCCGTTGCCAGGCTAGCGGCGACGGTTGTCAGCATCAGGGAGAGCGGCCAGCGCAGCGGTCCTCTCAGCCGTGCCAGAGGGCGTTGCCAGCATGGCAGCCATACCAGGATTCCAGCCGCTCCGCTGAAGGAGAGTTGGAAGCCTGGTTGAAAGAGGGCTAGAGGGTTTGCCAGTAACAGACAGAGGGCCACCGTTGCCAATAGCGCGAGCGGCGGTGTGCGTCGGCCCCTGGCGAAGAGCAGGGCAATGCCGGAGACCGTCAGGAAGGCGCGCCTGGTTGCCCAGGCATTGCCGGTCAAAAGCAGGTATGCCGCCAGTGGGATGATGAGCAGAACCGGCAGCACCTTCTGTGGCGGGCACCAGAGCAGCAGGCGCGTACTGCGGCTATAGGCCCACTTGCACAACTGGTAGAGCAGTAGTGCCAGCAGACCGAAATGCAGCCCGGAAATTGCAAAGAGATGGGCGACGCCGCTTGCGGAGAGGAGTTTGCGCTGGTCGTCGCTGACGCCGCCACGCATGCCGAGCAACAGCGATTGGAGCAGACCGGCGTCTTGCGCTGGAACGGTTTGCGCGATATGTGTGGCGAGCGAGTAGCGCCATTTCCCAAGCGGGTTAAGTCCTGCATTCGCTTGATCAACCAGGGTCACGATCTGGTCCGCTTGATCGACGAACGCCGTGGCGTAGAGGCCGCGTGCCGCGAGATAAAGCGGGTAGTCGAATTCACCCGGGTTGCCGAAGCTGGACGGTCGCCGCAGAGTTGAACGCCAGCGAATAACCTGACCGGGGAGAGCCTGTAGTGCTCCACCGTTGATGTGCAGCAGGATCTCCCCGGAAACCCGGGCCGCCCCTTGCGGGGTCATGGCCAACTGCATCTCGACCACGATGCGGTAACCACCGGAGGCCTTGCTTTCCACCGACATGATCTGCCCCTCGAGGGTCAGCTGCGAGCCGTCGGCTAAATGGCTGACATGGTCAGCGGCTGACGGCGGATGCAGGTCGATGGATGCGTTCAGAAAGCCGGCCAGCAACAGCAGACTGAGAAACGGCAGCCACCCCCAACGCGAATGGCGCAGGAAGAGCCAACTCAACAGGATGAATCCGGCGGCCATGCTTTGCCCGACCAGGCTCCAAGGTGCAACAAAACGCACCATGGCGATGCCGGTCGTATAGGCGGCCAGCAGTATGACTGGGCTCAAGGCTTACCGCTCGAGATCGGACACTGCCGGAGATATTGCCAGGCCCAACACGCAAGTCATCCTTCGGCCACGCCTGCTCAATGCGATGGTGCCGCCTAGCGTGGGCGCAGCGTGCCGGGTGATCAGCTGGGAATGGCCGTTGACGGTTTGAACGGTGTGATGTTGTTGCATGCCCCCTCCTTTGATGATACCAGTCAATGACATAATATGATTTCAGAATAGCACGGTAGGCCTCCCTTGCAAAGGCCGCCCATGTCTGCGCCCGATTCCCAAGCCCGGAAGTTATGGTATGCTGCTGAGACGGTTGTAAATACCTTAAACTTAGTGGGTTCGTGCATCTCTACGCCTGACATTGCAAAGCATTAATATAGCGGGGCCTGCCCATCTGTGATATAAATTATTGCAGCTGTTTACGTCTGCGTGGAGTGACCTATGACGAAACAAGCAACCAGGGTCCTGATCGTCGAGGACGATCCGGATTTTGCCGAGAGCCTGATGATTGCTCTCGGGGTGCACGACTGTGAGGTCGATATAGCCCGTAGCGGCGAGGAGGCGATCAGTAAATTTCAGAGCCTCTGCTATGATATCGCCTTCATGGATATCAAGCTGCCCGGTAAAAACGGTGTTGAGAGCCTGGCCGAAATCCGCGGATTCTGCCCGGGGGCGCAAGTCGTCATGATGACTGGCTTCAGTGAAACGGCATTGCTTGATAAAGCCCGCCAGGCAGGCGCCGTCGATATCCTGCGTAAACCGTTTCGGCTTAAAGAGATGTTCAATATCATTGACCGTCTTGCATAAGGTCATTCATTTGCTGCCAAATAATTGAATTTATAAGCTGTAGCGCCAGCAGGGCACATCTCCAGTGTTTTTCTTGTTATGATTAACGGGTTGATCGACTGCCATGCCTTTGCTCTCCTCCCTGAAACGCGCCTTGACCTTCAACTTCCTCCTGGTCGCGGCCGTCCCTGTCCTCTTTCTGGGCCTGCTGAATATTCAGTTGATGTTCAATTACCAGCTCGATGGTGTTCGTGAACGCAACATGTTGCAGGCCAAGAGTGTCGCCGAAGAGGTAAGATCGTTTCTTGACGAAGTGCATATCGACCTGCAGTTGGTCGAAGCGACGATTGCGGCAGATGAATTATTGCAGTCTGCCAGAATGAATAACCATCTGGCCAGCGTGGTGAAAAACTCGTTATTTTTTGACTCGATCTATTTGCTGGACGCCAACGGCAAAGTTCTGCAAAGCAGTGTCCAGGCCTCTCCTCAAGCACAACCCATGCTGGACCTCTCTGAACATCAGTTATTTAAAGGGGAATTCCCCATCCAGGGGCCAACCTGGAGCGGCACATTCATGTCTCCAGTCACAGGAGAACCCTCCATTGCCATTGGATTGCCTGTGCCGCAAGGTTACCTTTTGGGCAATATCCGCCAAAGAAGCCTTGGCCGGGTCCTGGAGAGAGCTTCCCAGTATGGTGGTGTTGAAGTATCGATCATCGAAACCGGTGGAGCATTAATCGCCTCAAGTACTTCTGAAATGAACATGCAGGGCGTCAGTTTCGCTGACCACCCGTCCATAGCCATGGCCGTGCAGGGGCAGGATACAACCCAGGAGTTCATCCAGGGGACAAAATATTATCTCGAAAGTGTGGCCCATATCCCCGACTCCAAATGGCTGGTCTGGGTCGGACTCAATATGAGCAATATGCTGGTGCCGATCGACAACATGCGCCATCTTCTGATCGGGGTCATGATTCTGGCGGTGCTGCTGGGGGCCATTATTGCCATTCTGAATGTTCGACGCTTGATCCAACCCTTGACCCTCCTTGGCCATCGTGCCGGGCAAATTGCCGGTGGACATTACGAGTTTGCTTTTCGTCCTTCCGGGTTCACTGAAATCGATGCCCTGGCCAACCAGATTACGAGCATGTCCCACGCCATCAAGGTCCGCGAAGAATCGATCATCACCAATGAACAACGATTTCGCGACCTGGTCAATTCCATCGACGGGATCGTCTGGGAGATGGAGTACCCCTCGTTCCGGTTCCTGTTCGTCAGCAGGCAGGCGGAAAACCTCCTCGGTTATCCTATCCATAAGTGGTATACGGATGCTGATTTCTGGGAACATAAAACGCATCAGGATGACCTGCCGCAAGCCAAGGCTTACTGCAGGATGATGACTGAAAAACATCAGGACCACGACTTCGAATATCGGATGTCTGCTGCCGACGGACGGATTGTCTGGATGCACAATCTGGTTACCGTCGTCATTGAAAACAATCGCCCGGTGCGTCTGCTCGGGGTCATGCTCGATGTGACGGTGCAGAAAGAGTTGCTTAACGAGTTGAGTCGCAGCGAGCAGAATTACCGGGAGATTTTCAACGCCACCAGCGACGCCATCTTCATCCATGATGCCGTGAGCGGGCAGGTCATGGATGTCAATCAGGCGACTCTAAACATGTTCGCCTGTCCTTACGAGGAAGCCCTTTCCGGAGGGATCGTGCAATTCAGTCAGGGCGATAACCCGTCGATCCGAGAAGAGGTATTGCAGAAATTCAAGGAGGCACAAGAAACGGGGGTGGCTTCCTACGAATGGCAGGCGCGCAGGGCGAATGGCGAATTATTCTGGGCCGAAGTCAAGCTGCGCAGTGCGACGGTCGGCAACCAGCAGCGAATTCTTGCCGCCGTTCGAGATATCTCAGAACGGAGAGACGCCGCGGAAAAAATCCGCGAAGCCAACGAACGGCTGACCTTGCTGATCGACCGCATGCCGCTGGGATGCATCTTCTGGTCACCGGAATTCACCGTCAACATGTGGAATCCGGCCGCTCAAGCCATCTTTGGGTTCACGGAGGCCGAGATGCTCGGCAAAGGGCCTTACGATACAATTATTCCCGAAATGACCCGGGATACCGAACCGATCTGGGACCGGCTGATGACGGGAGACAAATCCGCTCACGGCGTGCATGACAACGTGACCAAGAGGGGCAAGATCATCACCTGCGAATGGTATAACACGCCGGCTAGGGATATCTCCGGAGAGACCATCGGGGTCATCTCCATGGTCCAAGATATCTCGGCTCGCAAAACAGCAGAGAGCGAACTGGGCAAATACCGCGCGCAACTCGAGGAACTGGTCCGGGAGCGTACTGAACAGCTGCAGGCCGCTCAGCAGGAACTCGTGCAGAAGGAGAGGTTAGCGGTCCTCGGGCAGTTGACCGCTACAGTCAGTCACGAAATCCGCAACCCGCTCGGCACGGTTGCAAACGCTCTCTACCTCCTCAAGGAATCGTTGAAAGGCCAGGAGTATGCCCACCTTGCAAGGCCTTTGACGCTTGCGGAGAGAAATGTCGAGCGCTGTGACAATATCATCAGCGAACTGCTCGATTTTTCGAGACAGCGCAAGATCCAGAAGCAGCCGCTTGCTATTGGTCCCTGGCTGGCGGATCTGATCGGCGAATTTTACATCCCGGGCGAGGTTCAACTACACTGGGCGCTTGACTCACATACTGTCGTCCCGGTGGATTCTGAACGTTTACGCAGGGTCATGATCAATGTGATCACAAATGCCCTGCAGGCATTCGACGAGGCGCCCGACAGGGTCCAAAAACTGGAAATCAGCAGCCGGACAGTCGATGAGCGCTACGAAATCATCGTAAGCGATAACGGACCGGGGATGAGCGAAGAGGTCCTGGCGCGGATTTACGAGCCAATGTACAGTACCAAGACGTTTGGTGTCGGTCTTGGTGTTCCGATCATCAAGAACGTTCTGGAAAGTCATGGTGGCGGTGTCGAGTATCACAGCGAAGTCGGCAAGGGCACGACTGTTGTCATGTGGCTACCGCTGCTGGCCGACGCCTGCTAGGCTGCATGAGCATGATTAGGGTTCAATCCTGATGATTCCCTGCGGAGTTGTATCGCCACACGGCGCGCTGATTCTTCCGTAAGCGAACGTTTAGCCCGTATCTGGTTCGGAGAGTCCTCTTTTTCTGCCGGCAGTCTTTTGTCGGGATGCCTGGCGGGCAGAAGCGGGCAGGTGACGGCATACAGGAACGCAAGCAACATAACTATCTCAAACATGATTTCCTCCTTGCTGATGTTGATCAGTAAAAACCCGCAATGTGTCAGAATATGTCACACAGTATTGGCTCGTGCTGGCCTTGTTATAGTTAATTAAAACCTCCCCGTCAGTTTGAAAAATGACGTTGGCAAGGGTGCCAGATTTGGCTGGCATGATCGTTGACGAAGGTCTTGAAATCGTATACAGTATGCAAGTTTCTGCACGGCATTCACTTGTGATTCGTGATAACGAACCGACTATAATCGGCGGCGAATTTTTCTCGCCGGCCAACAACTTGGATGGAGGAGAGAGATGATCGAAGCTTATCTGATGCACGAAAAAGAGCGGAATACCCAAGGAATCCCCGCCCTGCCTCTAAGCCCTGAACAGACGGCAGAAGTCTGCAAGTTGCTGCAGGATCCGCCGGCCGGCAGGGAAGCCTTCCTGTTAGACCTTTTTACTGAGCGCATCTCCCCCGGTGTTGACCCGGCCGCCGAAGTCAAGGCCGCTTTTCTGGCCGAGATTCTCAAGGGAACCAAGACGTCGGCGCTGATCGACAAGAAGAAAGCCGTGCAGATTCTCGGTACCATGATCG
>JAHEEU010000121.1 GCA_024640545.1 Geobacteraceae bacterium
GGGAATTCGCGGCCGTCCTCGAGCAGCACGCCGCGGACCGCTTCGTCTCCGGTGAACTCCTTGACCTGGATGCCGCATTCGATGGTCAGCCCCTTCTCCCTGAGGTGGTCGAGCAGCAAGGCCGCGGCGACAGCCGGCAGTTGGCGGGGCAGCAACCAGTCGAAGCCCTCCAGGACGGTGACTTCAGCACCTCGCCTGCGCAGGGCCCAGGCAGTTTCCAGGCCGAGCAGACCGCCGCCGATGCAGACCGCCCGGAGCCCCGGTTGCAGGGCGCCGATTATCTCGCGGGCGTTCTCGAGGGAGCGCAGGACCATGACCCCCTCGCGGTTGGTTCCGGGCACCGGCGGGATGAAGGGGTGGGCGCCATTGGCCAGAACCAGCCGGTCATAGTCGAGCTGTCGGCCATCGCGCAGGGTCACTTTGCAGGCTGCACGGTCGATGGTGTGAGCCTCGCCGACGAGGTACTTTATCCTGCGCACATCAAACCATTCCTGGTGCTGAATCAGCAGGTCCTCTTCGGCGACCTCCCCGGCCAGGAAACGGGTCAGGTTGAGCCGGTAGTAGGGGAGGGTGCTCTCCCGGGAGACCAGGGTAATCTCGACACTATCAGAGGTCCGGCGCGCCTCCTCGGCAGCCGTCAGGCCGGCGATGCCGGCGCCGAGGATGACGAGTTTGCGCACTGCATCGAGCTTCGCCGACGTTTCTATCGGCTGGTAAGGGTGAAACAGCGCCGCCGCCGCACCACAGATCGGGCAAAGGCCGGGTGGTGCCGAGCCCTGGACGATGTGATCACAGATCCTGCACTGCCAGACTTCCGCCGGAGGTTTCGGGACGTCCGCGGCCCTGATTTCGAGCCGGGAAAAATGGCTGATGTCTGCGCCGCAGACAGGGCAGAATGGTGGTGCCTGTTCACCGTTGTGGACGTAGCCACAGAGCTCACACTTCCAGGTGTCAGTCATGAGTTAACCCGTCAATTGAATATGCCTGCAGTCCTGGTTGACGGCACAGGCAAAGAGATGTGCAAAGGGAGCTGCCAGCCGGTCAATTCTTGCGGAAAGAAGACTCCCAGAGGGTCGGCTCGACTTCGGCGCTGTACCTGGCGACGAATTCGGCATGCTCTTCAGGAGAAAGATGCACGCTGCCGGTAATCAAGTCAACCTTCCTGAGATTCCTGGAGACCAGAAGATCGTACATCCATTCGGCATCCTGCCTGCTGCGCAGGCACTGTCCAATCAGGTGACTGACACTATCACCACCTAGATTCATGCGGTATCTCATCGTCTCCTCCTTTGGCTGCCGGTGCGCTTGCGGAGATCCTTTACCATTCATTTTAAACGCTTTTGACTGCTGCGCAATCACGGGCATAGAATGGCAGACCGAGTCCGTTTCAGGAGGGTGCCTTGCAAATGACTCTTGTAGATTTGCCGCGGGTCGCGTTCTGGCTGGTTCCGTGCTGCCAGGAGCGGGAAGTCCTGCAGTCTCTGATAGCCGACCTTGCCCGGTGCTTCTCCGCGCCGGTTTTTGTCCCGCATGTCACGGTTTACTCCTGCCGGCGGACCCCAGGGCAGGGTGAGCTGACGGTCATGGCTGCCCTGGCCGGAAGCTGCCGACCGGTCGCCGCGCGTCCTGCCGGGCTCGCTTGCACAGGCCGCCTGACCCAGGCCCTGTTTGCCAGGCTGAAGGACATCCCCGAGATCAGCGGGTTGTCCCGGGCACTCCATGCCGGGGTTCCACTGCCTTCTGGCTATGAGCTTATGCCGCACTTGAGCCTGCTTTATCAAAAGCTTCCCGCCTCGGCACGTGAAACTCTGGTTCGCGAGGTCGCGCTCTGCCTGCCGGAGATCCGGTTCGATACCTTGTGGGCCGTGGCGATCCCGGAACAGCTCCGTAACCTCGGTGATCTGCACGGCTGGCGGCCTCTGGTGATCTCTCGACTTGATTCCAAGGGAATTGTCGATACGCTTGATACAAAGCGGTGATTTCTGTGCTGGTGCCGACAGCCCCGGAGGTTGGACAATGCCTGATAAGGTCGAGCTTATTCAAGGCGACATAACCCGACTCGCAGTCGATGCGATCGTCAATGCTGCCAACCGGAGCCTGCTTGGCGGCGGTGGCGTTGACGGAGCGATTCACCGGGCTGCCGGCCCTCAGTTGCTTGAAGAGTGCCGGACCCTGGGCGGCTGCCCGACGGGGGAAGCGAAGATCACCAAAGGCTACAACCTGCCGGCACGCTACGTGATTCACACGGTGGGGCCTGTCTGGCATGGCGGCGATAGAAACGAAGACAATCTTTTGGCCGGTTGTTACCGAAGCTGCCTGCAGCTGTCGGTCACTCACAAATTGAGAAGCATCGCTTTTCCTTCGATCAGCACCGGAGTCTACCGCTTCCCGATTGAACGGGCCAGCCGCATCGCCCTGCGTGTTATCCTGGACTTTATCGCGACCGAAACCGCTGCCCCGCGGGTGGTTGTGACCTGTTTCTCGGAGCAGGATCTGAGTGTCTACCAGCAGGCATACGAGGAGTTGAGCTAAGAGACTGACGGGCTAAAGTTAGAGGCCACGTCTGCGCATTTTTGTCGGCGGGCGGCTCATGTGGCCTGTTGGGAAGCTGGGGTCGGGTTCCCCCCCAACGAAAAAATTGTAATCAGGTTAATTCTTTCAGCTATTCCAGGTAAATAACCAGTTCGTTCAAGGGGTATGGCGGAACCAGGCTCCTTTACGGGTGACGGCAAGGTATGAAGCAGACGATCGGCAACTATGCATCGCGCCCCGTGTGTGTCGTCGAGGCAGAAGCCAGGGTTCAGGAGGCCATGGAGCTCATGAGCGAGCGGTGCATCAGCTGTATCGTCGTCCTGTCTCACAGTGAACCTGTGGGGATTCTCACCGAGCGGGATGTGGTTTTTGCCGCAAACTGGCTGCTTGGCCAACCCGACCTGTTGCTGAAGGAGGTCATGAACAAGCCGGTAATGACTGCTGCCGAAGCACTGACGGTCGCCCAGGCTCACCGGATATTCTGCCAGCACCGCATCCGCCACCTGGTGGTGCTTGACCGGCGCCTTGATATGGCCGGCATCTTTACCCAGACAGACCTGGTGCGTTCACTGCGGGAAAAGGTTTTTGCAGGCGTCCGCGATGTCTCGCTGCTGATGACGCCTCTGGTTCTGCAAGTCGCTCCCGATGTGCCGGCCCGTTACGCGCTGTCACTGATGGCACGCAGGTCGGTGAGCTGTGTCGTGGTGGTTGAGAATGATCGGCCGGTGGGGATCTTTACCGAGAGGGACGTGGTTCGCCATATTGCCAGGGGTGTCGACCTTAACGCCGTTCCCGTAGGCTCGGTGATGAGTCTTTCGGTCGTGTCCACTCCCGCGACATCGACGCCTCTCGATACCGTTGGCTTGATGTTCAAGAAGTCGATCAGGCGTTTGCTGGTCGTTGACGAGTGCGGTGTCATGACCGGAATTCTGACCCAGACGGATATCGGCAGGGTCCTCGACTATCAGCCGGCGGGCCTGGTCGGCCAGTTGCTCGGCGATCCCGGTTTCTGACTGCCCGGCAACGGATGATGTGCGGCATCTGGATAAAACCCAACCGGGGACTTGCAAGACAAGTCCCCGGTTGCGTGTGCCTGGCATCATTTGCCCGGTGCCGGACTCGTGATTGATCTCCCTGGGACACTTTGTGCCATATTGCCCACCGCGCAGCAGCTCTTTTTGAAATCCTCACAAGAATGGTAGCAACCACCGGTCAACCAGTTAATGGCCTCGAGTTCATCTGTGAACAGCTTGGTTTCGATCCCTCTGTTACTCATGGCCAGTTCAAGGATTTCAACCGCTGCGGAGCGCATGTCCCTGACCAGGTACGCGGCTCTTCTGCCAAGGTGCCCTGCTTTCCCCGTAGCTTTGGTTGCGAACTCGAACTGCTCGCTGAAGGAGCAGTGCAACTCGGTTTCCCGGAAGTCGATGAGGTTGCCCCTGATCGGGATGTGCCGCGCGGCATCTTCCACGTTCTGCAGAGCCTGGAGTCTCGTTGCCAGGTCGACGGGGCCGCTGTAGCTGATCCAGTAGATCCCATGATTGCAGGATTTAATAGTGTATGGCATTAGGTTCCCAGCGTACTGAAGATGAACACGCTTTTAAGAGTTCCAGAAATCTGCAGGTTGTCAAGTTCCTAACTCATAAGGGAAAAAAATCTGCTAGAAAAGGAAAAGGGACCGGCGTTAGAGCCGGTCCCTTGACTAATTGTTTGGTAGCGGGGGCAGGATTTGAACCTGCGACCTTCGGGTTATGAGCCCGACGAGCTACCTGACTGCTCCACCCCGCAACAAGTGGGCTAAACTACCGGAAGCCTGTTGCCTTGTCAACCTTTTCTTCCAGGCGGGGCTCTCCGCTTGCTGGCGGTGGCCATTTGGAGTATAACCACTGCAACTGAGAGCCTTGCCATGTCGATTACCATTCCTTTGCAGCAAGCCCTGGCCATGCGCGACAAGGGCGCATTGCTGGTTGATGCCCGTAGCCCCGATGAGTTTGCCGAGGCGAGCATCCCCGGTGCGATCAATGTGCCGCTCCTCGACAATGCCGAGCGGGCCGAGGTGGGTACGCTTTACAAGCAGGTCGGTAAGCAGCAGGCCCGGCGGCGTGGCGTGGAGGTCGTCGCGCCGAAGATCCCGGCGTTGGTCGAGCAGGTGGCTGCCCGGCAGGCGGCGACAGCGCTGCCCGTGATTGTGTTCTGCTGGCGCGGCGGAATGCGCAGCCTGGCCCTTGCCCAGTTCCTTGAACTTGCCGGTGTCCCCGCCCGCCAGCTGTTCGGCGGGCACAAGGGCTTCCGCAGGCTGGTGCTGGATTTTTTCGAACAGGCGCAATGGGGGCGGTTGCTGGTCTTTCGCGGCTTGACCGGCGTCGGCAAGACTCATTATCTGCACCGCCTGGCTGAACTGGGCTACCCGGTCATCGACCTGGAGGGGCTAGCCAACCATCGCGGTAGCGCATTCGGCAACCTCGGCTTGCCGCCGCAGCCGACCCAGAAAATGTTTGAGGCGCTGCTCTGGGATGAACTGCGCAAAGTCCCGTGCGACGGCAATGCCCTGGCCGAGGGAGAGAGCCGGCACATCGGGCGGGTAGCCCTGCCGTTGACGGTCTACCAGGCGCTGCAGAGCGAGGCCTCGATCTGGTTGAACGCGTCCCTGGAAGCCAGGGTCAGGAACATTCTTGCCGATTACCCTGCCGTTGATCGGCTCAAAGAGGAATTCACTCAACCGATCCGCGCCCTCAAGGACAAACTCGGCAAGGACACGGTGACTCGCTACCTGGCGTTGCTGGATGAAGGCCGATGGTCTGAACTGGTCAGCGAGCTGATGGTGAATTATTATGACCCGCTTTATCGGCACACCTTGCCGGAGAGGCGCCTCGAAATCGACCTGGAGCCGGAAGAGACCGTCCTGCCGCGGATCCAGGCAGCGGTCGCCACGCTGTGGAATCTGTCGCCGGGCAAGCCGTGAGCCCTTTACCCGGGAGCCCGTGCCCTGATAAAGTATGTTGAGCTTACCTGTTGATCGGACTGGACCATGAAGTCATCGCCCGACCCCAAAGCGGTTAATCCGCTCTGCAGCAAATGCCTGCGGTCCTGCAAGCAGCCCGCCGGCAATCTGCTGCTCGAGTGCCCGCGCTACTTCCCCTTGCCATTCAAGGTGGAGAAGCATCGTTTTGACCAGCTGGGTTTGTTTGATGGGGATGAGTAAGCAGGGAATCAATCGAAATTTGATGAAAAGGGCAACAGGTCGCCAATCTGTTGCCCTTTTTCTTTTGGTTACTTTTCTTTCGTCGAGACAAAGAAAAGTAACCCGCCCGCCGGGCGGAACCGGCCTTTTTCCTTTTCAACTTTGAAATTCAAGGGGCTTCTCTGGACAACTGAATTTCTCTTGGGAGGACTTCAAGTTCAAAACCCAGTGCCATGTCAACCCGGGGACAGCCCCCATTCGGGGACAGTCCCCTGAACGGCAGAAAAAGGGCCCCCCAATGCCTTGCCCGTTAAAGCTGACGCTTCAACGGGGTCCCTCCGCAGCGCAGAGGTTTTGCGGCCGGACAAAAACTCGCTATCGCTCAGACATTTGTCCGGCTGTTTCGCAAAACCTTCACGCCGCTCCGGCGGCGGCCGACGGACTGGAGCTCGGTGGGAACAATGTCTCAGCTGACGCGGAGTAAAACTGAACGGACAGGAGATGAACGCTTTGCAGCTTGGGATAAGGGAGGATTGATTGCTCTTGCGCTGGCGGTGATGTGGACAGCGACAGCGAAAGGGCCGTGGTAAGCGTCTTTTTAAGATAGGCTCCGTGACTGAGAAAAAGACAGGAGATGACCAAAAGCCCGAGCCAGCATCTCAATCGCCGTGGCGAAGGATGCCGGCGAAACAACAGACTCAACATGATTTTTTTGGGTTCGGTCCGCTTGCGCATCAAATTGTTGGTCCCCAAAAATCAGGGATACACGACAAATATATAGCAAGAGCCACTACGGAGTCGAGAGGGATCCTTACTGAAGGACACTTTGAATTCGTCGGACACGTTCAGGATAATCTCACGCGAGGTTATCCTGGATCGAAGCAAGCGAAACAATGTCGATGTTCGGAAGCCTATACTGAAAAAACCATCTGAATCCTAATGGCGAGATCATAAAAGCTACATTTCCTGAGAAAAATTAGCTGTCGTATTGAAGGCGATAGATCGGATACCGATAGAGATCATGTCCCATAATAACGGATTTTTTTAGCTTTCTTTTATGGGCTGCACTGGCTTAGCCGAGAAAATTCGGTATCCTACCAATTTATAGACTTGTCGTTAGTCGACTCGAACCTCCTTGGACAGGTCAGTCCACCCTTGGACAGGAAACCCCTGTCGAACTTCAGCAGTGGAAAACTTGCAGCCTGACGAAATCACTACCATGTTCCTGGCCCTCGGCACCTTGCTGCTGAGCGCCAGGATCCTCGGCGAGGTCGCTCGCAGACTCAGCCTGCCGTCAGTGATCGGTGAGATCCTCGCCGGCATATTGCTCGGACAGACCGTGCTTGGCCATTTGGCTCCCGGGCTGAGCGCAGTACTGTTCCCGGCCCGGGGTAACGGAGCACTGATGCTGGACGGCTTGACTACGCTGGCAATTGCCCTGTTTTTGCTGGTGGCTGGGATGGAAATCAATTTGGCCACGGTCTGGCGTAGGGGACGCGCGGCTTTGGCGGTGGCACTCTGTGGCATGCTGCTGCCTTTTGGCCTCGGCTTTGCCGCGGCTTGGTGGTTGCCGGCCCTGTTAGGCTGGCAGGCGGACACCGACCACCTGGCGTTTTCCTTGTTTATGGCTACGGTGCTGTCAATTTCGGCGCTGCCGATTATCGTCAAGATTCTCATGGATCTCAACATCTATCGCAGCGAACTCGGTGTCACCATGGTTGCTGCCGCCGTGCTTAACGACCTGCTCGGTTGGCTGGTGTTCGCCGTTATCCTTGGCCAGATGGGTGTCATCCAGGGTCAAGGGCTGCCGATCGGCACGACCATTGGCCTGGTGATCGGTTTCACCCTGATAATGCTGACACTCGTGCCATGGGTCATCAACCACCTTCTGGCATTTGCCCTGGCATATACCAGCGGCCCCGGAGTCGTGCTAGGCTTTGCGCTCTCCTTTTGTCTGTTCGCTGCCGCTTTCACCGAGTGGATCGGGATCCATGCCATCTTCGGTTCTTTTCTGGCCGGGGTGGCCCTCGGTCAGTCACGCCACCTGCGCGAACAGACTCGCACCACCATTGACCAGTTCATTTCCTTCATTTTCGCGCCGCTGTTTTTTGCCAGCATCGGCCTGCGGGTCGATTTTCTGGCAAACTTCAATTTGCAGTTGACTCTGGTGCTGATGGCCCTGGCTGTAACCGGTAAAGTGTTGGGCAGTTCTCTGGGCGGTCACTGGGGGGGGCTGCCGAAGCGTGAAGTCTGGGCTGTGGGCTTCGGTATGAGCGCTCAGGGGACAATGGGGATCATTCTCGGTGTGCTGGCGCTGCAGATCGGTCTGATCTCTTCGACAGTATTTGTCTCGCTGGTGGTCATGGCGCTGGCCACTTCGATTCTAAGCGGGCCGGTGCTTCAGCATATCCTCCATCTCAAGCGGCCGCGCCGGATGATCGACTACCTTGCGGCCAATGCCTTTTTCAAAAAACTCAAAGCTGGTGACCGCGAGGCGGTAATCCGTGAACTGAGCGGGCGTCTTGCAGCGCTGGTTGGGCTGCCGCCCGCTCAGGTAGCTGATGCTGTGCTCGCCCGTGAGCAGCTCATGGCGACCGGCATCGGTATGGGAGTGGCGGTGCCGCATGCAAGACTCGACGGGCTCGACCGGCCGTTGGTGGCGGTCGGCCTGGCGCAGCAGGGGGTCGACTTCGATGCTCCGGACGGTATCCCGGTACGCATCATCTGCATGATCCTCGCCCCGCTGCACGACAACGGCGCACAGTTGGAGATTCTCGCCGACATAGCGGCAACCTTTCGTACTGAGGGCTTGAGCGAACGGGCCTTGATGTCCTCCAGTTACACTGAATTTCTAGCTCTGTTGAGAAGCCCCAATTTGTAATATGCGGCGATTGGAACACGTTGGTTAGCACCATGACAAAGCTGATCGAGAAACTAAATATAATTAATAATGCGTCTTATGAATAACTCGGGTTCAATTCGAAAGGTGTTAACTTCGGTCCCTGAGGTGTCCAATCCGATGAACAATTCTCGGGACGCTCCTGGTACACTTCGCCACCCAAAAGCGCCAGGAAAACCAATAAACACGACAGAAAAAATCATAACCTGCCGTTCAGGGGACTGCCCCCGAATGGGGGCTTTCCCCGGTTTGACACGGAACCGGGGTTTGAACTTGAAGTTCTCCCAGAAGAAACTCAGTTGTCCAGAGAAGCCCCTTGAATTTCAAGGTTGAAAAGGAAAAAGACCGGTTCCGCCCGGCGGGCGGGTTACTTTTCTTTGTCTCGACGAAAGAAAAGTAACCAAA
>JAHEEU010000008.1 GCA_024640545.1 Geobacteraceae bacterium
CGCTGAGCCTCTGCGTGCGCTGGCCGCGCGGCAGGTCGGCGACGTGCCGCTGCAGGGCATCGAGCTGGTAGGCCAACGACCTGGGATGATCCTCGTCCATCAGGATCAACTCGAGGACCGTAGGCAGGTGCATGTAGGAACGATAGCGGCGGCGGAAAGTATTCAAACTGTCGCAGATGAACAGGACCGTCTCCATCAACTGGCGCTGCAAAGACTCCTCCAACTGCGGCACCAGGGTGGCACGCAGCAGGGAGATCAGTCCCAGGGCCCTCTCCAGGCGCCGGCCGATATCGAGCAGCCGCCAGCCGGATTCCCGGGGAATACTTTCCGCGGCGAGACCACTGAAGGCAACCAGCTGCATGATCAGGTGGTCGAGATGATCCTGCATGCGGTGTTTGTCAGTCTCCAAAGTCTCTACGTCATCAACCCAGTCCTGCTGGATCGCGTCGATAATCCTCCAGATCTCAGCAGGCCAGTTATCCCGGACTGTCATGGCGGACTGGCCGAAGGCTTGCAGGATGGCGGCCAGGCTGCCAACCCGCTTGGGATCCCGCAGCAGAGAACATAACTCGGCGCGGGGTTTCTGGAGGAGTTCCTCGCCCCCTTCGCCGACAAACCCGGGATAGGTCGCGGTGACATGGGTCAGGGCACGCAGCAGGCTGTGCAGGTATGGCTTTAAAACATCGCTGTCGGCATCGCGCTGCTCCCGCCTGAGCAGCAGGATAGCGCGCAGCAGGCGGGCCATACCCTCGGCGCGCTCGACATAACGGCCGACCCAGAAGAGATGGTCCGCGGCGCGGCTGGTCAGCGGTTCGGCGCGGAACGGCAGGACCTGGTCATGCTTCGGTTTCCGCCACAGGCTGACGTAGCGGACCGGCTCCTTCGACAGCACCCAGGTATCCTTGCTCGGCACGCCGGCCTTGTTGGATACGACCAGTTCCCCTTCCTGTTCAGCGATACGCGTCATTCCGCCCGGCATGGCGATATAGCCGTCCTCGCCGGCGACCAGGAAAGAGCGCAGAATCGCGTGACGCGGCTCGACCCAGCCGTCGACCAGCGATGGAGCCGTCGAGAAACTGACCATTTCCTGGCCGATGTAGAGATGCGGCCGGTGCAGAATGCGTTCACGCAGCTCCGCCTGTTCACCGGCCGTCAGCTGAGCGCCGAAGATCGCGCGGTAGCCCCGGGTCCGGTGAATCATCTTGATGACCAGCTTGTTGAGATTGTCCAGGACGAACTTGCATTCGCCTTCCTGGCCGCACCACCAGGTGGCCACTGAGGGGAGCTTGAGATCTTCGCCGAGAAAATACCGGGCGATGCCGGGCAGAAAGGACATCAGTCCCGGGTTCTCGAGGACGCTGCTGCCGATCGGATTGGCAATGGCCACGTGACCGAGCCTTGCCGACTGCACCAGGCCGGTGACTCCGAGTCTTGAATCCTCGCGCAATTCCAGGGGGTCGCAGTAGGCATCATCGACCCGGCGCAGGATGACGTCGACCTGGTGCAGCCCCTCCAGAGATTTCAGCCAGACCCGGCCGTCACGGACACTCAGGTCGTCGCCCTGGACCAGTGCATAGCCAAGGTAATCAGCGAGGTAGGCGTGCTCGAAATAGCTCGGGCTGTAGGGCC
This sequence comes from Geobacteraceae bacterium, assembly GCA_024640545.1. GTDB lineage: Bacteria > Desulfobacterota > Desulfuromonadia > Desulfuromonadales > BM103 > JAHEDT01. The sequence continues at coordinate 1,630 of JAHEEU010000008.1, forward strand.
CGGAGGTCAGGACCACGATCCGCGGGTCTTCGCGATTCTGTGGCGCAAGCCGGGCCAGGCGGTCACGCAGCGGCTGGAAGAATCCGGCGAGGCGCTTGACGTGGCAGTCGCGGAAGAGCGTGGGCGCGATGCGCGTCATGACCATGCGGTTTTCGAGCGCATAGCCGAGCCCCGAGGGGGCCTGCGCGCGGTCGTCCAGGACCCACATGCGTCCATCGGGACCGCGGGCAAGATTGGAAGAAGAGAGCACCAGGGGACGTCCGCCGGGGGCACGAATCCCGCTACAGCAACGCTGGAACCCGGCATGGCTGAAGATCAGCTCTGGCGGCAGCAGACCCTGCTTGAGCAGGGCCTGCGGTCCGTAAAGATCAGTCAGAATCAGGTTGAGCAGTTCGGCCCGCTGCACCAAACCGGCTTCGATCACTGCCCATTCATCGGCGCTGATGAACAGCGGGATCGGGTCGAGCTGCCAGGGTCGCGCGGAGCCGCCCGTCCCGTTCTGGACGTTGAAGGTGACGCCGTTTTCCCGCAGCAGCCGCTGCGCTTCGTGGCGCCGACGCTCCAAACCTTCCCGGCCAAGCTGGTCGAGCTCCTGCATGAGGGCCTGCCAGTGGGGGAGCAGCTGCCCCTCCCCGGCATACATCTCATCGTAGCCTTCCAGCCTGGTCGCATAGAATTGACTCACCGACCCGGGAGTCGACTTAATGGTCTGCTGCACGGCTCAATCCTTGTCCCGTCTCAAAGCTACGCTCATCTTCGGCGGGTTAAAATCGGTTCCATCCATCAATGCGGCATCGTCCTGTTGCAATCTTTACGCAGCCAGAGCCCTGGGAACCAACGCAAAGACGCAAAGGGAAAAGGAAAGGACACCAAGGGAGCTGTGGCTCAAGATAAGCGATCTATCCCTTGCGTCTTGAATTGATCCTTTGCACCTTTGCGCTAACGGCTTGGCGTCCTGTTTGATGTCCTGTTCCAGCCTGGCTCGGATTATAGCGCGGGAAGCCGGCGCAAATCTACGGTATAAGCGAATTCTTCGTTCGGTTCTTCCTCGGGTGGAGTCATCGGCTTGAGCGGGCCGGCACTCGGTGTGAAGACGCCGAGCCCTGCGCTGGTTGGCGGCAGCGTCTGCACCTCCCCGGGTGCCGCGCCGAAATCCCAGAAGCGGGTGATGCGACGTGCTTCTGCCTCAAGGGCGTTGACCGGGAAGATTTCATAACCGCGACCGCCCGGATGGGAGACATGGTAAGTGCAGCCGCCGATCGCCTGGCCGCTCCAGGTGTCGATGACGTTGAACACCAGCGGCGAGTGCGGTTTGATGGTCGGGTGCAGGGCCGAAGGCGGCTGCCAGGCCCGGTAGCGGACACCGACCACGTACTCGCCCTTGCGGCCGGTGCTGCGCAACGCCAGCCGCCGGCCGTTGCAGACCACCGCGTGCCGTGGTTCAGTGAGCCCATTGATGCGCAGCTGCAGCCGCTCCACCGAGGAGTCGACGAAGCGGGCGGTGCCCTGGCTGCCCATCTCCTCGCCGAGCACGTGCCACGGCTCGATAGCGAAGCGCAGTTCGAGTTCCATGGCGTCGATGTTCACTGTCCCGAAATGCGGGAAACGGAACTCGAGGAACGGTTCGAACCACTCCAGTTCAAATGCATAGCCCGCCCGCTTCAGGTCGGCCACCACCTCACGCATGTCCTCGCGGACGAAGTGCGGCAGCAGGAAGCGATCGTGCAGCTCGGTTCCCCAACGGACCAAGTCGTGCTCGTAAGGTTTTTTCCAGAACCAGGCGACCAAGGTGCGCAGCAGCAGGTTCTGGACCAGGCTCATGCGGGCGTGGGGCGGCATCTCGAAAGCCCGCAGCTCGACCAGGCCAAGACGCCCGGACGGGCTGTCGGGTGAGTAGAGCTTGTCGATGCAGAACTCAGCGCGATGGGTATTGCCGGTCATGTCGATGAGCAGGTTGCGCAGCAAACGGTCGACCAGCCAGGGAGCTGGCACCTCTCCTTTCGGCATCTGCTGAAAAGCGATTTCGAGTTCATAAAGGGCGTCGTTGCGGGCCTCATCGACCCGCGGGGCCTGACTGGTCGGGCCGACGAACATCCCCGAGAAGAGGTAGGAAAGACCGGGGTGATGCTGCCAGTAGGTGACCAGGCTGCGCAGCAGATCCGGACGGCGCAGCACCGGGCTGTCGGAGGGGGTGGCGCCGCCGATGGTGATGTGGTTGCCACCGCCGGTGCCGGCGTGGCGACCGTCGAGCATGAATTTCTCGGTGCCAAGACGACTCAGGCGGGCTTCGGCATACAGGGCCGTGGTGTTGTCAACCAGCTCGCGCCAGCTGGCCGCCGGGTGGATATTGACCTCGATGACTCCCGGGTCAGGGGTCACCATCAGCCGCTCCAGACGGTAGTCGCGCGGCGGCTCATAGCCCTCGAGGACCACCGGCATCGCCAGGTCGGCGGCAGTCGCTTCAATTGCCGCAACCAGGTCCAGGTAGTGTTCAAGCATGGTCAGTGGGGCCATAAAAACATGCAGTCGACCATCCCGGGCTTCGACGCAGAGCGCCGTGTGCGGCACCTCGTCCAGAGCTCCGGCACGCGGGTCATCCGCGGCAGGCTGCTCCTGCAGTTCCGGGTGGGAGGGAAGGGTCTCCTCGATATGGCTGAACCTTTTGGCGACCTCGCCGTGGTAATCCTCTAGCGGTGGCAATTCACCGAACTGGTTGTTCTCCGGTTGGACCTGGCGCTTCTCAGGCGCCACCCAGGGCAGTGACTCAAGCGGCAGGCGCAGCCCCATCGTTGACCCCCCTGGGATCAGGAACATCTGGTCACGACGGAACTCCCAGGAACTGCTTCGCCAGCCGCCACAGCTCATATCCCAGTACAGCGGCAGGGCGTAACCAGTCGGCTTGTCGAGGCCCTTGTCAAGCAGTTTGGCCAGATACTGGCGTTCGAGCGGACTCTTGAGGTCAACCTTCAACGGGTCGATATTCTCCGGCAGGGTCCCCTCTTTCCAGAGATAGTAGAAAATATCCTCGTAACCAGGCACCAACCGCTGCGGGTCGATACCGAGCCGCTTGGCCAGCTGCGCGGCAAACTGCTCGGCATGTTCGTGGGTCATGCCATGATCCTCAGCGATATCGGCGAGCAGCTCCGGATTGCGCCAGACCGGGATACCGTCCTTGCGCCAGAAGCAGCCATAAGCCCAGCGCGGCAGCTGCTCGCCGGGATACCATTTGCCCTGGCCAAAATGCAGCAGACCGCCGCTGCTGAAAGATTCACGCAGACTCCGAATCAACGTGTTGGCCAGCTGCCTTTTGTGTGAGCCATCGGCCTTGGTATTCCACTCGGCCCCCTCCATGTCGTCGATCGAAACGAAGGTCGGCTCCCCGCCCATGGTCAGGCGGACGTCTCCGGAAACCAGGTCGGCATCGACCTGCTCGCCAAGCGCATCGATCCGCGCCCACTGCTCGTCGCTGTAGGGCTTGGTCACCCTCGGGTCCTCGTGGATGCGCTCGACGCTGTTGGCAAAGGAGAAAGTCACCTCGCACTCGTCGGTGGCGCCGGTGACCGGCGCAGCGCTCGAGGGATGCGGCGTACAGGCCAGCGGGATATGCCCTTCGCCGGCAAACAGCCCCGAGGTCGGATCGAGCCCGACCCAGCCTGCGCCTGGGATGTAGACCTCGGCCCAGGCGTGCAGGTCGGTAAAGTCGGCCTCCGGGCCGGAGGGCCCGTCGAGAGATTTCTCGTCGGCGGTCAACTGGATCAGGTAACCGGAGACGAAGCGCGCCGCCAGGCCAAGATGCCGCAGGATCTGCACCAGCAGCCAGCCTGAATCGCGGCACGAGCCGATCGCCCGCTCGAGGGTCTCTTCGCAACTCTGCACCCCGGGTTCCATGCGTACGGAATAGTTGACGGTTTTCCAGACCTTCTGGTTGAGGCCGACCAGGAAATCAACCGTCGGCGTCGCCGAGCGGTCGACCTCTTTCAGCCAGGCACTCAGCAAGGGGCCGCGCTCCGCCACCTCGAAGTAGGGTGCCAACTCCTTGCGCAGCTGCGGCTCATAGACGAAGGGAATCTTTTCGGCGGACTCCTCGATGAAAAAATCGAAGGGATTGATGACGGTCATGTCGACAACCACCTCGACCTCAATCTTCAGCTCTCGGGTCTTCTCAGGGAAGACCAGGCGCGCCAGGTAGTTGCCGAATGGGTCCTGCTGCCAGTTGATGAAATGTTTGTCTGGAGCGATGCGCAGGGCATAGGAGCGGATCGGCATCCGTGAGTGCGGCGCCGGCCGCAACCTCAGGATATGGGGCGAGAGGTTGATTGGTCGGTCGAAGTGGTAGTGGGTCAGGTGCTTGCAGGCAACGCGAATAGACATGAAGGTTATGCTCCCCAAGGAGCCTGGCGCGTGGCCAGGCTCCTAGCGCTGTGATTGTTCCTGTACCGCCGATTTCGCAGCGGAAATCGAGAAGAAGGTCTCGAAGACCACCTCGCTCACATTGTTCAGCCGGGTCTGCAGGTCGTCGATGAACTGGTGCAGGCCGGCCGCCTTGATATCGTCGATCGTCGTGTAGTCAAGATCCGACAGCAGGCGCCCGAGAGCTTTCTCGGCGCTGTTGGTAAAGCGCCCGCGCATGGTTCCGGAGATGTTGCGCAGCGACAGTTCAGCCATGATCAGGCAGTGGTGGATCGCCCGCGGGAATTCGGCATCGAGGACCATGAATTCGATGATCTGGTCAGGTACGATCTGACCATAGCGCTTGCGGTACATCTCGAAGGCGCTGGCCGAACGCAGGATCGACCCCCAGAGGATATGGTCGAAGGGCGTACCGACATAGTCGATGGACGGCAGGAGGATGAAGTACTTGACGTCGATGATGCGGGCGGTCTTGTCGGCCCGTTCCAGCATCCGGCCGAGCCTGGCGAACTGCCAGCCCTCGCCGTGGGTCATGGTGTTCTCGGCCAGCCCGGTAAAGAGATGGCTGGCCATCATGACTTCGACAAAGAAATCGTGGGGGAGTTCGAGTACGCCCCCCTGGCGCGAGGCATCCTTGATCAGCAGGTAGAAGGTATTGACCTGCTGCCACATCTCGGAGCTGATCCATTCGCGCACCGACCGGGCATTCTCCCTGGCCATGTGCAGGCAGGAAAGCATCGAGTTGGGGTTGCGGGTATCGAAGGTCAGGAACTGGACCACGTTCTCGCGATTGAAGTCGTCGTAGTACTCCTTGAACAGCTCTTCGTCCCCGGTGGTCACCACCAGCGGCTCCCACTGTTCACCGACCCCGACCGGCAGATCGAGGATCATGTGGTAATTGGCATCCATGATGCGCGCCACGTTCTCCGCCCGCTCGATGTACCGGGCCATCCAATAGGTTGATTCGGCGACGCGACTCAGCATGCGGCACCCCCTTTCGGAAGGGAGCAGGCCTCGACCACCCAGGTATCCTTGCTCCCCCCGCCCTGGCTCGAGTTGACCACTAGCGACCCTTTCTTGAGGGCGACCCGGGTCAGGCCGCCGGGCATGACGTAGATCTCCTCGCCGTAGAGGATGTAGGGACGCAAGTCGACGTGCCGTCCCTCGAAATGATCATCGATCAGCGTCGGCACCCGTGACAGGGCCAGGGTTGGCTGGGCGATAAAATTGCGCGGATTGGCCCTGACCTGCTCGCCGTATTCGGCCCGTTCCGCAGGACTGGCATGTGGGCCGACCAGCATGCCGTAGCCACCCGACTCGCCGACTTTCTTGACCACCAGCTTGTCAAGGTTGGCCAGCACGTGCTGCAGGTCCTGGTCACGCCAGCAGAGGTAGGTCTCGACGTTGTTGAGGATGGAGTCCTGGTCAAGGTAGTACTTGATCATCTCCGGCACATAGGCGTAGACCGCCTTGTCATCTGCGACCCCGGTCCCGGGGGCGTTGGCCAGAGCGACGCGACCGGCACGATAGGCACGCATCAGGCCGGGAACGCCAAGCATCGAGTCGGCGCGGAAGACTTCGGGATCGATGAAATCGTCGTCGATCCGCCGGTAAAGGACATCGACCGGCTTCAACCCGGTGGTCGTGCGCATCATGACGCGGTCATCGACCACCACCAGGTCGCCACCCTCGACCAGTTCGACCCCCATCTGCTGGGCCAGGAAAGAATGTTCGAAGTAGGCCGAGTTGTAAATACCCGGGGTCCAGACCGCCACCACCGGCTTGTCACGGCGCGGCGGGGCCAGCCCCTGGAGGAGTTCGAGCAGCCGGTTCGGGTAGTCGGCGACCGGCACGACGCGCGCCGCATCAAAGGCGCGCGGGAAGCTGCGCTTCATCACCACGCGGTTCTGGAGCACGTAGGAGACCCCGGAGGGACAGCGCAGGTTGTCTTCGAGCACGTAGAACTTCCCGTCGGCACCGCGCACCAGGTCGGTCCCGGTAATGTGACACCAGATTCCGCCAGGCGGGTTGAGACCAATGCACTCCGGCCGGTAACCGCTCGCCGAAAGCACCAGCTCCTGCGGAATGATGCCGTCCTTGAGGATCTTCTGCTCGTGGTAAAGGTCGTCGATGAACAGGTTGATGGCCTGGACCCGCTGCTTCAGCCCGGCCTCGATATGCGCCCATTCGTTCTGCGGAATAATGCGCGGCACGATATCGAAGGGGAAGATCCGCTCCGTGCCCTGTTCGTCGCCGTAGACGCTGAACGTGATCCCCATCTGCAGCAGGGCCTTTTCCGCCGACTGCTGACGGCGATGGAGCTCCTCGAGGGGCAGTTCATTGAAACGTGCGACCACTGCTTCTGAACCGGGGCGTGGATGCCGCTGTTCATCGAACATTTCATCGTAGAAGCCTTCGGTCTGGTAGTTATTGAAACGCATAGGCAGCCTTTCCGGTGGTCGTAAGCATGAGACAAACCACACACTTGCATTCAAGTATTGATCAAACTGGCGGCAGATCGGAGAAACGGTGCATCGGGGTTATTCCTGCAGAAATTCATCCAAACCACGATCAGGGAAGCGCGGCACCCATCGAATCTGGAGGCATGTTTCAGGGGCGGTGAAGTGTTAAGATTATAGCATAGTTACTGCGGCATGTCTCGAAGCTTAAGAGCTTATAACTTTACTTTGTTACGGAAAACCATTATCTATTGTGCCCCGGAATCACCCGGCCCCGAACGAAAGCTTTGTATGGCAGCCAGAATCACTTCACCAGGAGATATCATCGACGCCTATTGCACCAGTTGCCGGACGATCATGAACCATACCATCGTCTCGATGGTCCAGGCGCGCCCGGCGCGCGTCCAGTGCAACACCTGCGGCGGCGTCCACAACTACCGCTCGGGAAAACCCACAAGGCCAACAGCGAGCGCGCCCCCGAAAACATCGGCGACTCGCCAGACCAGGAAGGACCCGGGCCATTCCGCGCACCAGGAGTGGGTCTCGCTGCAGTTGGATCAAGGCGCTGCTAAGGCGACCGTCTACAACATGCAGGCACGCTACAAGGTCGGCGATCTGGTGAAACATGCCAAGTTCGGGCTGGGCGTGGTCAAAGCCCTGAGCGGCGCGAACAAGGTCGAGATCCTCTTCGAAGAGGGGTTGAAGCTGCTGCGCTGCGGTTGATTGTTGCTGAAAGCCGATGTGTCGGGCGGGCTTCACGCCGGCCCTTCGGCATCCGCCGCTGCAGCCCAAGAATGTCAAAAGCCCCGATGCCAGCTTCGGGGCTTTTGCTTTTGCGGCCGGAGGGCCTTTGCCGTCGGCTACTTGCTGCCGACACCCAGGATGCCGCGCAGCGCGCTCGGCAGGTCGGCCGGGATCAGGACCGTCTTGGCGTTGGGCGAGTTGGCCATGTTCTGGATCGACTTGATGTACTTCTCGCCAAGCAGGTACATGGCAGGCAGTTCCTGGTCGGTGATCGCCTCGGTCACCTTGGTAATCGCCCGCTGAGTCGCCTCGGCCAGCACCACCTGGGCCTGCGCATCGCGCTTGGACGCCTCGAGACGGCCTTCGGCCTCGAGGATCGCCGCCTCTTTCTCGCCGCCGGCCCGGGTGACCGTCGCCCGCCTGCTGCGCTCGGCCGCGGCCTGCTCCTCCATCGCCTTCTGCATGGTCGGAGACGGCTTGATGTCCTGGATCTCCACGGTCTTGAGGGTGATCCCCCAGTCACTGATATCGTCGGATATCGCCCCTTTTAGCTTGGCCTTGATGGAATCGCGGGAGCTCAGGGCGTCATCGAGGTTCATCTCGCCGATGATCGAGCGCAGCGAGGTCTGCACCAGGTTCTGAATTGCCAGGTGGTAGGACTCGACGCCGTAGACCGCCTTCTCCGGACTGATGACGTTGATGAAGGCCACCGCGTTGGCCAGGATCACCGCGTTGTCCATGGTGATCACCTCCTGGGAATGGATGTCGAGCACCTGGTCCTTGGTGGTGACTTTGTAGGCGACCGTGTCGACATAGGGAATGATGATGTTCAACCCGGGGCTCAAGGTCTTGTGGTACTTGCCGAGGCGCTGGATGACCCACTTGCTCCCCTGCGGCACCAGCCGCACCCCCATGGTGATGGTAGTGATAACCAGTACGGCGAAAATAACGACGACGATCAGACCTCCCATGTTCAACCCTCCCCTTTGCCTTGAGTAGTGACTTTCTTGACCATCATGGTGTTTCCGGAAACATCCTGGACCATGACCCGGTCGCCCACGGAAACTTCGTCAATGCAGATGAACGGCCAGGAGTCGGAGCCGAGAACCGGCACCGCAAAACGCAGCTCGCCGCGGCGCTCGCCCTCGGGAGCGCGGATCACCATAGCCGTTTCACCGAGCACTGCCTCCCGGGCAATACCGGCTTTGGTCCGGTCGGTCATGCGCGGCTTGAGGACCCTGAACCAGAAGATGGCGAACGCGGTCGAGGCGAGCATCCACACCAGGATCTGCCAGGTCAGTCCGATCCCGGGCGCCAGCATCAGCAAGCCCCCGACCACCAGAGCTCCCAGGCCAAACCAGAAAATCGTGAATGAAGGGACCGCCAGTTCCAGCAGGATCAACACCATGCCGAAGACCAGCCAGTGCCAGTAGAGTATCTGGAAGCCGTCCATGAATCCTCCGCAGTGCGTTACCGGTCATTGTGAAAAAATTTCCCCAGCATCTTATCCCGATGCTACGGCTTTGTTCAATCTTGAATCGCGCGACCCGCCATTATAACCGCGGACAGGCAGAACTCTTCGGGGTCCGCTCTCCCAGAAAAAGCCGGGATGGAGCCAATTCTCGGTTTTGGTTGAGACTTGAGATGAATGTGATAAAAATTAAACAAATACAATCTTTCTGCGCAGAGAGAACGCTGAGTTAAACCCGAATCATGAGAATCCTGATCTGTTTGAGAAATCATATTCTCGCCGAAGGGGTCAAGGGGATCATCAAGGGGAACCTCGATGGGGCCACGCTGGCGGACTACTATAGCGGTTCGGCGTTCGACGATCCCGACCTGGTCCTTTTCGATTCCAGGGAAGCCATTGATGAATTGATGCAGGGGTATCCCGGGGCAAGATTCATCTGCTTCGACCTGGGTTTGAAAAATAGTGAGCTGGCCTGCCTGTTATACTGTCACGGCATCAGCGGGGTGATCTCGACCGACCTCGACATAGTGATGTTCTGCAAAGCCCTCCGCACCGTCCACAAGGGGGATATCTGGCTAGAGCAGGCCCATTTGAAGATCCTGCTCCGGGAAGGCCGCGCACAGCCCCACAGGGAAGGCATCAAAAGCTTCAGCAGACAGGACAAGCAGATCGTCAGGCTGGTCACATCCGGCATGAAGAACAAGGATATTGCCGATTGCCTTTTCCTGAGCCTGCCGACCGTCAAAGCCCATCTCAGCAGAATCTACAAGACGCTCAACATCGAAAATCGCGCTCAACTGGTCGCCCTGGCCGCAGAGAGCGGTTGGCTGCCGGACGAAAACCATCCCAGCCCATCGGCTCAAATTCAATAACCTTGGTATTGATACCTTTGGCCACAATTTCTCACTCCTCGTATGATTGCGCCCCACCATTCATTTGAGAAAATTAATGACAGGCCAAGGGAGTTTCGCCAGGTTGTCAGCTGCGCGGCGAAGTGACCAACGGACTCTGATTGACCCGGTGGGAGATCTTGGACCGCCTGGACGCTGTACCGGAGGAAGGCGCCAGGGGCCGTACCAACGGGTGTTTCTGAAAAGCACAAAGTTACCGGATCGTTCAACCAACATATAATTAAGGAGAATAACCATGAAAACGATAATCAAGGGTGCCAGGTTGTTGGTCATAGCCATCGCCGGGATCACGCTGGTTATCTCTGCGACACCGGTCATGGCGCAGGATTCCATTGATGGTAAAGACATGATCCTGCTGGCCAAAAGTGGCGGCAGTGGCGAAGGCGGCGCCGGTGGCAGCGGAGGCTCCGGCAGTGGTAGCGGAGGCGGCGCCGGTGGCGCAGCCGGCGGCCAGGGCTCACCGGGGATGACGGGTGGTTTCGGTAAAGGGCAGGTGAACCTGGAGCGTACCCGGAATATGGAGCAGCAGCAACTGAACATGCAGCAACAGCAACTGAACATGCAGCAACAGCAACAGAACATGCAGCAACAGCAGAACCGGAACATGCAGCAACTGCAGCAGAGCCTGCAGCAACTGCAACAAAACATGTATCAACTGCAGAACCGGAACATGCAGATGCAGACCCAGTCCGGCAGCAACCAACCAGGAACACTGACAACAGATGCTGACAAGGATCGCGACAGGGATCGGGACAAAGACCAGGATAAAGACCAGGATAAGGACCAAGACAAGGACCAGGTCAAGGATCAGGACAAGGATCAGGATAAAGATCAGGACCGCACCCACCAGTAAGCAGTTTGGTGGGCAGTCAGAAGATGCCGGCTACTCGCATAAGGTACAGAGGACAGCAAGAAAAAAACCGGGCCCGGTCAAGCATGTCGTTGACCGGGCCCGGTTAAGTTCTGGCGCGCGATGCAGGATTCGAACCTGCGACCTCTGCCTCCGGAGGGCAGCGCTCTATCCAGCTGAGCTAATCGCGCGCGGGGACTGCTTTATACCCCAACTGAAAGGCTATTGCAACCGCAAATCATGTCGTTGATCAACCCTTCTCGTCTTCCTCGTAAGCCTTCCTGACGAGCAGGAAGACCACACCGGTCAGAATGAAAATGGCGATGGTCACGCTTCCCCAGAGCTTGCGTTCACCCAGAGTGGTGTCGATCGATGCCACTTCCATGTTGATCTTGCCCAATTCAGCCTGCACGCCGGCGGTCTTCTGGCGAACCTCGTCCACGTTGACTCCGTGGAAGGTGCGGTGAAAGACGTTGCGTTGGTTGAAGAGGCGATCCTGCATGTCGTTTACGGCAAAGCCGAGGCGGTATAACCGGTCGAGGTCGGTCTCAACTTTCCTGACCATCGTATCCGTCTCGACCAGGGACATCCTGATCAGGGCTGCGCGCTCGTAGCTGTGGCAACGCGAGCAGTCTGTTTCGTTGATCAAGTCCAGGCTTGCGCGCTGGATGGCATGGTTGCCGTGGCAGACCACACATTGCGCGGCACCACGGTCGATCGCCTGGCCATGGGCGCCGGCCTTGTAATCTTCAGCGACCCCGACGTGGCAGCGGCCGCAGAAATCAGGCACCTCCGTATACTTCGGCACACCGATAAAACCGCGCTCGGGGCTCATTGCCATGGCATAGTCGGTTGGATCGCCACCATGGCAATCGTTGCAGGAAATCCCGTTGGCGGCATGGACGCTGGTCCGCCATTGCGCAACCGGAGCACCGAGCCGGCCTTCTTGTCCGCCATGGCATTCGATGCACACCGTATCGGCGGCCAAGAGGGCGGCGGGCATAGACCAACCGGCAACAATCATCAGGACAAACAGGCAGCAGATAGAGCGGCTCATGAGTAGTGCCCCCAGATGGAAATGGCCACAAACAGGAGGATCCCGAGTACGTAGCAGGTTACAAACAGCGGCCGCTTGGCCGGGCGTCTTTCCGCTCCACGGTCTATGAAAGGCAGCAGTGCCAGGAAGGTCATGAAGACCACCTGCACACCCAGACCGATAATCTCGCTGGGGAAAATCTTCAACGCCTGGTACGCCCAGAGGAAATACCATTCAGGCTTGATATGCTGCGGCGTCACAAACGGGTCGGCCTTCTGGAAGGCGGACTCGGGGAAGAACATTCCCGGAGCGTAAAAAATGATCGCAAGCATGAACGCCATGAAAAAGCAGATCACCGCGGCGTCCTTGACAAAATAGTTCGGGAAGAACGGGATGCCATTCGGATGCTTCTCGTGTTCGAAGAACGGCAACTCCTCGGATGCGCGATAGTCGGGGCCGAAAGGCGGGGACGAGATGCCGCGGCGCTTGACGCAGAACAGGTGGGCACCCATCAGCCCGAGCAGAACCAGGGGCATACCGACCACATGCAGGGCAAAGAAGCGTCCCAGGGTCTGATTGCCGACGGTTGGTGCGCCACGCAGAAACTCGACCAGGTAGTCGCCCACCACCGGGATAGCCCCTGCGGCATCGGTGGCGACCGTAGTGGCCCAGAATGAGAGCTGGCTCCACGGCAGCAGGTAACCCGTCAGGCAAAGCCCCATGGTCAGGTTGAGGATGATGAAGCCCGTCAGCCAGGTAAATTCGCGCCGGCCCTTGTAGCTGGCCATGAACAGCACCGAGAGCATGTGCATCAAAAGAGCGATCATGATGACGTTGGCGCCGATCGCATGCAGCATACGGAACAGCCAGCCGAAGGGCACGTCGTTCATGATGTACTGGATGCTGGCAAAGGCTTTCTCGGAATCCGGCACATAAAACATCAGCAGCAGGATGCCGGTGATGATCTGCAGCGTGAACAGCGCCATGAGCACGGCACCGAGGGTGTACCAGACATTGACGTTGCGCGGCAGCAGGTAGCCGCGCAACTCACGGTCATAAAGATCCTTGAGCCCGAGACGGACATCGACGAATTCGACCAGCCACTTTACCGGTTGCATAAAAGCCTCCTAACCTATTTTGAGCTGGTCGCCGTCAAGAACGACAGCAATGGATTCAAGGGGCTTGGGCGGCGGACCGCCAAGGACCTGACCTTCGGGTGAGAAGCGGCCGCCGTGACAGGGACATTCGAACTCACTGGCCTGTTCCTTCCAGGCGACGACACAACCGAGGTGGGTACAGACCGCTGACAGCGCAACAAATTTGCCGGCTGCTGGCTGCAGTACAACCGCAGGCTTGCCATGGTAATCGAAGAAATGGGCTTTGCCTGAAACGACCTCGCTACGCGGGATCGCAACCTGGCTGCCACCTGTGGCGGCTATCGGGGAAAGGAACCGAAAAAGCGGCCAACCCGCTGCGGCAGCGAGCAATGCACCGAATCCGGCAAGCATGGTGAAGAGGAAGTTGCGTCGTTGTTTTGGTGGGACTTGAGTCGTCATGCAAGCTCCTTGGCAAATAACAGATGGAGAATCCCCGGGAAAGGGTCCGCATAAAAAAACCGGGTCTATTATAAAACATCAATGGTCTCTTTCAACCAAAGAAAGTCATATTTGCCGACGGCAGGCTGTCACTGATCGCTGATCGTGGCATAAACAGGTATGCGCAGCTCGTTTTTCGGCACCCCGTTCAACGGTATCAGGACATAACCGCTGAAGCGAGGCTGACCAGGCTTGGGGGTCAGCTGCAATTCGAGAGATACTTCATCGCCGCTGGCAAAGCTTGTCTTCGGCATCTTCACCAGCAGCTCGGCGGCAGTGGAGCGTGGCACACCAAGGGTCAGCGGTTTGTCGCCCTGATTGCGCAGCAGCACGGTTGAGGTAACCGGCCGTTGAGCTTTGACCTCGCCGAAATTGACCTGGCCTGGTTCCATGGCGACGACTTCGAGGACCTTGCCCTCGAGTTGCAGCTGCATGACAGGGCGGAGCGGGTCATTGCTGTAGAGATAGATTGTTTTCGAGACAGCACCACGAAAACGGCTGCTGTCAAAGTTCGCCTGAAGTTCCCCTTTCGCTCCCGGCGGCAGGTTTTTTGCCGAGACCAGGACCGCAGTGCAGCCACAGGAACTGCGTACCCGGTCGATCAACAGGGGTTCATCCCCCTGGTTGGTGAACTCGAAGGCATGGAGGACCTTGTCGCCCTGGAAAACTTCGCCGAAATCAAACCTTTCTTCGGAGACCTGCAGCGCCGGGGCCGCGAAAGCGACGGCGCCGGACAGACAGGAAAGAAGGATCGAGACAAGGACGACAGCGCTGCGCATCTTGCATCTCCTGATGGAATGCTGAATCTGTTAACAAATTCCCGGTTCGGGACAGTGTCTAACCGTGCAAAGGGGCTTGCTTTGCGGTAGATTATAGCACAGGATTTCGCGGTTCCCGCCATGTATCTTGATGCCGCGAAAAAATTGACATAAAACACCAGCTTTGCTATAGAATAGCCGCACTATGAGCACCTCGACACCCCCTGACTACAAGCTCTCCATGACCCCCCTTTTTTCTGCAGGCGCGATTGCAGCAAGGGTTAAAGAGCTTGCCGCCGAGATAGACAGAGACTATCAAGGCAGAGAGATCTTGATGATTGCCGTTCTCAAGGGCTCTTTTCTCTTTATTGCCGACCTGGTCCGAGCAGTCAAGGCCCCGGTAGTGATCGATTTCGTACGGCTCGCCAGCTACGGTTCGGCGACCCAGTCCTCCGGCATCATAGAAGTTCGCAAGGATCTTGAGATGTCGATCAAAGACAAGGATGTCCTGGTCGTCGAAGACATTGTCGACAGCGGCCTGACCCTGGAATCGCTCCGGACCATGTTGCTGAATAGAAAACCGGCCACTTTACGCATTTGTACCCTGATCGACAAGCAGGCGCAGCGTGTCACCGATGTACCGGTCGATTATATCGGGTTCTCCATGGATGATGGGTTCATCGTCGGTTATGGGCTGGACCTCGACGAAAGATACCGTGACCTGCCCGACATCCGCGTGGTTGAGGGCGCCTGATTTACAAGCGAGGGAGTAACTGAATGATCATTCAGTGTGAAGCATGCCAGACCCGTTTTCGATTAGCGGCCGAGAAGGTCAAGCCAGGCGGCACCAAGGTCCGCTGTTCCAAGTGCAAAACGATCTTCACCGTGGTTCCGCCAGCACCTGAACCGGTCGATGAAGCTGTCGATTTCGGCGCTTTCAACATGGAAAGGGTCACAGAAGACACCCCCGCCGAAGCGGTATCAGCCGCAGAGAGCCAGCGCTCGACTGAGCTTGAGTCCGATCAGGCGGCCAGCCCGCCATGGCAGCAGGAAAGTTCGACCGAAGACACCGGGTCTGAGACAGGCGGCGAGGCCGACTTCAGCGCCTTCGAAGATGAGATGGGCGGCGATGCCGGAGCGGGTCGGGAGCTTGCCGATGACTTCGCTTTTGCCGACACTCCACTTTCGACCGGGGACGCCTCGGCCGAGACAGAAACCGCGGGGCCATCAGAGTTCTCATTCGAGGATGAGGATGACGCCATGGCTTTCAACTTCGACGACACGGAGGAAGAAACCGCACCCGCCGCAACTGAAGATTTCAGGGAGCCGGACGAATTCTCCTTCGACGACGCTGCTGAGAAATGGGGCGAAGCACCGGCTGACGACGACTCGACATTCGACTTCGATGAACCGCAATTCACGAGCGACAGCTCTCCTGCGGCCGGGGCAGGGACCTCTGCCGAAGAAGGCGGACTGCATTTCGGGGAGATCGACTTTGCCGGTGATAGCGAGCCGGACACGGCAACGCATTTGCAGGCTGACGCTGACCTTGCCAAGGACAGCACGGATAGGCATGAGGAGCCTGAGCCCCATCTTCATAAGCCGCACAGCACCAAGCCCTCAGCACGTGACTACGATCTCGAAGAGACGATTCTGACACCATCAAGGCCGCAGAAGAAGAAAAGCTCTCTGACACGCATCCTGACCCTCTTGGTATTGCTGCTGGTCGTCCTTGGTGGAGCCGCCGGCTACCTGTACATGCAAGGGGACCCTCTCAACCTGAGCACGGTCGCCCGTTACCTGCCGTTTCTGAAGGATTACCTGGGTGAGGCGCCCCCGGCTTCTCCCGGAGACCGCATCGGCATCAATATCACCGGGAGCTCTTATGTAAACGGCAAAGCCGGGCAGATGCTGGTCGTCCAGGGGGCCGCTGTCAACAACCACACGGCGACCCGCTCAGCGATCACCATAAAGGGAGTTCTACTCGATGCCCAGGGGAAGAAACTTCTCCAGCAAACCGTTTTCTGCGGCAACAAGCTCGACGAGGCGGCCTTGAAGTCCATGCCATTTGCTGCCATTGAAGAGGCGATGAACAACCAGTTTGGCGACAGCCTTTCAAACATGAATGTCGCCGCGGGGGCGTCCATCCCCTTCACCATCGTTTTCCGCAACCTGCCTGCCGGTATCGCCAATATCAATGTTGAGGTTGTCGATTCCAAACCTGGCGCAGGTTGACGCCAGCAAGGGACAAGAACAGGAAAAGGCCGCGCCTGGAACCCCAGGCGCGGCCTTTTTCATTTCTGCTCTTATCCAGAGGTGCTTAGGGAGCTTCGATTGCGTCGACAGGGCAGCTGTCAACACAAGCACCACAGTCCGTGCAGAGTGCTGCATCGATCACGTGCTTGTCGCCCTGCTCGCTGATGGCATCAACCGGGCAAGTGTCTGCACAGGCAGCGCAATTGATACACTCGTCATTAATTGTGTAGGCCATGGGACTTACCTCCTCTTTAAAGAATTTTGTTCCGACAAACTTTGGGGATTTTACAGCAACAATCCAGCTGTGTCCAGCGCAAACAGCGCCTGGATTCACCTGAAAAAACTTGCAATTTACGACCCCATACTTTAACCTTTTGCAACCTGTTTTATCCCTGCAAAACCCCATAAAATCTGAAGTGATTAAAATTTTTACGCAGCTGAAAAACAAGCTTTAAAACATAATTTCTTTTCTTACGTTGGACACAACCTGGAAAAAATAACCTCGAGAGGCGGCGCTTATGGATATTCTGGCACTCAACTGCGGCAGTTCATCAGTGAAATATCAGCTCTACGATTGGCAGAAAAAAGAGATCGTCGCCAAGGGGATGGTCGAAAGAGTGACGATTGGCGACTCTTTCATAATTCACGAGGTTCCCGGCCGTGACACCTATCGGGAGGAATACGAATGTCCCGACCACAAAGTCGCTATCCACCTGATCATCAAGATCCTGACCGACAATCACTACGGTGTCGTCAGTGACATGAGTCAGATCTCTGCCGTCGGGCACCGCGTGGTGCATGGCGGCGAGCGGTTCACCTGCTCGGTGCGGATCGACGAAGCGGTCCTCGACGCCATCAAGGCGGTCCAGCACCTGGCCCCCCTGCACAACCCGCCGAACATTTCTGGAATCGAGGCCGCCCAGTCTGTGCTTCCCGATGTTCCGCACATTGCCATATTTGACACGGCCTTTCACCAGACCATGCCTGAGCACGCCTACATCTATCCCCTTCCATACGAATGGTACGAGAAGTACGGCGTCCGCCGCTACGGTTTCCATGGCACCAGCCATCTCTACGTATCCAAGCGAGCGGCGGTCCTGCTCGGCAAGGACCCGAAAGAGTGCAACATCATTACCATGCATATCGGCAACGGCGTGTCGCACACGGCCATCAAGAACGGCATCTCGGTCGACACGTCCATGGGGCTGACCCCCCTCGAAGGGGCGGTCATGGGGACCCGGTGTGGTGATATCGACCCGGCCATCCCGGCGTTTATCATGGAACAGGAAGGGCTCTCTCCCAAGGAAATCGACAGTGTGCTGAACAAGAAATCAGGCATCCTTGGCATCACCGGGCAATTCACCGATCGCCGTGATGTTATCGAGGGGGCTGAAGAGGGTGATATACGTTGTCGCCTGGCTCTCGATATCGAAGCCTACCGCCTCAAGAAGTACATTGGCTCATACGCTGCGGCAACGGGCGGCATCGACGCCGTGGTGTTCACGGCCGGCGTCGGTGAAATGGGTTGGCTGATTCGCGAGAAGGCGCTTGAAGGGCTGGAGTTCATGGGCATCATCCTCGACAGGGAGAAAAACCGCAACACCATGACCCGCAAAGCCGAGACCATGATCACCACCCCCGACTCGCCGGTCAAGGTTTTCGTTATCCCGACCGACGAGGAGCTGGTTTTCACCGAGGACGTTGTGGCCATCCTCGAAGGGACCTATACCGACCATATGAACTTCAAGTACAGCTTTGCTTCGCAGGACTTTCAGCGCGGCTAGCCATTCGCCCGGTCTCGACCGAGGCCCGGGGGACGGACGTCCACAATCATCGGAGAAACAAGCCAAGGCCGGGACATCCCCGGCCTTGGCTTGTTTCTCGCGGCCAGTCTTCCGGTCTGTACCTGGACCTTTGCTTCGCGGGCAAAACCGGCGGGGAAAAAGCCGTCAAGCTTCCTGAAAATAGCTCTTCAGAGCGCTTGCGATATTCTCTGCTGCAATCTCCTCCATTTCAAAACCGCTTTTTTTCAGGAAGTTCAAACCTTCAGCAATGGTCTTCTGCAGCGAGGTCTCATCACTGGGCATGCTGGTCGGCACGCTGACGAGGGTGTGCTTGGTCTTTTTCAGGCGATAGAGCAGGTAGAGTTTTTTCTGCCCTGCGAGGTCCAGCGCGACCAGATAGACCATGCAGTATTGGGACGGGTAGCCTTCGAGAGAGATCTGCACGTTAAAAGCCGACTCCCACGCCTTGTAAACCTGCTTGGTCGAAGCGCAGGGCAGCCCGGGCAGATCCCAGTCGGGGTGAAAGAGAGCACCTTTCTTGGGAGCCGGGCGCAACTCGTGAGGCAAAGGCCGGGATGCAGCTTTCTGCCGGGGCTCCACAGCCGGTTCGGCCTCCGCAACAGGCTCGGCAGCGTGCCTTTCCCGGCTTTCCGCCTGGGACGGCGACTCGGCAGATTTCCGCTCGGCAAGCTGCTGTTCAGCCTCTGCAAGAGCCCTGGCCAGCCGGCCCTGCTCCGCACGTTCCCGTTCGAGCCGTTCTACCGCAGATTGCAGTTGCTCCTGAAGCGCCTGCAACTCTGACTTGCCACTCGCTGCAGTTGCCTGGGCGGATGATTCCCTGGCCGCAGCCTGGCGAAGCGCCTCTTCGAGGGCGTCGATCTGCTCGCGTGCTAGGTGAAGCGCAGTTTCCAGCTTTTCCTGAGCTTGCCTTTCCAGGTCGAGCAGTTCAGCTTGCCTGTGCAGCTCCGCTGCAAGGGCTTCGATCTCGGCAGCAGTCTCCGGGGGGCCGGCCGCTTCAGCTATGCGCTCTTCAGCATCTTCTACCGCCCGGGCTAGAGACTTTTTCAACGCCTTGATGCGCTTTTCATTCTGCGCCGTAGACTCCTCCAGGTGCCGGCGAAGTTGACATTCCTGGTCATACTCATCACGGGCTTTCGTGAGGTCACTGGTGAGCTGCAGATTCCGTTCAGTCAGGTCGGCCACCTGGTCTGCCAGTCCGGAGCTGTCCCGGTCCAGGGTCTCGCCCTGCTCGACCGCAGCGGCCAGCTCCCTCTCAAGCTCCTCGTTGCGGCCGAGGGTTTCGTGCAAAGCCTGCCGAACTTCGTCAAGCTGCGTCCGGGCGTCCTCTGTCGCTTCTACAACATCATCTTGGCGACCGGCCTGATCCCTGGTATCGGCGAGTTCCTTGTCGAGGACTTCGATACGCAATTCGGCCGCCTTGAGGTCTTCGTCCAGGCGGGCTTTCTCAGCCTGCTCTTCGGCCAGCTGCGCCTGAGCGGTCTCAAGGGATCGACTGGCTTCCTGCAGCTCAGCCTCCAACCCTGCAGTACGCTCATGTGCCACATTGCTGTCCGACACCAGCTGCTGTCGCTCTGCCAGCGCCGTTGCCGCCTCCTGTTGCACGGATTCCAGTGTACCGCTGAGCTCCTTGACCTGCTTCTGGAGTTGCGCGTTGTTGCGTTTCTGCTTTAACGCTTTCGCGGAGAGGGTTTCCATCTCCACCAGACTAGCTTCGAGCTCCTGGATACGTTTTTCAGCCGCAGAGGTAATCGACTCACAGATCTCCCTTTGACGGCGTTCAGCTTCACCAAGAGCCTCGGCCGCGGCCGCCCGTTCCGCCAGTTCATGGACCTGGTCGCGGAGAGCCCGAAGGTCAGCCGCGGCGGCCTCAGCCGGCTCAAGCAGTTCCTCAAGAAACTGTCTTAATTCCAGGACGCGTTCGTCCTGGCGCGTTTCGCCTCGCAGCCTGTTGGCCGCCTTTTTACCCGCAGCACTGTCAGGAGCTTTGTCGTGAGTGGCCTGCAGGTCGGCCAGCAGCCGCGCCCTGTCCTGCCGCTGCTTACGGGCTTCGCCAGGCGTTGCCAGACCGGGGAGGTCCCGCAGAACGACTTCCTGCATGGCCGGGCTCAATTTCAGATTGACATCCTCAAGGTGGAAACCGAGCTGGGCGAGGATCTCTTGGCCATTTTGCCAGATTGCCTCGGCATCACTGCCCGAGACGGTATAGACCAGGGTCCTTTTGAGGGCTTTGGCATGAAAGGCAATCAGGCATCGTTGAGTCGAATTGTCCAGGTAATTGCACAGGGCACTATGAATCTCGAATGCTTCGCGTTCCGGGTCGCCGACAATCACGGGGCCCTTGGACCGACAGAGCTGTTTGATCGCTTGCGCTTCGACTTCGAGCAAGCCTTCGTGATCGAAGATGAGCATGTACACCCCCAGGTTATTGCACAGACGGTCGCTGGAGACAAAATGCCATAAATTAAGGGCTGATAGCAAGCAAGCTGTCAGCCCTGAACACGCAAACAATAATTGGCCGATGGCCGGAGTATCTTATTTTAGCCCTGGGCCTGTACCGCAGTGATGGCAGCAACCGAGACGATATCATCGACGGAACAACCGCGCGAGAGATCATTCACCGGCTTGGCAAGGCCCTGGATGATCGGACCGACCGCTTCTGCCCCGGCGACGCGTTCAACCAGTTTGTAGGCGATGTTGCCGGCATCGAGGTTGGGGAAGATCAAGGTGTTGGCCATGCCGGCGACGGCGGAACCGGGAGCCTTCTTGGCGCCGACTTTGGGGAGCAGCGCGGCATCGGCCTGGAGTTCACCATCGATCTGCAGCTGAGGGTCGAGCCCCCTGGCAATTTCAAGGGCCTTGAGGACCTTGTCGCAGTCTTCATGGCTGGCGCTCCCCTTGGTGGAGAATGAGAGCATGGCAACCCGGGCATCGACGCCGAGGAAGCTCTTGCAGCTGACGGCCGTAGACACCGCGATCTCCGCCAGAGCCTGGGCATCGGGGTTGGGGTTCACGGCGCAGTCGGCGAAGCAGAGGACACCGTTCTCGCCAAATTCGGGGCTCTTGGTCACCATCAGGAACACCGACGACACGGTCTTCATGCCCGGTGCCGTGCCAATCACCTGGAAAGCCGCCCGCAGTACATCGCCGGTGGTGTTGTAGGCTCCGGCGACCATCCCACCGGCATCACCTTTACGAACCATCATGGCGCCGAAAAAGAGGTTGTCGTCACCGGTCAGGGTCTCACGGGCCTGCTCCGCCGTCATCCCCTTCTTTGCACGAAGTTTTACCAGCTCGGCAACATAAGCATCCAGCTGCGGAGCCCTGTTCGGATCGACGACAGCAACCCCGGTCAGGGAGACACCCAGTTCCCCGGCCTTGGCTTGCAGGGTGTCGGCATCACCAAGCAGAACGACTTTCGCCAAACCATCCCTGACAATCATTTCCGCTGCCTGGATCATGCGATCGTCATAGCTTTCCGGGAGGACCACCGTCTGGAGCCTGGCACGGGCTTTTGCTTTAAGCTGGTCAACGAGATGCATATTTTCCTCCTGCAAACAAGGTTTTAAGAAGTCGGAAATATACCGGATGGCCTGGGTATCGTCAACTTTTTTCCCGGGCGCTTGAGTGGATGACCGGCATATTCCATGCTGGCAGTTGCAGAAGGTATTGTACTATAATTAAATGTTTTGAAATTGAGGGATGATGACTCCTGAACAACGCCAAAACCGTATAATTACCGGCTTCATTCTGCTGTCGCTGCTCCTGCACCTGCTCCTGTTGCTGGTACCGAAGAACAAGCTGTTTCCGACGGATATCACGCCGAAGCCCGTCTATGTCGAAGTGCGTCCCACGCAGATACAGGACCGTGAGCTCGACCTGCCCATTCGCGAAGAGCTTGAGAAGCCTCGCGAAACACCAGCCAAGCGGCTGGCGGAAAAAGATCAGGTGGTCGAAAAAGAGATGGCCCCCGAAGGCCAGGACACCGAGGACCGGCAGCAGGCGGTCCTCGCCCCGAAACCGGTGCCCAAGCCTCCTCCCAAGGCCGCCCCACAGCCACAGCCACAGCCACAGCCACAGCCACAGCCACAGCCATCACCCAAGCCGTCCGCAGAGCCCTCGTCGCAGGAGCCGGCTGAGACCACACCCGCACCGGTCACCCCGGAAGGATGGCAGGCCAAGCCGGAAAAGAAGTCCCCGGCGGACCTGCCGGATCTGCAGACCCTTACCCAGATTTCACCCGGCACGCTGGCCCAGATTGAGAGCGACTGGCGGCGCAAGTACCGCGAAGACATTGCCAAGGGCGATACCGTCTGGATGGACACGGAGCAGGACCTGCTGATCTCCTTTATGCGCCGCTTCCGCACCAACATCTACAATGTCTGGAACTACCCGACCGAAGCCGCTGAGCGCAACCAGCAGGGGACCTGCCTGCTGCGCATCACGGTCGATCGCGAAGGCAATGTCACCGACGTCCGCCTGCTGGAAAGCTCAGGCCACCGGGCATTGGATGATGAAGCCATGAACGCTGTCCGCCAGGGCGCAACTTACGGTCCCCTGCCGCGGGCCTACCCAAATCCAGACCTGAAGATCATGGCCTTCTTCCAGTATCAAATGAGCGGCACCGTCAGACGCACCTACCGACCGCGCCCAGGGCAGATCTATTGAGCCACCACTGCCTCAACCTTGGCAAGGCAATGGCCTTTTCAACATTTGTTGACCTCGTTAAGCGACTTAGGGGTCAGGTCTACACATTTCACAAAAATTGCATTTTATGCAAAAAGAGTGAAATGTGTAGACCTGACCCCTAAACACGGTAGGAGACTCAAGAAAGCCGTCGCACGCAACTCCGGAACGACGCAGTCGGTAAAATGAGCGGGGACGATCTTGGCAAGATCGTCCCCGCGGTTTGTTCTTCACATCTTGCGCCAGGTGTTAAGGGTTGGCTTCCCAGCGAAGCTTCGGCTTGCGTGCGGCCGTGGTTTCATCAAGCCTTCTGACCCGGGAACGGACCGGCGCCTGGTGCAGCAGGTCCGGGTTGTCGCGAGCTTCGCCGGCGATGGCGATCATGGCGTCACAGAACTCGTCGAGGACATCCTGGCTTTCTGTTTCGGTCGGTTCGATCATGATCGCACCCTTGACCACCAGCGGGAAGTAGATGGTCGGCGGATGATAGCCGTAATCGATCAGACGCTTGGCGACGTCCAGGGTATGGCAACCGCCGGGGAGGTCCTTGTCGGAAAAAATCACTTCGTGCAGTGAACGCCTCTTGTAAGGCAGGTCGTAGACCCCCTCGAGCCGCGCCCGCACGTAGTTGGCGTTGAGCACAGCCATCTGGCTGGCGTGTTTCAGCCCGCTCCCGCCCAGGGTTCTGGCATAGGCAAAGGCCCGCACCATGATGCCGACATTGCCATGAAATGTCATCAGGCGACCGATTGAGTCGGTCTTCTCTGGCTCGAATCGGTAACGGTCGCCGTCGCGCTCGACGCCCGCCGCCGGCAGATAGGGGCTCAACTGTTCGGTGACCCCTACCGGACCGGCGCCCGGACCACCGCCGCCATGGGGGGTGGAGAAGGTCTTGTGCAGGTTGAAATGCATGACGTCGATGCCCATGTCTCCGGGACGGGCAATCCCCATCAAGGCATTGAGGTTGGCACCGTCGCAGTAGACCATGCCGCCACGTTCGTGGACCAGTTTGCAGATCGCCTCAATGTTGGTCTCGAACAGGCCGAGGGTATTCGGGTTGGTGACCATGAGTGCGGCGACATCGTCATCCATGTGGGCTTCGACCTCCTCCAGGGTCAGGACCCCCTGGGAAGCGATCGGCACGACATCGTAGCCGGCCAGGGTTGCAGTCGCAGGGTTGGTGCCGTGCGCCGTGTCGGGAATCAGCACCTTGCTGCGCTTGCTGCCGCGGGCTTCATGCCAGGCGCGAATCACCAGCATGCCCGTCAACTCCCCCTGGGCGCCGGCGGCGGGCTGCAGGGTGACCTTGGCAAACCCGGACACCTCGGCAAGGGCAACCTGCAGGCGGTACATCAGCTCGAGAATCCCCTGGGCCAGGTGCGGCGGGGTGGCCGGATGGACGTTGGCCAAGCCCGGCAGGCGGGCAGCAGCCTCGTTGACCTTGGGATTGTACTTCATGGTACAGCTTCCCAAGGGGTAGAACCCCGAATCGACACCATAGTTCCAGGTCGACAGGCGGGTAAAATGACGAACCACGTCAACCTCGGACAGTTCGGGGAAGCCGTTGATTTCTTCCCGGCAGAGCTCGGCGGGGAGTTTTGCCGCCGGCACGTCGAGTTTCGGCAGGCTGTAGCCCTTGCGCCCCGGCTTT
The DNA here is from genome assembly GCA_024640545.1 of Geobacteraceae bacterium. Lineage (GTDB taxonomy): Bacteria > Desulfobacterota > Desulfuromonadia > Desulfuromonadales > BM103 > JAHEDT01. The sequence continues at coordinate 26,259 of JAHEEU010000008.1, forward strand.
GAATGCTCAAAGAGCAGTTTTTCATTCAGTACAAGCCCGCTGGTTCCCAGTATCGTCATGCCGCACCTCCCTGCAGCGCTGTGACCAGCGCGTCGATTTCTTCACGCCGGTTCTGCTCGGTAACGCACACCAGGAAACAATCCGCCAGCTCCGGGTAGTCGCCGCCGAGGGGAATCCCGGCGAGGAACCCCTCCGCTTCGAGGCGACGGAGAACTTCCGCGGCAGGCGCTTCGGAACGCACCACGAATTCATTGAACATCGGCCCGTCGAACACCAGGCTGAAGCCCTTGGCGCCGGACAGCTGCTGGCGGGCATAAGCGGCTTTGGCCAGGTTCTGCTCGGCCATTTCCCTGAGGCCCTGTTTGCCGAGCAGGCTCATGAAGATGGTGGTCACCAAGGCGCAGAGACCCTGGTTGGAGCAGATATTCGAGGTCGCCTTTTCACGGCGGATATGCTGCTCGCGGGTCGACAGGGTCAGGACGAAGCCGCGCTGGCCATCAAGGTCGGTGGTTTCGCCGACCAGGCGACCGGGCATGGCCCGCAAGTCCTTCTGACGCACGGCGAAAAAGCCGACGTATGGGCCGCCATAAGCAAGCGGCAGTCCCAGGCTCTGGCCTTCACCGGCGACGATGTCGGCGCCAAGTTCCCCCGGAGACTTGAGGACCCCGAGGGCAACCGGTTCGGACACCACCGTAACCAGCTTGGCACCCGCCGCGTGCGCCCGTTCGACCAGGGTGGCGACATCCTCGATCACGCCGAAATAATTCGGGTAACCGGCCACCACGGCAGCGGTAGTCGCATCGAGTTTGGCCGCCAGATCCCCAAGGTCGGTCCGTCCGTCAGCAGCGACGGCGACTTCGACCAGCTCCAGGCCGAGATAACTGCAGTAGGTCGCCACCACCTCGCGATAGCGCGGGTTGAGAGCGCGCGACAGCAGCACCCGCTTGCGGCGCGTCAGGCGGACGGCCATCAGCACCGCCTCTGCGCAGGCCGAGGCGCCGTCGTACATCGACGCATTGGCGACCTCCATGCCGGTCAGCTGACAGATCATCGTCTGGAACTCGAAGATGGCCTGCAAGGTCCCCTGGCTGATCTCCGGCTGGTACGGCGTGTAGGCCGTGTAAAATTCACCGCGGGAGACCAGCAGATCGATCACCGTCGGGATGAAGTGATGATAGGCGCCGCCGCCGAGGAAACATTTGTGGGTCCCGGGGGTGGCATTCTTGACGGCCAGCGATTTCAGCTCGCTAAGCAGCTCCGTTTCGCTGAGCGGTTCCGGAAGGTCCAGTGGGCGCTTGAGGCGGACGGAATCGGGCACCTCGACGAACAGTTCTTCGAGGTTTTTGACACCGATCCGTTCGAGCATCTCGGACACATCTCCGGCAGTGTGCGGGATATAACGCATGATCCTCAGCTCTCCTCTGCAATCAGGGCCTGGTACGCTTCAACATCCATCAGGTCGTCAACGTCGGCGGCATCGGCCATGCGAATCTTGATCATCCAGCCATCTTCGTAGGGCGAGGTATTGATAATCTCGGGCGCATCGACCAGGTCGTCGTTGATCTCTTCGATAGTTCCGGAGACCGGGGCATAGATATCGGAAACGGCTTTGACCGATTCCACGACCCCGAAAGCCTTGCCCGCCTCTACGACCGTACCGACCTCGGGCAGCTCGACGAAAACCACGTCACCGAGCGCGTCCTGGGCAAAATCGGTGATCCCCACCACGGCCAGGTCCTCCTCGACCATGACCCATTCATGTTCTTCTGTGTACTTGAGCTCTTCCGGAAATTCCATGATGATCTCCTTATGGCGGTATGCCCCTGGACCAGCAGGGGTGCAAAGAAAGTGTCCTGCCTGAGCAGTCAGCAATTATTTGACAAAGGGCGGACGGACCACCCTTGCACGCATGCGGCGGTTGCGCACGGCAACCTCCAGCTCTCCATCGAGCCCCGCCGCAGCCGGCTCAACCAGGGCCAGGGCGATACCGAGCTTGAGCGTCGGCGACATGGTGCCGCTGGTGACGAAACCGACCTCGCGCTCACCGGCAAAGAGCGGATAGCCTTCGCGCGGGATGCCGCGCTCCTCCATAACCAGGCCGACCCGGCGGCGTGGCACGCCGGCGGCCTTCTGTGCCACCAGGGCAGCTTTACCGACAAAATCGTCCTTGTCAAGCTTGGTGATCCAGGCCAGCCCGGCTTCCAGGGGCGAGATGTCCCGGGACAGCTCATGGCCATAGAGGGCGTAACCCTTCTCCAGGCGCAGGGTGTCGCGGGCGCCCAGGCCGATCGGCAGCAGGCCGTGCGGAGCCCCCGCCGCCATCAGCTTCTGCCAGACGGCGACTGCCGCCGAGGCTGGCAGGTACAGCTCGAAGCCGGCTTCGCCGGTGTAGCCGGTCCGCGATATGATCATCTGTTCCCCGGCAACCGCACCCTCGCAAAAGTGGTAGTAAGCCAGGTCATCCAGAGAGACATCGGTCAGCTCGGCGAGGATCGCGACTGATTTCGGCCCCTGCAGGGCGATCTGCGCGAACTCAGCACTGCGATTGGTCAAGGTGACATCCGTCAGCGCCGACTCGCGCAGAACCTGCTGCATCCAGGCGAAATCCTTCTCGATATTGGAGGCATTGACGCAGAAGAGGAAATGCGCGCCGTTGAACCGGTACAGCGTCACATCATCAACCACGCCGCCCTCGGGGTAACAGATGGCCGAATACTGCACCTGGCCGTCGACCAGCTTGGCAGCATCATTGATCGTCAGCTGCTGAATGAAGGCCAGGGCATTGGCACCGCGGACCTCGACTTCGCCCATGTGGGAGACATCGAAAAGCCCGGCGGCCTGGCGAACGGCCAGGTGCTCTTCGATGACACCCGAGTACTGGACCGGCATATCCCAACCGCCAAAGTCGACCATACGTGCGCCCAGCTCGCGATGGACCTGGTTCAAAGGGGTTTTTTTCACGGGACTCTCCTTAAGATGAATAAGCAATTCTGAATTTTAACGGGTTTATTCCAAATTGCTCCAAATAAAAAATCTCTATAATCAAATAGATAAGATGCAATGTTATGCGAGGATGGCCGGAATCTGATCCTCGTGCCCGAGGGTCATCAGGTGCACCCCCTGGCAAAGCTCCCTGGCCCAGCCAACTGTCTCCCGGGCGATGGCGAGACCTTCGGCCATCGGATCGCCGGCATCTTCGAGGCGTTCGATCAAGGGCTGCGGGACCTTGACACCGGGGATGTTGGCGTTGAGAAACCTGGCCATTTTGGCGCTGCGCATCAACAGCACGCCAGCGATCACCGGCACCCGCAACGGGGCCATCGCCGCCATGAAACGTTCCAGGGGACCATGTTCAAAGACCGACTGGGTCTGGAAGAACCGTGCCCCGCTGGCAACTTTCTTGGTCACTTTCTGAAACATCAGCTCGAACGGTTCCGCCGCCGGGTTTACCGCGGCGCCGGGAAAAAACCGCGGCACGCCGTTAAGGGGCTTTCCCGCCATGTCGGTCCCGGCCATCAGGCCTGAGGCCATGTCCAGCATCTGCACAGAGTCGAGGTCGAAAACCGGCCGAGCATCCGGATGGTCGCCGAACTTGCCGTGGTCGCCGGACAGCAGCAGCAGGTTCTCGATACCGAAGGCGGCGGCACCGAGCAGGTCGGACTGCAAGGCCATGCGGTTGCGGTCGCGGCAGGTCAGCTGCAGGATCGTTTCCGTACCGGACTGCTGCAATTGCGCCGCCAGGGCCAGGGATGACAAGCGCATGTTGGCGCCCTGGTTGTCGGTCACGTTGACGGCCGTCACTCCCCGCAGTTTCCTGGCCCCGTCCAGGGCCGGAGCCAGGTTGGTCCCTTTGGGCGGTGCGATTTCCGCCGTCACTACGAACTGGCCGCCGGCCAGTTGCTGAGCAAGCTGCGACATGGCTTTAGCGACCGCCGTTCTTCAGGCGGTAGCGGCCAGGCTGGCGCCTGCGGCTCCAGTTTTTCGGCGGGACGCGACGGGCGAAAACGCCCTGGCGCCGCTGCTTCTGCAGGCGTTCATAGATCAGGCGCCAGGCGCATTCGATCTCCTCGTCGACTTCACAGCGACCGTCTTCCATGCCGCCGCACGGGCCGTTCAGCAGGCCCTTGGCACAGGTCGTCACCGGGCAGATCCCTGCCGTTTCATTAAGGATGCAGTCCCCGCAGAGGGAACACATCTCCTCGTAGTGACCGAAGCGACGCACGTTGCCGAGGAACATGGAGTTCAGTCCGCCGACCACCCGCTTCTCGACATTCGAGGAAATCGACTGGATGCCCGAGCCACAGGCGAGCACGACCAGGGCATCGGCTTCCTGGACAGCGTTCCTGTGATGGCGCAATTCACGGGCGGCTCGCATGATATGGCAGGCTTCATCGATCACCACGCTGCCGGAGACCTCCTTGCCCTGGGTGGCCAGCCATTCCTGGAGCTTGAAAACCTCCTCCTCGCCACCCGCCTTGCAGGCCGTGGCGCAGGCGGCGCAGCCGACCAGGAAGAGCTTGTCGCATGCCGACAAGGCCAGTTGGAGTTCATCAAGGGGCTTCAGTTCGCTGATAATCATGGTGACCCGGGGACCAAGTGCTGGGAGCCGCAAAGCGTCAGAAGAGCAGACCCGCTCCCAGGTGTCTTTAAAGGCAAAACGGCCCGCAGCCGGCAAGCCGGCCCGGGCCAAGGAAATCCTTACTGGTTTGCGCGGCGCTTGGCGCCTTCCACGGTATTATAGAGCAGCATGGTGATCGTCATCGGGCCGACGCCTCCTGGCACCGGCGTGATGGCGCTGGCACGTTCCCTGGCCGCTTCGAATTCGACGTCGCCGACCAGCTTCTTTTCGCCGACCCGGTTGACGCCGACATCGATCACCACCGCACCTTTCTTGATCCACGCGCCCTTGATCATCTCGGGGCGGCCGACAGCGGCAATCAGAACGTCGGCCTGGGCGACTTTTCCCGGCAGGTCGCGGGTGCGGGAGTGACAGAGCGTCACGGTGGCATGCTGGGCAAGGCACATCAGGGCGACAGGTTTGCCGACGATATTGGAGCGGCCGACCACGACGACTTCCTTGCCGGTCAGGTCGACGCCGGTGCGTTCCAGCATCTTCATGACCCCATAAGGGGTACATGGCTGGTAGAGGGGGTTGCCGGTCACCAGGCGGCCGACGTTGTAGGGGTGGAAACCGTCAGCGTCCTTGGCTGGCGAAATGGCTTCGAGGATTTTGCTTTCATCGATGTGGTCGGGCAACGGCAGCTGCACCAGGATCCCGTCGATCCGCGAGTCGTTGTTCAACGCCTCAATCAACGCCAGCAACTGCGCCTCGGTGGTCTCTGCAGGCAGCTTGTGTTCATCGGAGAAGATACCGGCCTGCTCACAGGCCTTCTCCTTCATTGTCACGTAGACCCGGCTGGCCGGGTCATCCCCAACCAGCACGACAGCCAGGCCGGGGGTGACGCCACGTTTTTTCAATTCCGCCACATCGGCGGCAATCTCTTTACGAATATCGGCGGCGATTGCCTTGCCGTCAATGATCTTGTCCACGCAGAAGACCTCCTAGAGAATCAGACTAAGACTATACGCAACGCCGTTGGGCTTGTAAAGTTTGAAGGGCGATGGCCTGGGGAAAATATTACCGGCGGTCAAACCCTGCGCAATGGCCGGAAAAGGCCGCTGCCGCTCAGGGCCCTGCCCACTTTCCGAAGTGCGCCGCCAGAGGCTGTCATTCGTGGTCCTGGTGCTTCCAGGCCTGCACCCGCTTGTACATCTTGCCAAAGCTCTTGTCCTTGCGGCGCTTCTCCAGCAGCGTCTCCGAAGAACGTTCCTGTTCGGCCCGCAGCTTGAGATAGTTGTCCAGGCGGCGCGAATCGAGTTCGTTGCACTCGATTGCTGCGGCCACGGCGCAACCGGCTTCGCCCTGGTGGCGGCAATCGTTGAAGCGGCAGTTGCGGGCCACGGCTTCAATCTCCTCGAAGAGCGTCGCCACCCCGGCTTCACAATCGCTGAGCTGCAGCTCCCGCAAGCCCGGGCTGTCGAGCAGCAGGCCGCCTTCCGGCAGCAGGTGCAGCGAACGGGAGGTGGTCG
>JAHEEU010000009.1 GCA_024640545.1 Geobacteraceae bacterium
CAGAGACTTGCGCTGATAGCCCTGTCGTTGATTTTCGCGGGAGCCTTAGGCAACCTGATCGACCGTATCCGCCTCGGCGAGGTGATTGACTTTCTCGACGTCTTCTGGCGGAGCTACCACTGGCCGGCTTTCAATGTCGCCGACTCGGCCATCACCGTGGGCGTCACTCTGCTTTTCATCGACATGTGGCTGGAAGATCGCAACAAATCTGCGGTTGATACCGCTGGAGATCCTCAAGGAGAATGAAGTATGAAGAAAATCCTGATTGCTCTCGCCATCGGGGTGATGGTCTTCACCCTGACCGCCTGTGAAACCATGAAAGGCCTCGGCAAGGACGTGGAGGATGCAGGCGAGTGGGTCCAGGAAAAAGCCAGTTGAGTTACAAGTAGCGCCCCTGGGAAGGGGCGCCTTTCTTTCTGGTGCTGTTCATATCATGTGTTGATATCCGGGGCGTGAAATGTCCTGCTAGGCAAGAATGGCCAGCCCCTTTCGGGGTTGGCCATTTTATCTCTGATATGTTGGAAATTAAGAGACTTTGGGGCTATCGCCTAAGACGCTGGCGGCTCATCGGCTCCGGCCCAGAGGACGGCAATTGTTGGCCTCTTGCCAGGCATGATTGCATTGGGCTTCCGAATCAGTACACCGTGAACGACCACTCGTAAGTACCGGGCATCATGTTGCCAGCAAGGTCTGCGATATCTGATAACCGCGCAGTGTAGACGGCGCCTTGGCTCAGAGCTGGCGTGGGCCGCCATGTCAAGGTGAGTTTGAGTGGATCGTACACGGTCATCCCTGTGGCCGGTTGCCCGTTGCTGTCAAACACCTGCAGGGCATTTGAAACGCTTTGAGGATCAAGTTGTTCCGTAAAAGAAACCTCGACGAGAAAGTAATATATCCCGTCAGGCTCAGGGTCGACGTTATACACGGAGGGTGGTGTGACATCGGGTATACGAATAACGGTGATCTCGTCGGTTCCACTTTTGTTTTGTATATCTACTGAGATCCGGATAAGGTTGGTCCCCATGGCGAGTGCGACACCGGTAGAATCCGTAAGCGCATCGTGAGTGCTCCAGCCGGTGTTGCCCTGCACCGATGTTGATATTATGAACCAGTCTTGATTCAAAAATCCCAGTACGTTATAGCCAATTGAACCGACCCCGCTTATACCGTTGCTCAGGTTCTTCCATTGCACGTCGCCGCCAGGAAAAATTGGTATGCAAATTGGACCATCAAACGATAGTGGTGGGTCAGAACAGTTATCAGACTCCGGTCCAAACGATGATCCGAACAAATGGATGACGCTCTGATCCGTCTCGAAACTGTCACCGGTAATACTTGCAACCTCACAATTGGCGGGGATTTTGACAATCCCCCCAACGCCTCTTCCTTCCATACCGATGGAGCAGCTCGACGCCGAAGTGATATTGACAGCCCCCGGACCCTGCTCGTCACCGTCACCGTCACCGTCACCACCACCGCCACCGCATCCCCCGGCCAGCAGAGCAAACAAGCCGAAAACCAGCGTCAGAGTTCTCATTGTGTTCCTCCCCTGTGGTCATGTGGTCATCAGGCACGATTGCCTACATGAATTCCGGCGAAACCACCCCCCCATATTTAGAACGCTTTTATACCATCTAAATCGTGCACCGTTTGGACGTCAACTGAAAATTGCATTAAATACAATTTTTCAGATTATTTTTCCGAGACTTATGAAATCATTCTGGCAATATGAGCAGCCCCCTCAAGGTTGTTGCCCAGAGGTAACGACCCTCACTCTTCCCAGCATTATGAGCAAAGCCCCCGATCTTCGGATCGGGGGCTTTCGTATCTGGTGGATGGTCGCTAAGGGACACGACACAGCTGAACGTTTAACTGGAAGGCTTCAGGTTCATTCCAGTGCAGGATCACTGAACGTCGCCCTGCGTTAACCGCATTCCTTCTAGCGCAGCACCTCGGCAGCCTTTGCACACAAATCATGCCGATGTGGTGATACCGCTTGACGGCAAGACGTTGCAGGTTGCCCTTACTTGCCCGGAGGGCTAAACGACGGCTTGAGCTTCGACGCCGAATCGATTTCCTCAGGCGTGAGCAGCACCGTCGTTTTGACTTTGACCGTTCCGGTGGCGGTGACCGTCAGGGCAACAGCTGACACAGAGGCGTGGTCAGGAAAATCACCGATGACGTACAGATCAGTGTCGCCGAAGGCATAGTAGAAGGCTTCGATAGAGCCGCCCATCGACTTGAACAGGTTTTCCACGACTGCGCGTCGCTTCGAACCCCCATCTTTGAGCAGCCCCTTTATTCCGTCACCGACATAGTTGGCCTGAATAAGGTATTTTGGCATGACTTGTTCTCCTTTGAAGATGTGTGCGCTCTACAGAGAAACGCACCGATGATCGATGCCCTTAAGTATACTCTGGCTTTCGATGAGGTCAAAAAACGACGTGTCTTGATCAATTTTTCCAGGCAACTAGCGTGGTTGAATTCGGTTTTTCTACGGGATATCCACGCTCACCTGAATTGTGAAACACCCAAGTTGATGTCTCTGCAGGGATGGCCCGCATGCTAGAGAATCAATGCGAAACGTGATCAGGGCCTTGCGTCTTTTGGCGAGGCCTTGCGCAACCCACGGCGTCTAACCTGCCCCTTGGTCGAGAGGTGGTCGGCGCCAACGCCGCACCTGCCAGGCGTCCCCTCCTGCACCGGGCAATACGGCCCGGGCTGCTCGTCCATAGAGCTTACCGACACCTCGGCCACGGCTTGCGGGCCGGCGGCAAGCATGGACCGCGCAAAGGGCACCGACCCGAAGAGCTTGAAAAGCCAGGGGCACTATGGGATATTCAGCAACATCTGCAGGAAAAGCGGCTCGTGTTGATCGCCGTCGCGCAGAGCCCCAGGCTTCACCGGAGCCCGACAAAGGATTTGAAAACAACAGGAGAGCAGCCCTTGGCAAAGCAGACTGATATTCATCTTGCCCAACGCGTCAACGATGTGACCCCGTTTCTGGCCATGGAAATCATGGAGCGTGCCAAAGAGCTTGAAGCTGCAGGCCGCGAGGTGATCTATCTCTGCCTGGGTGAACCGGATTTTCCGACTCCCGAGCCGATCGTCAAGGCCGCAAGGGAGGCGATGCTGGCCGGGGAAACACGCTATACCCACTCCCTAGGCCGGATCGAGTTGCGCGAGGCCCTGGCAGAACATTACCAGCAGCGTTATGGCGTCACGGTCGACCCCGAGCAGATTATCGTTTCATCCGGCACCAGCCCCCTGATGCTGTTGCTCTTTGCCGCGCTCTGCAACCCCGGCGATGAAGTCATCATCACAGATCCGGGTTACGCCTGCTACCCGAACTTCGTCCGTTTTGTCGGCGGCGTGCCGCGCTTCCTGAGAACCCGTCCGGAGCAGGGGTTTCAACCGCTGCCCGAGGACGTGCTGGCATTGACTGGAGAGCGAACCCGCGCCCTGCTGATCAATTCTCCGGCCAACCCGGCCGGTTCGGTCCTGTCCGCCGGGCACATGGCAGAGCTGGCAAGGCTTCCTCTGCCGCTGGTCTCCGACGAGATCTACCACGGGCTGACCTACGAGGGAGAAGAGCACAGCATCCTGGAATACAATCAAGAGGCCTTCGTCCTCGGCGGCTTCTCCAAGGCCTACGCCATGACCGGCTGGCGGCTAGGCTACCTGATTGCACCCAAAAGCACCGTCAGGTCCCTGCAGACCTTCCATCAGAACGTGATGATCAGCGCCAACAGTTTTGTCCAGCTGGCCGGAGTGGCTGCGCTACGCGAAGGCGCCCCCTACGTCGCCAGGATGCGGGCCGAGTATGACCGCAGGCGGCGGCATTTGATCCCGCGCCTCGAAGAAATCGGCCTCAAGGTCCACAGCCGGCCGAAAGGGGCTTTTTACGTGCTCGCCGATGCCCGGCATATTTCACACGATTCCCTCGCCCTGGCCAGGGAGATCCTTGAAGCGACCGGCGTCGCCCTGACTCCGGGCATCGATTTCGGACCTGGAGCCGAGGGCTTCCTGCGCTTTTCCTATGCAAATTCACTTGAGAACCTGGATAAAGCCGTAGACCGGCTGGCCGATTATTTTCAAAAGCGCGGCTGGCTTTAGCCTTGATGCAGAAAAAAAGTCCCCACAGCCGGGAGGGTGGCTGTGGGGCAAAGGGTTTGTATCTTGTGGAGGTTATGAAGGAGGTTATCTTGGTACTTGCCTGCCAGGGCAAGCCTTCGATGGTTCCTAAGATACCTGGCTGTCGCATAAAGGTAAACGTGGAGACACGTATAATTCCAGTCGACTTCGCGCGGAACCAGACTGTGCAAAGGCACATTCCGCTCAGCCGCAGCCTAGGTGACCAGCCGTCAAACCTCTACCCGGTCATGTACACAGGTTCGCTACAGCAAGGTCTGTGGCCATCATTGCGCCGTCTGCCCTGTTGCATCGACCCCGCGGAATCGGCGGGGTCTTCACGTCTCCCTTGGGCGCGAACCGGCCGTGGACCTTGGAGTTCGCTGCTGTACAGGGTATAATGCAGACAGTGCCCGGACCGCCACCTGCCGGCTTCCGGTTCTATCCCGCGCCACGCCGGCGCCCACCGGGGCGGACAAGGGCTCTCCGGAGCGGTGGCAACGCCGGTCAACGGCTTGCATATCCACACCCGCGCGGGTGATTTTCGATCCGCTGACAAGTCAGTGCATGGACCAGCAATGAAAATTGATCTGCTTTACGGGACCGGCACCTTCCCGGTTCACCTCGATGATGATTGGCAAGTAGACGTCATCCGCAAACTGGCGATGCCGGTCTGCCCTGATCCGCAAGCCGCGGTGCGCGCCGCCCTGAGTCATGGGGCTGGATCGCGCTCCCTGCTCGAAGAGGCCCGTGGGCGATCAAGTGCGTGCATCCTGATCTGCGACATCACGCGACCGGTCCCCAATGGGTTGCTGCTGCCGGTCATCTTGCAGCAGCTCCTGGACGCCGGTATTCCCAGGAAAAAAATCTGCATACTGGTTGCCACCGGCCTGCATAGGCCCAACGAAGGCCAGGAGCTGGAAGAGCTGGTCGGCAGTTCCTGGGTCCTGCAGAATTTCCGCGTCGAGAATCATTTTGCACGCAACGACGCCGACCATGTCGATCTCGGCACCACGCGCACGGGAACACGGGTGAAACTCGACCGCCGCTTTGTTGAAGCCGATCTCAAGATCGCCACCGGGCTGGTGGAACCGCACTTCATGGCGGGCTACTCCGGCGGGCGCAAGGTGATTGCGCCGGGGGTCGCCCATCGCGAGACGATCACCACCTTCCACAACGCGCGCTTCATGTCCCACCCCGGGGCCGACAGCTGCATTCTCGACGGCAACCCGCTGCACCAGGAGCAGCTGGAGATCGTGCGCATGCTCGGACAGGTCTTTGCCGTCAATACCGTCATCGACGAACACCGCAACCTGTCGTTCGTGAATTTCGGGGAGATCGTCCAGAGCCACCTGGAATCCGTGGCCTTCACCCGGGACTTCGTGATCGTTCCTGCGGCTCGGCGTTACCGAACCGTAGTAACCAGCGCCGCCGGATACCCTCTGGACAAGACCTACTACCAGACCGTCAAGGGCATGGTCGGTCCGATTAATATACTCGAGCCGGGGGGCAACCTGATCATCGTCTCTGAGTGCTCGGAGGGGCTGGGCTCGGAGGAATATGCAGACGCACAGCGACGCCTGATCGACCTCGGCGCGGAGGGCTTCTTTGCCGAGATCAGCCGCAAGGATTACGCGGGCATCGATGAATGGCAGACGCAAATGCAGTTGAAACCGATGCGCGCCGGGAAAGTGCTTCTCTACACCGGCAGGCTCTCCGCAGCAGACCGGGCCCTGACCGGCGTTCACCTGATCGACTCCGTGGACGAGACTCTCCGCAAGTGCGTCGCCGAGAGCGGCGACTCGTCGGTCGCCGTGATTCCCGAGGGGCCTTACGTGGTACCCGTGTATCAACCTGAATGACCCGCATTGAGCTGCGGAAGGGGCTGAGGGGCAAAATGCCGGCGACTTGCCCTGGACCTGCCCCAGGGTTGCAGTCGAGGCCCGCAACCCTGTAGGACGGCCGCTTCCTTGGCACATCTTGCCAGGCCCGGCTGACTGCCGAAGCCTTTAGGGCATTGCGCTTTCCCGGTCTTCAGCCCCCTTTGCCGAAAACCGCCAGGAACTCCTGCAGAGCAAAGGGATCATTCGACTTGATCGCCCCGGACAGGAAATCAGCCATGCCGGGCCGATAACCTTCCTGCCAGACTTTCAGAAAAAAATCCGTGCTGGTCTTGCAGACGCAGTCGGCAGTTTCCACGGTTTTGCCATGTTCCACGCGAACGCCTTCCGGTGCCAGGGTCACGGTCCTCTTCAACTCGTCCACGGAGAAATAATAGACCTTCTGCCGCACCACCTTATCCGCCTGGAAAGCTTCCCCGAGGCGGGCAAAAATCTCCTCTACCATAGCAATCTCCTTCGCATGATCAACCGATCCGGGCGCCGCTGCAGAATTCTTGACCCGGGCCACCAACGATGCTAAATAAAGAGTAAGTTTACGTAAAGGGAAAGCCCATGACCGCTCACCAGGAACCCTTGACCCAGATCGGCAAGCTTGCCAGGCAGCTCGGCATCACCACCCGGACCATCCGCTACTACGAGGAGGTCGGCCTCATGGGCCCGTCCGACCGGAAAAACGGCGGGGCACGCAGCTACAACCGGGACGAGGTCCTCAGGCTCAAGTTCATCCTCAAGTTGAAAGAACTCGGCATCGGGCTGAAAGAGATGCTGAGCCTGGCCGAGACCTTCGACACCCACAATCAGGATTTCGATACGATTACGCCCCAGGTCCTCGAGATTCTCGACCTGCATATCGGCAAAATTGACGACAAGATCGCTCGACTGGCCTCGCTGCGCAGGGACATCGCCAACTACCGCAGCCGCATCCAGTCCCTGCTGGAGAACCCGCCGGTCACCTGACCCGCCGCCGTTCCCGGCCGCATCCAGACTGCGAGCGACTGGCCGCAGGTCTACCCCTTGCGCCTCTGCAGCAGGCGCCTCGCCCTCTTCCTCGCCCCGCTCACAAGATAAGGCGTCAACCGCCCCTTCTCCTTCAGAATCGCGGTAAACATGTCCTTGCGCTTCTCCGGGGGCAGCGGCCTTTCGACACGCTCGACCAGGGAGATGGCGTCCCGGGGGCAGGCCGGCACGCAGGCGCCGCAGCCCAGGCAGCTGGCCATATTGATTGCAGCGGTGGAGCCGGGAGGACCGTCGGCCACCGAGATCGCCGCCACGTTGCAGGCTGAGAAGCAGAGCGTGCAGCCATTGCACGCCGACCTGTCGACGGCCGCCGCGAAGGGCGTTTTGGCGACCCCGTCGCTGTAACCGGCCTGCACTCCGGCCATCAGCTCGCAGCAGCAGGAGCAGCAATTGCAGATAAACGAAGGTTTATGGCGAACATTGTCGGTAATATGCGTCAGCTTGAGGTCTCTGGCCCGGTCGAGTATCGCCAGGAGTTCTGCGCTGCTTTTCTCTTCGGCAAAGCCGCGACGCACCATGAACCTCGCCGAGGTCCCCAGGGAGATGCAGGTCCCCTCGACTGGAGCCTGCTTGGTGCAGGTTTCTCCAAGGTGTTCCTTCTTGTGCCGACAGTAGCACATGCCGACCGCTCCGTAGCTGGCGGCAGAGATGATCCTGCGGGCGCTTTCATAGGGGGTGACTTCCGAGCTGACCGGCACGGCATCATCATAGACCAGCGAACGGGTCAGGCTGGTTTTGCTGCCGAAGAATTCCCTGGCCTGCCCCTGGGCGGCATCCTCGAAGAGGTACTCGGACATCAGGCGGGCCAACTCCGGCAGCGGCAGGTCGTCGCGCTTCTTCATGAACGTGAACTCGAAGAAACCGATCAGCCCCGGCATCAACATGTAATAAGTCGTGCCGGCGTAAGGCAGGTCCATGACCAGCCCCTTCTCGGCCATGGCATCGAGAATCGGCAGCAATCCATCTGCAGCGAGACCGGTTCCCCTGGCGAGTTCCTCGAGAGTTGCCTCCTCCAGGGGGAATTTCGAGGCCACCAGGGCTTCCTCCTCACTGAACAGCATGGCCAGGATCCGACGCAGCCTGTCGTTGTCGACCAGGCCGACCGGGTTCTTGTTGAGCCGGTCGATGAGCGGGATAATACTGCTTTTACTGCCAAGATGGTGACCCATGCTGACTCCTTATGCGCTCGTCGCGGCGCTGGCCGGTGGTCCGGCCGTTTGCATAAACTTTTCGGCAACCTGCTGAAACAGACCGATCCGCTCGAGAGCGCTGCGCAATTGACCGGGATCAGAGAGGAAGTCCTTCATGAAAATGACTTCCGACGCTTTCAGGTAGTAGAAAAATGGTGCGCGCTGCCCAGTGCCAAACAGCCGGCCGACGATGTGGGCCACATCATCCAGCCTGGCAAACTGCTTCAGCTGGGCGGCCCGGTCCAGCAGCTTGCCGACATAAAAGAGGATCGATTCGTCGATCGAAACGATCGATTCCCGGTGCCCCGGGAGTATCTGCCGGCCGCGCAGTGCCGCCAGTTTGCCAAGGGTTGTGCAATAAGCCCGGTAATTCTTGAAGCGTCGACCGGTTTCCAGGTCGATATCGAGCAGCGGGACCTGGAAGATCCCCCGCAGCAGCACGTCGCCGGTGACCGCCCAGTGCGGCCCGGCCAGGACCAGGTCACTCTGCGAGTGCCCGGGGCAGGCGATGACCTCCAGCCCGAGATGCTCCGGGAGGTCGCTCTCGACCGTCCGGTACCTTTCCGGGAGACCGGGGAAGACCTCGCCTTCGGCCATTTCCCGCCGAAAATCACCCAGGAACTTGTCGTCGAAGCCTGCCGCCAGCAGCAGTTCGCCCAGCTTTGCCAGGCGCTCTTCGTGCCTGACGAATTTCAGGATGTCCCGGTACGGCAGGTAGAGGGTCGCAGCTGTCTCCCGGGCAAGCCAGGAGATCAATCCGCAATGGTCGATATGGCAATGCGTGACGACGACATGCCTGAGTCGGGCAAGATCAAGCTCCCGGCGCAGGGATTCCCGGGCTTCCCCGGTCGGCGGCCCGGTGTCGAACAGGACCAGTTCCCCACCGAGTTCGCCGGAATAGCAATGGACCGGGCCAACCGGGTAAATCGTGCTGATGGTGTGCTGACGAATCACCGCAGCACCGATTCAGATCGGCTCAAAACAGGTACTTCTCCTCGTCGCTGACCGCCTGCGCCAGGAGACGCTTGGCCTGCAGCAACCCGGTCGCGTCATACTTGGCAAAGCGGCGTACCCCGGAAAGGATCATCAACAGAGTATCCCCCTCTTCGATATAGAAGGCGCCTTTCCTGGCTGCCGTACCAGCGGCCTCCGAGGCGTTGAAGGCAAAGATCTTGACGACCGCCGCGAGCAGCTTCTGCTTCTGTTCTCCCGCGCTCCGAGCCGCTTGTTCCGCCCGCAGGACGGCGCTTTCAATGGCAAAGATCTGGATTGCCATGTCGGCGGCCGCGAGCAGGATTTCCTGTTCATTGGCCAGCTTGTCCATGTGCTTCTGGACCGCAGTCCCAGCCAGGATCAGAAAGAGCGTCTTGAGATTTTTCAGGAGCACTTTTTCCGCGGCGAAGGGGACCGAGGTGTCCAGTTCCTCGAAGCTCGGGGTCATCAACGACTCGAAGGCCTTCATCGCCTCGGCCTGCAGGGGGAGCTCCCCCTTCATCGACTTGCGCAGGATCATACCGGGGATCAGCAGCCGGTTGATCTCGTTGGTCCCCTCGAAAATCCGGTTGATCCGCTCGTCACGATAAAACCGCTCGGCCGGGTAATCGCTAACAAAACCGTACCCGCCATGGATCTGCACCACCTCGTCGACCACCCGGGCCAGCACGTCACTGCAAAAGACCTTGGAGATGGCGCACTCCGTTGCATATTCCTCGATCCCCTTCTGGTACTCGACGTAATAATTGTCGATCCCCTTGTCGATGGTCGCCAGCCGGTTATCAAGCAGCCCGGCCAGGCGATAGACCAGGGACTCGGCGGCAAAAATATCCGCGTTGAGGTCGGCGATCTTTTCCCGGATAGCGCCGAACTCGCTGATCGCCTGGCCGAACTGTTTGCGCTCGTTGGCGTACTTGACGCCGACCAGCATCGCCTGCTTGGCGGCACCGGTGACACAGGCACCGAGCTTGAATCGCCCGACGTTGAGCACGTTGAAAGCGATCTTGTGCCCCTTGCCGATCTCACCGAGCAGGTTTTCCACGGGGACCTTGCAGTTGTCGAGAATGATCTGGGTCGTCGACGACCCCTTGATGCCGAGCTTCTTCTCCTCGGCGCCGACGACCAGCCCTTGGAAATCCTTCTCGACCAGGAAGGCGGTCAAGTGCTCCTTGTCGATCTTGGCGAACACCGTGAAGAGGTTGGCAAAACTGCCGTTGGTGATGAACTGCTTGGTGCCATTGAGCAGATAGTGCTGACCGTCGTCGCTGAGGACAGCCGTCGCCCGCGCCCCCAGCGCATCGCTGCCCGAACCCGGCTCGGTCAGGCAGTAGGCCGAGATCCACTCGCCGGTGATGATTTTCTCGAGGTACTTTTGTTTCTGGGCCGCCGTCCCGTAATAGACCAGCGGCAGGGTACCGATCCCGGTGTGAGCCGCATAGGCGACAGAGAACGAACCGGCGGGGGCGATCTTCTCGCCGACCAGCATACTGGTCGCCTTGTCGAGTTCCAGACCGCCGTACTCTTCGGGGGCATCGATCATCAGCAGGCCGAGTTCGCCGCATTTGCGCATCCCTTCGACCACCAGGTCGAAATTCTGCGCTTCTATCTCGTCGAGATGCGGCAGGATTTCATGCTCCACAAACTGCTCGGTGGTTTCGGCAATCTGCTTCTGCTCATCGGTAAACTGCTCGGGGGTAAAAACCTCGTCGCAAGCCACTTCGGTAATTAAAAATTCACCGCCCTTGAAAATTCTCTCAGCCATGGTTCACCTCTTTAAAAAGAAGACAGATAAAAATCGCCGCGGGTCGCCTCGTTACACCCGCTCAAAAATTCCGGCCGCACCCATCCCTCCGCCAATACACATCGACACCATACCGTAGCGCGTCTGGCGCCGCCCCATCTCGTGCAGCAGGGTCGCCGTCAGCTTGGCTCCGGTGCAGCCCAGGGGATGGCCCAGGGCGATCGCTCCGCCGTTGACGTTGGTGATCTCCGGGGTCAACCCCAGTTCCTTGATCACTGCCAACGATTGAGCGGCGAAGGCTTCGTTGAGTTCAATCAGGCCGAGGTCCGCCTGCTGCAGGCCGGCCAGCCTGAGTGCTGCGGGGATCGCCTCGACCGGGCCGATGCCCATGATCTCGGGTGGGACCCCCTTGACAGCGAAAGCCACGAAACGGGCCAGGGGGTCCTTGCCGATTTCCTTGAGGAAGGCTTCGGACACCACCAGGGTGGCGGCAGCACCGTCGGTCATCTGCGAAGAGTTGCCGGCCGTCACCGTGCCGTCGACCTTGAAAGCCGGTTTGAGCCGTGCCAACCCCTCGACGGTAGTGTCGGCGCGTACGCCATCGTCGATGCTGACCACTTCACGCTCCTGCTTCACTTTCCCCTTGCTGACCGCGGTCTTTTCGATCTCCACCGGGATGATCTCGTCGTTGAAACGTCCGGCCGCGATGGCCGCTGCGGCCTTGGCGTGGCTGGCGGCGGCAAAGGTGTCCTGAGCCGGGCGATCGATCCCGTACCTGTCTGCCACCAGTTCGGCCGTGATGCCCATCGAGGCGAAGGCTTCCGGCCATTCGGCGACCAGCCCTGGATTGGCGCTGTACTTGTTGCCGCCCATCGGCACGATGGTCATCGACTCGACGCCGCCGGCGACGATGCAGTCGGCAAAGCCGGCCATGATGCGCTCTGCGGCCAACGCGATAGCCTGCAGCCCGGAGGAACAGAACCGATTGATGGTCTGGGCCGGCACCTGGTAGGGGATGCCGGCTTTGAGCGCGGCCATCCGCGCCACGTTCATGCCCTGCTCACCTTCCGGGAAAGCGCAGCCGAGCAGGATGTCGTCAATGCGCGCGACGTCGATGCCGACACGATCGACCAGGCCCGCCAGGGCGGCGGCCGCCAGGTCGTCCGGACGCATGTCCTTGAACTTGCCTTTTTTGGCACGGCAGCCGGGGGTGCGGTAGGAAGCCAGGATGTAGGCGGTTTTCATCTTTATCCTCCCTCGAGGGAACTCGGTGTGATTTAGTTGCGCAGCGGCCTGCCCGTTTTGAGCATATGCTGGATACGCTCGGCAGTCTTCCGGTTGCCGCACAGCCTGAGGAATCCTTCACGCTCCAGCTGCAGCAGGTAGTCCTCGGAGATCGGCGTACCGGCCGGCACGTCGCCACCGCAGATGATCGAGGCGATGGTGCCGCCCATCTCCGCTTCGTAGGGGGTGGCGAAGCCACCCATCTGCAGGTTCCAGAGCTGGCTCTTGATGCTGGCGGCGATGCTGCGCCCCGGAGCCGGGAGATTCTCCTGCGGCCGCTTCGGCCGGTAGTTGACCGCCAGGGCGAGGACTTTCTGCTTGGCATCGGCGAGCAGCCGGTCGAGATCCATGCTGATGCTGTCACCTTCCCGCATATAACCCATGCCGGGGAGCTCGGCGGCCCCCATGGAGACTTTGGCCATGCCGATCTGCTGGAAGTGTTTGAAAATAAACGGCGAGACGTCGATGTCGTACTTGCCGGCCAGGGCCGTCGCCCGCAGGCACATCTCCTTGGTCCCGCCACCGGCAGGCAGCAGACCGACGCCGATCTCGACCAGGCCCATATAGGTTTCCGCGTAGGCATTGATGGCCGCCGCGTGGAGGCAGAACTCGCAGCCGCCGCCGAGGGCCATGTGGTGGGGGGCGGCCACCACCGGCACCCTGGCGCACTTGATCGCCATGGTCGCTCTCTGGAAGGCCCGCACCATCATGTCGATATCTTCGTAGGCCCCCTCCGCCATGGCCACCGCCAGGAGCATCAGGTTGGCACCGACCGAGAAATTGGCGCCCTGGTTGCCGATCACCAGGCCGACACCATCCGTTTCGGCCCGCTTGATCGCCTTGTGGGTCATGGCCAGGATATCGCCGCTGACCGCGTTCATCTTCGAGTGGAACTCCAGGGCGAAAACCCCGTCGCCGAGATCGAGGGTCGAGCAGCCGGCGCTCTTCTCGACCACGCCGCCGCTCTTCTTCAGAACATGCAGGTTGATCTGCCCGGGCTTGAGAGGCAGTGGCCGGTACTCTCCGGCCCGCACATCGAAATACTCCTTCTGCCCCGACTCGTTGAAACGATAGAAGCGCTCGACCTTGCGAAGGATTTCGGGGATGGCCACGCCGTCACTTTCTGCGCGCTGCACGAAGCTGGCGACGCCGATGGCGTCGAACATTTCAAAGGGCCCGATTTCCCAGTTGAAGCCCCACTTCATGGCGTTGTCGACGTTGACGATGTCGTCGGCGATCTCGGGGATGCGCTTGACGGTGTAGATCAGGGTGTCACGCAGGTTTTTCCAGGCGTACTCGGCCGCCTTGTCTTGCCCATCGACCACCATCTTCACCTTCCGGGCCGGATCGTCGATCATCTTTACGGCGGCCAGCGAAGCGAACTTCGGCTTTTCCGCAGGCTTAAATTCACCGCTGGTGTAGTCGTAATAGAAGATCTGGCGCTTGCCGTCGACCTGCTCCTTGCGATAGAAGCCGCCCTTGCTCTTGTTGCCGAGCAGGCCCTTGTCGACCATCTGCGTCATGAACCCGGGGACCTTGAAGACCTCGCGCTCATCATCGTCCGGAAGCTGCTGGTAGGAGTTGTTGCCGACGTGTATCAGGGTGTCGATACCGACCAGGTCTGCGGTGCGGAAGGCTGCCGACTTGGGACGGGCAGTGGCCGGGCCGGCGACGGCATCGACCTCTTCCACGGTCATGCCCATCGCCACCATGTGCTCGATCCCCTTGTAGATGGCATAGACGCCGATGCGGTTGGCGATGAAATTGGGGGTGTCCTTGGCGTAGACGATGCCCTTGCCGAGCCGGCGGCTGATGAAGTCGGCCATCCCCTCGACCACAGCCGGGTCTGTCTCGCGGCAGGGGACGATTTCGAGCAGGCGCATGTAGCGGGGCGGGTTGAAGAAATGGGTGGCCAGGAAATTCCGGCGCACCTCCTGCGACAGTCCCTCGGCCATGGCATTGACCGAGAGGCCGCTGGTATTGGTCGACAGGATCGCGCCCGACGCCAGGTGAGGCAGCAGCCTGGCGAACAGGCTTTGCTTGATCGGCAGGTGCTCTACGACCACCTCGATGACCCAGTCGCACGTCTTGATCCGGGCCAGGTCATCATCGAAGTTGCCCACCTCGACCTGGCCGGCGTACTCCTTGAGGTAGAACGGCGCCGGCTTCATCGTCAGCAGGCCATCCAGGCCTTTGCGGGCGATCCGGTTGCGCACTTGCGGGCTGTCGAGGGTCAGGCCCGCAGCCTGCTCTTCGCCGCTCAATTCCCGTGGCACCATGTCGAGCAGCAGGACATCAAGAGCTGCATTGGCCAGATGGGCGGCAATCGTGGCGCCCATTACCCCTGCGCCAAGCACTGCCACGCGATTGATTTGCCTCATGAGTGTCCTCCATTATCCGTCTGCGAATGGTTTTCGGGGCCATTGCCGTTATGCAGGTAAAGACGTTCGATCCGATCCTGGTATTTGCTGTAAATCACTTTGCGTTTGAGCTTGAGCGTCGGGGTCAGTTCCCCCCCCTCTACCGAGAAATCACGCGGCAGCAGGATGAACTTCTTGATGGTCTGGTAGGGCGGCTGTTTTTCATTTTGTAATCGCACACGTTCTTCGTAAAGCTTGTGGACCTTCTGGTTGACGACCAGTTCCTCCACATCCAGGTAATCGAGACCTTCGTCCCGGCCCAGCTGGATCAACCTTTCCAGGTTCGGGGTCAAAAGCGCGACCAGATAAGGCTTGCGGTCGCCGTAAACGTAGGCCTGGGAGATATACTTGTCCATCCGGAGGTCATTCTCGAGGGGCTGCGGGGCAATGTTCTTGCCTCCGGAGGTTATGATGATCTCTTTTTTCCGATCGACGATATAAACGTAGCCGTCCTCGTCGATCCTGGCAATATCACCGGTATGCAGCCAGCCGTCCTGGATCACCTGCGCGGTCTCGTCCGGGGCGTTGTAATAGCCGCGCATCACCTGCGGCCCGCGCACCAGGAGCTCACCGTCTTCGGCAAGCTTGACCTCGGTCCCCGGCAGGGGCGTCCCCACCGAGCCATAGCGAACCTTCCATGGGCTGTTCAGCGTCACGGCCGGGCTGGTCTCGGTGAGCCCGTAGCCTTCGAAGGTCGGGATCCCTATGACCCACATGAATTCATTGACGACCTTGTCGAGCGGAGCGCCGCCGGAGATAAAATAGCGCAGGCTACCGCCGAAGCGCTGGCGGATTTTCCGGAAGACCAGCCGGTCGAAGAAGCGGTACTGAATCCCCAGCAGGCCCTTGGGCCCTGGGTTTATGTAGCGCAGCTCGATATACTTGCAGCCTATTTCTATCGCCTTGTGGAAGAGGCTGCGCTTCAACGGGTGCATCTGGTGAACGTCTTCATAGACCCGTGCATAGATCTTCTCGAAGAGCCGCGGGACGCTGACCATCACGGTCGGGTGCACCTCCTGCATGTTCTCGACGACCTTGTCGGCGCTCTCGCAGAACGCCACCCGGCACCCTGCCATCAGCGGTGCATAGTAGCCGGCCGTGCGCTCAAGGACATGGCTCAAGGGGAGAAAGCTGAGAAAGGTCTCGTCCATACTGAGCGCCTCGAGCTTCTGCAGCCCGTAATAGGTGTCGTAGAGCACGTTGGCCTGGGTGAGCATGACCCCCTTGGGGACGCCGGTCGTTCCGGAGGTATAAATGATCGTTATCAGGTCCGTGGACTTGATGGCATCTATGCAGCGCTCGATTTCAGCGTGTTCCTGCTCCGCGAGCGGGTGGGAGATTTCCGACAGCTGGTAGAGGGTATAAACGGGGAGC
The DNA here is from genome assembly GCA_024640545.1 of Geobacteraceae bacterium. Classification (GTDB taxonomy): domain Bacteria; phylum Desulfobacterota; class Desulfuromonadia; order Desulfuromonadales; family BM103; genus JAHEDT01. Next base: position 16,052 of record JAHEEU010000009.1, read on the forward strand.
TCGTGGCTGCCGAGAAACCGCTCGAAGGAAATGACCTGCTCCAGGGCAGGCATCTGCTCACGGACCTTGATCAGCTTCTCATATTGGAGACGGTTCGAGACAAAGACGATTTTTGCGCCGCTGTGGTTGATCACGTAAGCAGCCTGCTCAGCCGTGTTGGTCGCATAAATGGGGACAGTCACCCCCCGGGCAGACTGGATGGAGAAATCCGCAATCGCCCAGCCGGCACGGTTCTCGGAAAAGATCGCCACCCTGTCTCCCGGGGCCAGACCTGCCTTGCGCAGGCCGCGGGCCGCCATGAGCACCCGCTCATAGAAGCTGCGGTAAGTTAAAGACAGGTATTCACCGTCTTTCTTGTAGCTGATGGCAACCCGGTCCGCATAACGTTGAGCATTGGACCTGAGCATTTCAGGGACCGACTGACAAGGCAATTCATACATGGCGGGACAACTCCTCCGAACAGGCTCTACCTAGGTATATAAATTACCTTTACGTTTACGTCAACATAAACTTAAAACGCTATTTGATTTTATTAATTCAGAGAGCCAGTTCAGTATATCAATTGGGACGCAACGGGCAAGAGCAGCCGAGAATGCAGCGCCTCGGAGCCTGTGGAGCCGTGTGGGTCACAGCGAGGCTTAGGATTTGACTGGCCGAAGGATCAGCCGGAGGCATAAATGGGTAGCGGGGCTAATCGGCGTTGGCAGGAGGCCATGCTTCCCAACGGCGCAGGCAGGCGAACTCCTTCGGCACGGCAAGGGCCGCAAGGTAGTGTCGGGTTACCGGGAAGCTTCTCAGCCACCACTTTCCGTCATGGGTGCAGTTGGCGGAGAGATGGACCGTGCCGAGGTCCTGGTCGGGGTCGGAAAAGCCGCTGCCTCTGCCTTTCAGCCAGGCCTCCTTGCGTGTCCAGATACGAAAGAAGAGCCTGCGCCTGCGCAGCATTGTACAGGCCTGCAGTCGATTGCGCTCGGTGGGGGAGAAAAAGCCGGCGGCGAGCTTTGTAAAATCCAACGATCTGTCAACCCTCTCGATGTCCACCCCCACCGCAACCCCCTTGGCCACGGCGCAGAGCCCCCAATCCCCGGAATGGGCCAGGTTGAACGCCGGGGCCTCGGCCATCTGCCCGGCCAGCATCGGCTTGCCGGCGGTGCCATAGTCAAAATGCAGGCTCTCGGGGCTCTGGTCGAGATAACGCGCCAGGATCTGGCGCAACCGCGCCCGTGCCGTGATGAACGCCTGGGCTTTCCGAGGGACGCGCAGGCGCCTGGCACGCTGCAATTCCTGCTCGTCGAGGAAGGCCTGCAGATGCTCCCGGTAAACGAGGGGAAAACGCCAGAGGTGAACTTCATCTTCGGCAAGGGTAGGCCGCGCCGGCGCGGCCTGCCACGGAGTCAGTAAGAACGCCATAGAAAGCCTTCAGCAAGGGTTGCGTGACGCAAGCCACTCGCGCAGCCGTTCGATGCCCGCGTCGAAAGACACGACGGCCTGGTAGCCGAAGTCACGCCGCGCGGCGCCGAGATCGAACCAGTGTGAGGTGGAGAGTTCGCGGGCCACGAATCGGGTCATGGGCGGCTCACCGCGCAAACGCAGCAGAAGATAGGTTTTCTCCAGGATCGCGCCGATCCGGTACGCCAGTTCGGGGGAGACGGTGCGCGTCACCGGCGGCAGACCGCCGGCCTCGAGGATGCGGTTGACCACCCCCCAGAGCGGCAAAGGCTCTCCCTGGGCAAGGAAATAGGCCTTGCCGGACACGGGCGACCCGACAGCGAGATGGTCGGCGGCCTGCAAGTGGGCAAGCGCTGCGTTGTCAATGTAGATGGTGTCGACCAGGCATTCGCGCCTGCCGAGCCTGCGCAGGGACCCACGGGCGCCACGCTCGAGGATGCGCGGCACCAGGTGATTGTCGCCCGGGCCCCAGATCAGGTGTGGGCGCAGGGCGACCGTAGCCAGTTGCCCGTCGTTGGCCTGCAGCACCAGCTGCTCGGCCTCGGCCTTGGTTTGCGGATAAAAAGCCTCGAAATGTTGCGGGTAAGGGACCGACTCGTCGACACCTTCCATGTCGTGGCCGTCAAACACGACGCTCGGTGAGCTGGTATGCACCAGGCGCCCGATGCCATGTCGGCGGCAAGCCGCGATGACATGCCTGGTACCGAGGACGTTGGCGCGATAAAACTCCGCGTAGGGCCCCCAGACTCCGGCCTTGGCGGCGACGTGGAAAACCGTATCACAACCCTCGGCAGCGTGTGCGACAGCGTCGGCGTCGCCTAATTCACCCCGGTAGTGTTCGACCCCCAGCGCGGTCAACGCGGGGTGCTCGTTGCGCGAGAAGCTGCGCACTTGGGCGCCGCGCGCCTGCAGCAGCTTGACGATCGCCTGGCCGAGAAAACCGCCGCCCCCGGTGACCAGTGCTTTCATGACAACTTCTCCCCGGCCCAGACCGCGAGCTTCTCGCGAAAGATCTTGGCATTATGGCGGATGTCTACCGGGAAGGCCGGATGGAACAGGACGGTCCTGATATTGCGGGTGATCGCATGGCCGGCACCGATCACCAGCAGCTCACGATGGATGCGTGCCAGATCGGACGTGTCGGCACCCTTTTCCAGTTCCACGCACAGCACCGGCCGCTGACGGCCCGGCTCGCCGACACCGACCAGCGCGGTGCGAAAGACCGTGCCATGGGTATTGAAGACCGCCTCGCACGGAATGGTGAAGAGGGTTTCGTCGGCCGTCACCACCCGGTGGGCCTTGCGGCCGCAGAACCAGACGCGGCCCCGGTCGTCGCGGTAGCCGAGGTCCCCCATGCGATGGTAGAAACCGCCGCCTTCGGGATCGGCAATTTTGGCAAGGGCCGTCGACTCAGGGCGGTTGAAATAGCTTGGCGTGACCTGCGGCCCCCTGACGACGATCTCGCCGATCTCGCCGACGCCCAGCTTACGGGCCTGTGACCAGAGGGCAATCGGCTCATCATCGATGGCGATGACCTCCAGCTCGATACCTGGCACCGGTCGACCGACGCAGACCCCGCACCCCTGGTCGGTGGCATGACGGGTCTCAGCGAGGATCTCGGCACTGCCGATGGAACAGACCGGCAGGGCCTCGGTGGCTCCGTAGGGGGTAAAGACCTCGGCCCCATCGGAGAGCATATTGGCAAAACGCTCGAGCACCGCCGCCGGCACCGGCGCCCCGGCCGAGATGGCCCGTTTCAGGCTCGGCAGCTTGATCCCCTGGGCCTCACCGTAACGGCCGATCCGGTTGATCAGGGCCGGCGAGCCGAACATGGTGGTGATTTGGAATCTTTCTATGGCCGCAACGATCTTGACCGGGTCGACGTCCGCCGGCCGGGTAAAGTCCATCTCGGGCACCACCGAAGACATCCCCAGCGCCGGCGCAAACAGGGCGAACAGGGGGAAGGTAGGCAGGTCAACTTCACCGGGGCGAATATCGTAGATCTGGCGCAGCATCTCCACCTGGGCGGAGAAGTTGCCGTGAGTGTAGAGAGCCCCTTTCGGCCCGCCGGTGCTGCCGCTGGTGAAGAGCACCGCCGCCGGTTCCCCGGCCGCGGTCTGCGCGACCGGGTAAGGCTGGTCCTGGGGAACGCTGGCCAGCAGCCGTTCGAGTGTGGCGCCGCCCCAGCAGAGACGACGGCCGACGGTGATCAGCCTGTTTACGCTGGGCCGGCCCCAACCGAGCAGCACGCGGGCCAGGTGCGCTTTGGGGATGCCGATGAAAGCCTGCGGCTGTGCTTCGGCGAGGCAGGTCTTGAGGTTTTTCACGCCCATCCCCGGATCGACCAGCACCGGAACGGCGCCGATCTTGAACAGGGCGAAGGTCAAAGCAAAGAATTCGATCCCGGGGGGGACCATGAGCACGGTACGCACACCGCGGCGGATGCCATAAGCTTCGAGGGCCTGCGCCGTGCGGCAGCTCTGCCGGTCGAGCTCGGCGAACGTATATTGATCGTAGTGGGGCGGCTGAAGGGGATCGCCCCGGCGGGGGATGAAGATCGCCGGGGCGTCCGGCTGGAGCCGCGCCATTTCCGGCAGGTGCGCGGCGACATTGGCAGAGTCGAGCCGGGTCATTGCACCTTCCCGGAAGGCTGCCGGTCAAGCGGATGGGCCGCCAGGAACCGTTCGACAATCGGGATCACTTCATGCTTTGCGTCCTCGAGGATGTAATGCCCGCAGTCGGTAAAAGCGTGCACCTCCGCAGCCGGGAAACGCCGCTGCCATTCCTTGAGGAAATGCTTGTCGAAGACGAAATCCTTGAGACCCCAGCAGATCACCATCGGCAATCCGGCAAAGCGCTCCAGACCGTCCGCGACCTGGCTGACCAGTTCGAAGCCCGGGTCACCCGGCCCGAGCGGGATGTCCTGGACGAACCGCAGGGTGGCGATCCGGTCGGCGGGCGTATCGTAGGGGGCGCAATAGGCGCCGCGCAAGGCCTCGGACATCGGATGGCGCTTGCAGCCGACCCGGGCGGCCATCAGGGCGAACAGGTTCAGCTTCAGGACCAGGAATTTGCCGAGAGCCGTATCCCGGCAGATCTTCAGCGCCAGGGGCAGCTTCTTGCCGGCCGGCAGGTGAAAGGCCGCGGTATTAAGAATCACCAGGCGGGCAATCCGCTCCGGGTGGCGGCTGGCGTAAGCCATGCCGATCATCCCGCCCCAGTCGTGCACCACCAGCGTTATCCGCTCGCGCACGGCGAGATGCTCGAGCAGCGCCTCGAGGTCATCGACACGCTGCCGGAGCGTGTAGGGGTAGTCTGCGGCAGAGGGCTTCTCGGAAAGGCCGCAGCCGATATGGTCGGGGACGATCACCCGATGGCTGCCGCGCAAAGCCTTGGCCAGGTCGCGATAGTAGAAAGACCAGCTCGGGTTGCCGTGCACCATGACGACCGGGTCGCCCTGCCCCTCGTCGAGGTAGTGGTACTGCAGGCCATTCACTTCGAGGAAGTTCTGCTTGAATGGGTAGAGATCGCTCATGGGGTCTTTTCTTGAACTTTATGGCGAGCCATCATCACCACTGGATGGCGAGCATCAGGCAGTTCAGGCCGCTGCCGATGCCGAGGAAGCCGACGATATCGCCGGGCAGCAGGAAATCGCGTTCCTTGGCGATTGCCGCGGTGACCGGCAGAGAGACCGTCCCCATGTTGCCCAGGAACTCGTACGAGGAGAAGTCCTTGTCCTGGGAGAGGCCGATCTTCTGCAGAATCAGCTTCTGGTGGGCCTCACCGACCTGGTGGCAGATGACCTTGTCGATGCGCTCGGTGGTCAGATCGAGCTCCTTGAGAAACGCGTCCCAGGTCTTCTTGCCGAGCTCGACGCCATACTTCATGACGGCAACAGCATCGGTCTGCATGTAGGGGACATGGTTCTCCGGGTCGTCCGATTTGATCCCCCAGCGGCAGAGGGTATGATGCTGGGGCTCGGCCAGGTTGACTCCGCCCAGCAGGCGGGGCCTCCGCGAGGGGGTGAAAGAGCCGTCGGTCAGCAGGACGGCGGCCGCACCGGAGCCGCCGGTCAAGGTGGCCAGCGACTTGGTGAAATTTTCCATGGTCGGGTTGTTGAGCATCTGCTGGATCATGGTCTCGTTGATCTCCCTGGAGCTCTCGCAGGCGACCACGAGTCCGGCACGGATCTGGCCCAGTTCGATACGGTTGGCGATGTCGAGCACACCGTTGAGCACACCGAGGCAGGCGTTGGAGGTATCGTAGATCGCCACATCCCCCTGGACGCCGAGCGCCGAGGCCACCTGGCAGGCCGTGGCCGGCTCGAAATGCTCGCGGCAGACTCCGGCATAGACGACCGCGCCGATGTCGGCCGGCGAGATTTTCCGCTCGCGCAGCGCCTTCTTCGCCGCGGCAATCGCTCCTTCCGAGATGCTCGTATTGGGTTTCCACCAGCGGCGTTCACGAATTCCGGTCAAGGCTTCCAGCTGCCCGGGAGGAATATGCAGGGCGTCGTACATCGGCTTCAAGCGGTTTTCCAGCTCGGTCGAGGTGACAACGATCGGTGCCAGCTCATAGCCGACCGATTCTATGAAAACACGTGAGTACCTCATTTACACCACCAATTTCTGCAGAGATAGCTGCTCGCAGACAGCCTCGAACATAGTACAAGCAAGAGGAAAGGCTGTAAAGCCGTAAGGGCATGTCATTGACCGGGATTTGAACCTGTGCGGGATTGGCAGGTGAAGGACAGATCGATGGAGCATGTTCAGCAGCCTTGCCCCCGCGTACCGGCAGGTGCGCTTCTATCCACCCAGCCCGGCGCGGTGGGCGGCCAGCCCTTCATGATGACCACGGCAGCCTTGGGCCGGCTGGAGAGATGCTGGTCGATTTCAGGGGACAGAGGATTTTTCCTCGACCGGGCTGGCACCGAAGTGCATTTTGATCGTCAACAGGGGGTTGCACGCCGTTTACTGTGAAACGCTCTGATTTTCTTCTGTTTCGTAACTTGTGCCAACCATCCTGTAACCGGACTTCAGTCCTTTGGACAGGTCCCGCAAGCTCTTTCACGGATAAGACAGACCGGTGGCAGCGGACGGCGCTACTACGGCTCACTGACCCTGACGGTGAAATCCTTCATTTGGTAGATGACCTTGCCGTCCACCGACAGGTAGCCATTTGCCTTGAGTAGCCTCTGCTCATCATCGACCGAGGTCACGACAGCTTCGACCGTCACCTTTTCATTGCTCGGGATGATCTGGCCACGGTAGTTCCAGCTGTGCCTCTCCCCCGGGGCCAGGGTCTCGAAGCGGCTGTCGGCGGCAGCGCCCCAACGCTTCGCCGCGACCACCTTGAGCAGCTGCACCAAGGACTCCAGGCCCAACGAGCCAGGGCAGACCGGATCCTGGTAGAAGTGGGCCTTGAAGAACCACTCGTCCGGATCGACCAACTTGCTGCCACGGATCCAGCCGAGGCCCTGCGGACCGCCATCAGCGACAAACAGTTCGACCCGATCGATCATGCGCAGCTGTTTTTCCGGGAAGGGCTCCTCGGCCGGGTAGGCGAACTGTTCGCCCCGGACGACTTCCGCCTCGGTGGGCTGGTAGGGTTGCGCGTCACGCACGCCGACCTGCTGGGCGAGCGAGGCCGCCGAGAAGAAGCCGAACACCGTGTCGCCGGTGTAGACCGGGCCCTGCCGGTCACTGATCGCAAAATCGTAGCTCTGGATGATCATGCCGCCGCTGCTGGCGATACGGGTGATTTTCACCCGGGTCGTCAGGGTGCCGGAGCGCGGCGTCACCGGGCGGTGCTGGACGGCGTTGCCGTCGAGGTTGCGGAACTTGAGATCGGTCGCACTGGTCAGGGCTGAGCCGAGATAGGCCGCCAGCCAGCCGCAAGGCTGCAGGCCGACTTCGAGCAGGACGCTGAACGGCATCTCCGGCTGGCGCGCAGCCTGGAAATACCAGGCGTCGGCCGGCACATCATACTCCGCGGCCACTGTCACCCCCTCGACCAGTTTGAACGGCTCCCCGGAGACCTCGATGATCCGGTCGAGGAACTGGAAGGGGGGGCGCGGCAGGCGGGCGATCCTGCGCTCCCGGTCGAAGACTCTGTAGGGTTCGCCGAACGCCTCGGAGGGCTTGCCGGTTGAAAACGCCAGGATCTTGTCGTAGTCGTATAAGGGGACTGTCCCCGCATGGGGACTGTCCCCTTGACTGGCGGCTGGCGGCTGAAGGCTGGCAGATCCCCGCAGGGGGGCTGTCCCCTTACCAGCGGCGGTCCCATCAAGGACCTGGGACAGTCCCCGTTCGGGGACAGTCCCATTAGATTCTGGGACAGTCACAAAAGACCCCCACAAGGCTTCGACACTCTCCCGCGTCAAACCGCTCAGGCGGACCGACATGTTCGGTATTTCGACGATCGGCTTGCCATCGGCAAACATCAGCGCGTCGACGATCGCGAAGGGCTCGGGCCCATAACCGAGCTGTTTGATGCTGACCTGGTAGGTCACGGTCCTGGTCGTCTCGATCACCTGGCCCCGGCACTTCAGGCCGCTGTCGACCCCGGGGACCGGCTCGCACCAGGTGGTGCCCTCTTCACCGACCCACCCCATACGCAGCAGGTAGATGCGCAGGGTGTGCATGCAGCATTCGTACATCAGGGTGCCGGGCATGACATGGTCGTCGCAGAAATGACAGGTCAGGAACCAGTCGTCCGGGTGGATGTCCATCTCCGCGCGGATCTGGCCGAGACCGTAGCGGCCCCCCTGCGGGTCGAGCTCGACCACGCGGTCGACCAGCTTCAGGTAGCCGCCCGGCAGGGTATAGGGTTTGCTCAGCTTCAGCCCGGCGAAGGTTTCGCCGAAAGCCGCTTCGAGATCACCGGCATAGATGGCGTCGACCTGGGCTTCGCTGTAGGCCTCCACCGCCATCGGCGCCAGCTGGCGCCAGTCGTCCGGGCGAATCCCCGGCTGCGGCACCAGGTCGAGTTTGGTGTGAACGATCCCCTGGCCGGCCGCAAGCTCCGATGCGGTGAAGAAACCGGCGCAGCCGTTCTTCATCGACAACAGCGGCTCGCCGTTGACGGTCCCCTCGAAGTTGAAGCGGAACAGGTAGGTCTGGCCCTGGCGGAAGAAATGCTCGATCCTGATGTCATAGCGGATCACGTCGCCAGGGACGGGCAGACCGCGATGAAAAGTGACCACGGCGTCGAGCAACCGGTAGACCGCCTTGCCCTTGCTGATGAAGTCGATCCCCAGGTAGCCGGAGAGGAAGAGGTCGGCCTGGCCGGCCTCGACGGCAATACAGGTCGGGATGCGGCCGCCGTCCAGGTACCAGCGATCGGTGGTCACGTCGTGCTCGGTCACCACCCGGCCGCTGGTCATGGAGCGTGGTTCGCCCTCGACTGACATGATGCGGTCGACCAGCATCAGCGGCTCGTCGGGGAGCCGTACGCGGGTCGGGTAGTGATCGACGTCGGCGAAGGCCGGCCCAAGCACCCTGGCGATCGAACCGACGGCGAACTCCATGCACATCTGACGATCGAAAAGCGGTGCCTGACTCTTGGAACTGGAGGCCGGGGGCCGGCCGGGGACTGCCCCCGCATGGGAACTGTCCCCTTCCGGGATGGGGGCTGGCCCCTGAGGAAACGGCACCCGGGGAATCGTTTCGCCGTTAACAGCCATCTGCTGGAGCAGGGCCATCTGCAGGTTGAGGTTTTCCGTCAGGGTCCGTTCCATGGTCTGGGCAAAGTTCAGGTAGGCCTCGTGGCTCCTTGAATTCAGCGCCGCGCTCTCCGCCATCTGCGCCACCAGGGCATCGATATCGGCACCCGCCGTCCCGGAGGACCGGGTGGCAGCAACATGGCTTTCCAGGGGTGTGCGCCGCGCGGTCTGCGGGTCGCTGCCGTGGTCAACCAAGCCAGCCTGCGTGGCAGCCGGTTGGACAATCATCGTGGCCTCCGGCAAAGCGGCCGGAACAAACGGTACACCACCGATCACCGTGTGGATACGCGGGCCGGAGTGCTCCTCGGCAAGCGCCATGCCGGGTGGGTAAAGAGCCGCGAGGTCCACCGGCACCCGCTCTGCCAGGCAGTTGGCCAGCAGGCGCAGGAGCAGCGAGGTCGCCTTCTGGCCGGGGAAACAGGCCGCCCTGGCCAGATGCGGCCGGCCGTCCAGGATGCTGCCGATCATGCGGCTGCAGGAGCTGCCCGGCCCCATTTCGAGGAAGATGCGCACACCGTCAGCGTAGGCCCGCTCGACGAGCCTGGTGTAATCAACCGTATTCAGCGCCTGGCCGAGGATCACGTCGGCGGCGCTCTCGGTGGTGACCTGGTAGCTCTCGCCGAGGGCACAGCTGTAAAAGGCGATCCCGCTCGGCGCCGTCACCGGGAAGAGGTGCAGGTCGCGATAGGCCTTGGCCACCGGCTCGGCGACCTCGCAGTGCACCGTGGTCACGCCGCGCAACGGCAGGAAATGCCCGTTGATTTCCCGGACCAGCGCCTCGACCTGGCGGCGGTCACCGCCGATTACGCATTCCCGGTGGGTATTGATGATCAGCAGGTAAGCCCTCTCCTTGCCGGCAAGGGCCCGCTTCACTTGCGCAGCGGGAGCGTCGACAAGGCCGAGGACCCAGTCGACCTTGTCCGCCTTTTTCAAGCCCCAGGCCTTGCGCGCCGCCTTGCATTCTCCGGCCAGTTCTTCGGTAAACAGCTTCGACTCGCTGAGCCGCTGCGCCATGCCGTCACGGTCCTTCCAGGCGCCGAAGGAGAAGAGCCCGGCCGATTCGCCGAGGCTGTAACCGCTCACGGCCTGGGCTTCGATACCGAAGCTGCGCACCAGGTCACTGACAGCTGTGCCGAGGGCAACCTGGCCGATGACCAGGGCGTTATGATTGTCGTGCAGCGTATCGACCAGCTCCGCCTTCCAGAAATGTTCCGGCAGGAACTGGCGGGCCAGGTAGCCGCTCTGTCCATCCTGGTGGCTGTAGATGGCCGGCCAGCGGGCCGAGAGGTCTCGCCCCATGCCGGCAAAATGGTTCCCCGAGCCAGGGAAGATGAACGCCACCCTGCCCCGTGGCGCCAGGGGCTCGGCAGCGTAGAACACGCGGTCGCGGATGACGGGCGACAGCATCGTGCCGTTGCCACCCAGGGACTGCTGCGGGTTGCGGCGCAGGGACTGCTGAGCGTGCTCGAGTTGTTCGAGCAGTTCCGAGCGACTCGAGGCGACCAGGGCCAGGCAAAGCTTGTGATTCGGATCCAGCACCATCTCGCGGGACCAGCGCAGCGCCAGCTGTTCGATGCCGCCTTCCGGGGCCATGGCGACAAAGTCCTGCAGCCTGGCGATCTTTTCGAGCAGCCCCCCAGCTTCATCAGCCTCGAGAGGGAACAGGCCCTCGTCCAACGGGCCGAGCGGGCGTGGCGCAAAGGGTGCCCTGGCTTTGCCCCCCCGGGCTTCGAAACCTTCGAGCAACACATGGGAGCAGGTGCCGTCAGCCCCAATCCCCCCGACCAAGGCACGGCGCGGACCTTCGGCCCGGTTGCGCAACCAGAACTGGGCGGCAACAGGAGCAATGAAGCTGCGCTTGCCACGTACCCAGTCGTAGCGAATGGACTGCAGGTTGCGCAATGGCGGCAGGATCTGTTGATCCAGGCAGAGTGCGGCCTTGATCAGCGAGGCCAGCCCGGCCGCGGCCCCGGCGTGACCGATGTCGCCCTTGGCGCTGCCGATGTAACACGGGTTCGGCGTCTGCCTGGAACCGAAAAAAGCACCGAGGGCGTTGGCCTCCAGTTCATCCTCCAACGGCTGGCCGCTGCCGTTGGTTTCCAGATAGCTGACCGATTCCGGGGCGGCGCCGGACTCGCGCATGGCCCGCTCGATGGAGGCCGCATAAGCATTCCTGTCCGGCAAGCCGGTTTCGACCCTGCCGCCGGTCGCCGTGCCGATCCCCCTGATAATCGCGTAGATTCGGTCACCGTCCTGCTTGGCGTCATCAAGTCGTTTCAGGACGATTGCCGCTGCACCCTCGCCGATCACGCTGCCATCAGCATGCTTGTCGAAGGGGCGGACCCTTCCGCTGTTCGAAAAGGGCCGCGACGCATGCTGGCCAAGTACGGCACGCAGATCGCCCGCCATATCGACGGCCCCGACGACGGCCCGGTTGATGGCCCCTTCCTGCAGGGCCCGCACGCCCACTTCGAGAGCTCGCAATCCGGAGTTCTCTTCACTGGACAGGGTAAAACTGGGACCGCCGACCCGGAATTCCTTGGCAACGCGGCTGGCCACGATGCTGCCGAGCGCCCCCATGACCCGGTTGGCGTTCAGCGCGGGCCCGGCCGATTCACGGAGGGCGGCCACCCAGTCTTCGAACTCCGCATCGGCAAGCTCGCGGCCGAGCTGTCGCAGCCACTCGCGGGCGGATTTCTGAATACCCCAGCGAAAGCTGAAGTTGGTGGCATTGAGGTCGAGGCCGGTGCCGATGAAAACCCCGGTAAAGAGCAGGTCATCTTTCTTCAGGCCGGCATCCTGCAGTGCTTCGCCGGCGGCCTTGAGCATCAGCAGCTGGCGCGGCAGCATCTCCTCGATCTCTTTCGGCGGAATCCGGAAGGCGCCGGGAGACGTGTATACCTCGGGGACGAAAAACCCTTTGAAATCGGTCCGGTCGAGCCCTCTCTGCCGGAACCAGCGGCTCTTTTCAGCGCCCCACCAGCGCGCAGGGCGCTGCGGCGACACCCCGTCATCTCCCCCCAGCAACCGGCTGCGCAGAGCGCCAAGCGAATCCCAGGGGCCGAAGCTGGCGCCCATACCGACGATCGCCACCGCCTGGGATTTCTTCTTGAAGGAGGGGTGAAAGGCTACGGAACTTTTCGGCGGTTTATGCGGGACCCACTCCTCGATCAGCAGGTGGGCGTTGATGCCGCCGAAGCCGAAAGCGCTGACCGCCGCCCGCCGGGGACGGCCCTTGTCGCGGGGCTTCCAGGGCCTGGGCTGCTGCAGGATACGAAACGGGCTGCCTGTCAGCTCGACACCCTTGGCAGGATGCTCGAAGTTGGCCGTCGGCGGCAGGGTGCGCTCCTTGAGCGCCAGCAAAGTTTTCATCAGGGCGGCGGAACCGGCGGCGGTCAACAGGTGGCCGATATTCGATTTCACCGATCCGATCACGCACTGTCCCGGCTGCCAGCTGTCGGCTTCCCAGAGTTTTTTCAGGCTGGTGAATTCAACCACATCTCCGACCGGGGTCCCGGTCGCGTGGCACTCGATCATGTCGACGTCGGTCGGTGACCAGCCGGCCTGCCGATATGCAGCGCGCATGGCCCGCAGCTGACCCTCGGAGGCTGGCGCCAGCAGGCTGCCGCCGAGGTCGTTGGAAAGACCGATACCGCGGATCACCGCGTAGATCTGATCACCGGAGCGCACCGCATCCTCGGTCCGCTTGAGCAGGAACATGCCGCACCCTTCGCCGACCACCAGGCCGTCCCCCCTGGCATCGAAGGGCGAGCAGGTCCCCGATGGCGAGAGGGCGTGCAGCTGGGAAAACCCCATCTGGGTGTAGAGCGAGTCGGGGCGTGACAGCCCACCGGTCAGCATGGCGTCAGCCCGCCCGGTGAGCAGCTCATCGACGGCCAGCTTGATGGCGTAGAGCGACGAAGCACAGGCGGCGTCGAGCGTATAGCAGGTCCCGCCGAGACCAAGGGCCCGGGCCAAAAGCCCGGCAGGGAGACCGGCCACGTAGCGATTCAGCGGGTCGACGGAAGCCCGCGTCGAGGGGCATTGATCACCGAGCAGTTGTTCTTCGAAGGTCTGACCGAGGAAGTCCCGCGCCAGGGTTGAGGAGTGCTCGCTGGGCAGGGCGAGGTTGCCGATGATGATGCCGACCCGACCGCGATCGAGCTGGTCGATGCGGGCGTCGTTGAAGGCCTGATGACCGGTGCGCAGCAGCAGCCGGAACATCGGGTCGAGGCGGCGCAGGAAATCGGCATCGAGGTCGAGGCCTTCGATGATCGAGGGATCGGCTTCGTCATCGATGAAGCAGCCCTGTTTCGAATAGACCCGGTCAGGCGCGCCGACCGTCGGGTCGAACGCTTCCTCGGCATCGAGCAACCAGCGTCCCGGCGGCGGCGGCCGGGAAGTATCGACATTCGCGGTGATCGTTTCCCAGAAACGGTCCAGGGTCGGTGACATGGGAAATATGCCGCCGACCCCGACGATGGCAACCGATTGACCGTGCTTCATCCTCAGGCGGCTCCCTGCAGTTTGTTCCTCTGGAAGCTCGCATTGAGAGAGGAGTCAATGACGCACTCGTAATCTTCGAGGTGCGCAATCAACGCGCCGCTGACCGGGTCGACGAAGTCGATTTCCGCTGCCGCCTTGCTGGCGCTCTGGCTGGTCACCCGGATGCGGATTTCCGTACCGTTTTCCGGAAACCGCTCCCGGTACTGGCGGTAGCGACCGGCAAAGACCGGCAAGGACCCGGAGCGATAACGCTCGAAACTCCAGAGGATCATCATCTGGAAGCTGCTGTCGAGCGCCAGGGGATCGGCCAGCCAGGCATTGCGCAACGGCTGCTTGATCCATTCACCCGGCCGGGGTGCCGGGCAGGCCAGCGAAGTGATGCCTTCCGCGGAGTAGCCGATGACCTCGCGAATACCATGGAAAGCGGGTCCGTGGAAGAGCCGGTCGGGCCGGTAAATCTCTTCGACGGGACGGCCGTATGCCGGCAGTTCAAGACGCTCCATGGCCGGACGTGCTTCCGGCAGCTTCGCCGCCAGAACCATCCTCGCCCGGGAATGGACATACTGCTGGCCACTGGCCGCCATGCCTGACAGCTCCACCGGCACGACATGCACGCCATCGCTCTTGAAGGCTTTACCGGTCATCACCTGCAGGGTATGGGTCTGGCCCTGCTCCAGGATAATCCCCTTGAGGATGCGCAGATCGTTGAAGCCGTGGAAGCGCAGCCCTGGATTGTTGTGAATCGCGCCGTGGGCCATCCACTCGATCATGACGGCCATCGGCAGGACGGCCTTGCCATCGATCACGTGGGACGTCAGGAACGGGTACTGCTCAATGGAGACCTCCAGGTCGAAGGCCTTGGAGATGTAGATATTTTCATGGGTCTGGGTGAGATGTTCGCTCGCTGCCTCCGGTCGGCCGCCGAGGATCACCAGTTCAACCGGGCCACCCGGCGGAGTGGCGATTTCTTCCACCAGGTAATCGGCGCCGGCCTTGAGGTCGATGACGGCAATACCTTCACCGGCAAAGACTTCTTTCAGGGCCGGCGTCACCATGCCGCCGTCCCACGGGCCCCAGTTCAGCGACAGCACGCGGCAGTCGGGCAGCAATACGGCCTGCTGCTGGGCCAACTTGTTGAGAATCTCGTTGGCCACGGCATAGTCGACCTGGCCGGTGCGGCCATAGCGTCCGGTCGACGAGGAAAACATCACCATGAATTTGAGCGGGTCCTCAGCAACCGCCTCGAGCAGGCTGCGCAGACCGGCGATCTTGGTGCTGTATACCTGCTCGAATTGCTCAGCGGTCTTGTCCTTGATCAGGCGGTCCGCAAGCACTCCGGCACCGTGGATCAGCCCCTTGACCGGGCCGTATTCCTCGCGGACAGCCTGGATAACCTCCGCCACGGCATCGCCATCGCGCAGGTCGACGGAGCGATAAAGGGGCTGCCCCCCGGCCTCCTTGATCCGGCGCAGGGTGCTGCGAATCTCGCGGCTGCCGAGAATCACCTGGCACTTCTGGTTGACTTCTTTCGGTTTCAACGGCACACCGGCGTGGGCAAGCAAGGCTTTCTTGATCGCAGCCTCGCCGGTCAGGCCTTCGAGCCAGGCCGGCTCCGCCTGCGGCGCATCGCTGCGGCCGAGCAGCAGCAGGGTTGCCCGGCTGGTCGCAGCCAGGGCCACCGCCACCTCGGCGGTCACCCCGCGGGCGCCGCCACTGATCACGACAACATCGCCGTAGCTGACCGGGGTATCAAACGGCCCGCCGGCAAGCGATTCATCGACCAGACTAAGGGTACACGGACCGTCAGACGAGAAACCGACCTCCTGGGGGCCATCGAACAGCAGCTCGGCGACCAGCATCGCCGCGACCTGGTCGACATCGCCCGGCTCAGCCGGGAGGTCGAAAGCCCTGCAGCTGACTTCCGGCCATTCGTGGGCCGCGGTTTTGGAGAGGCCGGCCAGCCCGCCCGAGAGGGCATCCCTGACCGGGCCGCCATCCGGCAGGCCGAAGCGCCCGTTCAGCCGCGAGACGGTCGCCATGACCGCCCCGGACTTTTGCGCGCCGGCCACCAGGGCCGGGCCCGCCAGCTGCATCACTCGGAAGGCTGCCTGCATAAAGCGATCGTCGGCGCCGGCCCGGGGAGTCAGCAGAACCAGCCCGGCCAGCGACCCCGAGGGGTCAAGCTGATCGAGGTCGTCGAGGTTGATCGTTGCAGCAGCCAGGTTGTGGGTCGCCAGCTGCCGGCCTATCGCAGCCGGCAGCGCCGAGCCATCGTCGCTGACCCAGATCACCGCGCCCTTCGGCAGCGCGAGCGCAACCCGGGCCCCGGCAACCTGTAACGGAACGGCCCTGAGCACCTTGCGCTCGACCCCGCTGCCCACCGTCGGCAGTTCGAGCGGCACTTCCGGCGTCGCCGCCGGTTCCCCGGCCCCCGATAGGCTGGCCAGGAAATCGACGATCTGACCGAGCGTTTGCAGGGTCCCGAGATGTTCGGGCTTGACCGCCGGCGCCTCGGGAAGCCTTTCCTGCAGGGCGGAGAGGATCTCCACCCGCTTGATCGAGTCGATGCCGAGGTCGGTGTCGAGCGCCATCTCCAGCTCCA
>JAHEEU010000264.1 GCA_024640545.1 Geobacteraceae bacterium
GGTCGTGAATACGAATGCTGCCGCCACCGATTTCCGAACCGTTCAGGACCAGGTCGTAGGCTTTGGCGCGCGCCTTGCCCGGCTCGGTGTCGAGCAGTGGGATATCTTCGTCAAGGGGGGCCGTGAATGGGTGGTGAACGGCAACATGGCGGCGTTCTTCACCATCCCATTCCAACAGAGGAAAATCGGTTACCCAGGCGAACTTGTAGCTGTTTGGGTCGGCCAGCCCCAGTTTGTTGCCGAGGTGACCGCGCAGCCGTCCCAGCGCTTCATTGGCGACCGCCGGTTTGTCCGCGCCAAACAGCAGCAGGTCGCCCGGCTGTGCATCGAGTGCCGCGCCGATGGCGGCAAGCTCCTGTTCAGTAAAGAACTTGGCGATCGGTGACTGCCAGCTGCCGTCTTCCTGGATCTTGACCCAGGCCAGCCCCTTGGCACCGTAGATGGCGACGAAGTTAGCCAGGTCGTCGAGTTCCTTGCGGGAGAAGGTTGCGCAACCCTTGGCGTTCATTGCCTTGATCAAGCCGCCATTTGCGGCGACCTCGGCAAAGACCTTGAAACCCGAGCCCTTGACGATTTCGGTGATGTTGACCAGTTCCATCTCAAAGCGCAGGTCGGGATTGTCAACCCCGTACCGATCCATTGTCTCGGCAAAAGTCATGCGCGGGATCGGCAGGGAGACATCGACATTGATCGCGGCTTTGAAAACCTTGGCAATCATCCCTTCCATGACTGACATCACGTCGTCGCGGTCGACGAAAGAGAGTTCGCAGTCGATCTGGGTGAATTCAGGCTGGCGGTCGGCGCGCAGGTCTTCATCCCGGAAACACCTGACGATCTGGAAGTAGCGGTCGAAACCGGAGACCATGAGCAACTGCTTGAAGAGCTGTGGTGACTGCGGCAGCGCATAGAAGCTGCCCAGATTGACGCGGCTCGGCACGAGGTAGTCGCGGGCGCCTTCCGGTGTGCTCTTGGTCAGCATTGGGGTCTCTATTTCCAGGAAGCCGTTCTCGGTCAGGTAGCTACGGACTGTTTGGGCGACCTGGTGGCGCAGGATCAGGTTCTTCTGGATCGCTTCACGGCGCAGGTCGAGGTAGCGGTACTTGAGCCGCAGGTTTTCGGCGACCTCAGTGAATTCGTCAAGCATGAACGGCGGGGTTTTGGCAACGTTGAGGATACGCAGTTCGCTGATCTCGATTTCAACTTCACCGGTCGGCATCTTCGGATTGACTGTTCCCTCCGGTCGGGGGGAGACCTTGCCGATCGCTGCGATGACGAATTCGTTGCGAATCGCTTCCGCCTTGGTATGAGCTTCCGGGTCTCGGTCAGGGTCGAGAGCAAGTTGGGCGATGCCGGTTCGGTCGCGCAGGTCGATGAAAATCAGACCGCCGTGATCACGGCGGCGATGGACCCAGCCCATCAGGCAGACCTGAAGGCCGATATGCTCTTTGCGCAGTGCACCGCAGAAGTGGGTTCTTTTCCAGTCTCCGAGAATATCGCTCAAGGGGTAGCTCCTTAATATGTAAGTTGATTCGTACTCACTTCACCGGGACCTCTCAACAAGGCAAGCGGGCATTATATCGGCGCTCAGGGGGAGCGTCAAGTATCAAGAATTTCGTTGAGAAGACGACTTTCCAGGCCTTCCAGGGCGACCTCTTCCTGGATGCTGGTGTCCATGTAGCGGAGTTGGGCAACCCCGCGGGACAGTTCATCCTCGCCGAGGATCAGAACGCGGCGAGTCCGCATTTTGTCGGCGCGGCGCAACTGAGCCTTGAGGCTCTTGCCGGTATATTCCATTTCGGCCAGATAGCCCTGACGCTGCAGTCGAGTCAGTAAGGAAAAACCGGCTTTGGTTGCTGATTCTCCCAGGGTTGCAATAAACAGCTCGGGTCGCGGCGGGTCAATGCTCTGCTTGCCAAGCATCAGAGCCAGGCGCTCCAAGCCGATGGCAAAGCCGATCCCTGGCAGTTCCGGACCACCCAGGTCGCTGATCAAGCCATCGTAGCGCCCTCCGGCGGCCACCGCATTCTGGGCCCCGAGGCTGCCGGTGACCATCTCGAAGGTCGTTTTCGTGTAATAATCGAGACCGCGCACCATGCGTGGATTGATCGTGTAATCGACAGACAGGGCATCCATGTGCTCCCTGACCTGTTTGAAATGCGTTTCACAGCCGAGACAGAGGTTGTCGAGCATTGCCGGAGCCGTTAGTGTGGCCTCCTTGCAGCCGGGGACTTTGCAGTCCAGAACGCGCAGCGGGTTGCTGGTGTAGCGGCGCTGGCAATCTGAGCAGAGTGCCGCGAGGCGCTGCTCGAGGAAGTCTATCAGACTTTTCCGATAGGTCGGTCGACATTCCGGACAACCAAGGGAGTTGATCTGCAGGGCGACATCCGGGATCTGTGTCATTGCAAAATAGTGGCTGAGCATGGCCAGGACCTGGGCATCGATTTTCGGGTCGTCGACTCCGATGACTTCGGCTCCGATTTGGTGGAACTGGCGATAGCGCCCTTTCTGAGGGCGTTCGTGGCGGAACATCGGACCCATATAGTAGAGCTTCGATACAGAGTCCTGGGCATAGAGCTTGTGCTCGATGAAGGCCCGCATCACGGGAG
>JAHEEU010000122.1 GCA_024640545.1 Geobacteraceae bacterium
AATATCGACCTGGTGACCATGACGACCATGGCCGGCTTTTCCGTGATGATGCTCCTTGACGTGGCCTTGGGCTGACCTGCAATCCCGAAGCACCGCGCCAAACCACAGGCAATGGCCACCCGGTTGATCCAGGTGGCCATTTTCGTCACGCAGGCACGCCCGCCCCCGAAAGCTTCATTCAACGGCCCATGCTCGGCAGCAGTTCCTCCGGGACAAAGGCCCCGTAAACTCCGGAGCGAATCAGCTGCTTGGCCTTCTCGATATCGGGAGCGAAATACCGGTCCTGGTCGTAAAAGGGCACCTGCCGGCGCAACAGCTGCCGGGCCTCTTCCAGCTTTGACGAGGTTTTCAGCGGCGCGCGAAAATCAACCCCCTGGCAGGCGGCCAGCAACTCCACCGCCAGGATGACGGCCGTGTTGTCCCCCATCTCCTTCAGCCTGCGGGCGGCGAAGGTGGCCATGGAGACATGGTCCTCCTGGTTGGCAGAGGTCGGCAGGCTGTCGACCGAGGCGGGATGAGCTAGGGACTTATTCTCGCTGGCCAGAGCTGCAGCCGTCACCTGCGCAATCATGAAGCCGGAATTGAGGCCGCCTTTTTCGACGAGAAAGGGCGGCAGCTTGCTCAGGTTGGCGTCGATCAGCAGGGCGATGCGCCGCTCGGAGAGCGCGCCCATTTCCGCCAGGACCAGGGCCAGGTTATCTGCGACCAAGGCGACCGGCTCGGCATGAAAGTTCCCCCCGGAAATAATGTCGCATGCATCGGAGAACACCAAAGGGTTGTCGGAGACCGCATTGGCCTCTATGAGCAGCACCCCCGCGGCATGGCGAATCTGGTCGAGGCAAGCGCCCATCACCTGCGGTTGACAACGCAGCGAATAGGGGTCCTGAACCGCCTCGCATTCGCGGTGTGAGTCTTCGATCTCGCTGTGCTCGAGCAGTTGCGAAAAAGTCGCCGCAGTATCGATTTGGCCGCGGTGGCCGCGCACCTCATGGATGCGGGGGTCGAAGGGGCGCCTGCTGCCGAGAGCGGCTTCCACGCTGAGGCTGCCACTGACCATGGCGGCGGCAAACAGGTCCTCGGCGAGAAACAGCCCCTCGAGAGCGAACGCGGTCGACGCCTGGGTGCCGTTGAGCAGCGCCAGCCCCTCCTTGGGGCCAAGGGTGATCGGAGCGAGTCCGGCGATCTCCAGGCCTCGCCTTCCAGGCAACCGTTCGCCGCGATGGAAGACTTCGCCCTCGCCGAGCAGGACGGTGCTCATATGGGCCAGTGGGGCCAGGTCCCCTGAGGCCCCGACCGAACCTTTTTGCGGGATGCAGGGATAGACTTCGGCGTTGACCAGTTTCATCAGCGTCTCGATCACTTCGACACGGATTCCGGAATAACCCCGGGCCAGGCTGTTGATCTTCAGGATCAGCAGGAGGCGTACCGTTGCTTCACTCATCATCTCGCCGGTCCCGGCCGCGTGGGACAGGACGATGGAGCGTTGCAACTGCTCCAGCTCCGGGGTCGGTATGACCTTGTTGGCCAGCAGGCCGAAACCGGTATTGATGCCGTAGATGACCCGGCCCTGGGCGACCACCTCTTTGACGGTTGCCACGGACTCCTCGATGCGCTGGCGGCACCCCGGGTTAAAATGCACGACAACCGGTTCCTTCGCCACGCGGCGCAGCTTCTGCAGGGTCAATTGTCCGGGATTCAGTTCCAGTGTGAACATTTATTTCTCCTCCAGCATCGGCAGGTCCAGGCCGTTGTCGTGAGCACAGTCGATGGCGATCCGGTAGCCGGCATCGGCATGCCGCGCCACCCCGATCCCCGGGTCGTTCCATAAGACCCTTTGCAGGCGCTTCGCCGCCGCATCGGTGCCGTCGGCGACGATGACCATGCCGGCATGCTGGCTGAAGCCCATGCCGACGCCGCCGCCGTGATGCAGGCTCACCCAGGTTGCGCCTCCGGCGGTGCTGGTCAGCGCATTGAGGAGCGGCCAGTCGGAAACGGCGTCGGAGCCATCAGCCATCCCTTCAGTTTCCCGGTTGGGGCTGGCCACCGAACCCGAATCCAGGTGATCACGGCCGATGACGATCGGCGCCTTGAGTTCGCCGCTAGCCACCATCTCGTTGAAGGCGAGGCCGAGACGGGCCCTGTCCTTGAGACCGACCCAGCAGATCCGCGACGGCAGCCCCTGGAAATGGATGCGCTCCCTGGCCATGTCAAGCCATTTGTGCAGATGCGGGTTGTCGGGGATCAGCTCCTTGACCTTGGCATCGGTCCGGTAGATGTCCTCGGCATCACCGGAGAGTGCCACCCAGCGGAACGGGCCGATCCCCTCGCAGAAGAGCGGCCGGATATAGGCGGGGACGAAGCCGGGGAAATCAAAGGCCCGGGCGACCCCCTCTTCCAGAGCCACCTGGCGGATATTGTTGCCGTAATCGAGGGTCACGGCACCCCGTTCCTGGAGGGCCAGCATCGCCGTGACGTGGACGGCGATCGAGCTTCTGGCCGCCTTGACCACCGTTTCAGGTTCCTCACGGCGCAGGCGGACCGCCCGTTCCAGGGACCAGCCGGCCGGCAGGTACCCATTGAGGGGATCGTGGGCACTGGTCTGGTCGGTGCAGACATCGGGTGTGACGCCCCGTTTGACGAGCTCAGGGAGCACTTCGGCGCAGTTGCCGAGCAAGCCGACCGAGATGGCCTGCCGATTGCGGACGGCCGCTTCGATCATCGCCAGGGCCTGCTCCAGATCGGTTACCTTGTAGTCCAGGTAGCCGGTCACCAGCCGCTTGTCGATGCGTGATTCGTCGCATTCCACCGCCAGCATGGCAAAGCCGGCCATGGTCGCCGCCAGGGGCTGAGCCCCGCCCATACCGCCCAGGCCGCCGGTCAGAATCCAGCGGCCGGCAGCGTCACCGGCATAGTGCTGTTTCGCCACGGCGACAAAGGTCTCGTAGGTCCCCTGGACGATCCCCTGCGAGCCGATGTAGATCCAGGAACCGGCCGTCATCTGCCCATACATCATCAGCCCCTTGCGATCCAGCTCGTTGAAATGCTCCCAGTTGGCCCAATGCGGCACCAGGTTGGAGTTGGCGATCAGCACCCGCGGCGCATCCGGGTGGGTCTTGAATACCGCCACCGGTTTTCCCGACTGCACGAGCAGGGTCTCGTCCTCCTCAAGGCGACGCAGGACCTCGACGATCTTGTCGTAACAGGCCCAGTCCCGGGCAGCACGGCCGATCCCGCCGTAGACCACCAGCTCTTCGGGGCGCTCGGCCACTTCGGGATCGAGGTTGTTCATCAGCATGCGCAGGGGCGCTTCGGTCAACCAGCTTTTGGCACTCAGTTCTGTCCCCCGCGGGGCGCGGATGCGGCGCCGGGGATCGAGACGTTTATTCATTCTTCTTCACCTTCATGTTGATGGTTGATCGTTTACCGCAAGCTCGCGCACCAGCAGGTGGCAGAGGCGAGCGGCGACCCGGGCCGTTCGGCCGTCGACGTCGAGTTCCGGGTTGTATTCGGCGATATCGACCAGTTTCAGCTTGTTTCCAGCATGTCTGCGGACACAGCTGAGCAGGGGCTCAAGCAGTTCCAGGGACAGGCCCCTCGCTGCCGGGGCACTCACCCCGGGGGCGACGGCGGCCGGCAGCACGTCCAGGTCGATCGTCAGGTAGATGGCCGCACAGCGGTCGATAAATCCCTGCAGGCGCTGCTGCGCTGTGGCCACTGTCCAGGAGGTGAGCTCTTCATCCAGGAGGTAATCGACGCCAAGCATCGCCGCCCGATCAAACAGGGCGACCGTGTTGGCCGTCTCGCTCACCCCGACGCAGAAGTAAGCAAACTCCAGACCGCCGGCCTGGCAATCTTCGGCGATCTGCCGGAAGGGGGTTCCGGAGCTGGCGGCGGGGCCGAAGCGCAAGTCGAAATGGGGATCGAAATTGATGATGCCGACCGGCGCCGCGGCATCTGTGCCCAGTGAGCGGACCAGGCCGAGATAACTGCCGTAAGCGATCTCATGGCCACCGCCGAGCAGGAGCGGGAAATGTCCGCGGGCCAGCAGTTCTCCGACCAGCCCGGCCTGCTCCTGCTGCAGCGCTTCGAGATCGTCGTGTTCGGGCAGCAAGTTGCCGGCATCGTACAACGGTCGGCGCAGGTGCCAGGCCTGGCCAGCCAGGACCTGGCGAATCGCGTCCGGCCCTTTGCGGGCGCCGGGTCGGCCCTGATTGCGCTTGACCCCCTCGTCGCTGCAGACCCCCAGCAAAGCAACACCAGGCGCTTCGCCGCCCTGAGGCAAGGGCGTGACCACCTGGTGCCAGCGTAGCGCCCTCCCCCCCGGTTCGCAATCGGTGCGCCCCCGCCAGAGGCTCATATCAGCCGCACGGTGCATGGGCGACCTCCCCCCGGACAATCCGCAGCCGCGGCCGCAGGCTGCCGAACTCTCCTGCCAGCTGGGCCGGGTGATCGATATCCCAGAGCAGCAGGTCGGCCTGCTTGCCGACGCTCAGTGACCCCAAGGCATCCCCCTGCCCCAGGGCCCTGGCCGCGTTGCGCGTCACCGCGGCCAGGGCCTCTTCGGGCGTCAGTCCGAACAGGGTACAGCCCATGTTGAGCATCAGTCGAAGCGAGGCGAGGGGGCTGGTTCCCGGGTTGAGATCGGAGGCCAGGGCCATGGGGACGCCATGCCGCCGCAGCAGTTCCACCGGCGGCTTGCGGGTCTCCCGCAAGAAATAGAAGGCGCCCGGCAAAAGCGTGGCCACGGTCCCAGCAGCCTGCAGCGCCAGGACCCCGGCCTCGTCAAGGCACTCAAGATGATCGGCGGACCATGCCCCGAAACCGGCCGCCAGGGCAGCACCGCCGCTGAGGGAGAGCTGCTCGGCGTGGACCTTGATCCCCAGCCCCGCCTGCCGGGCCGCGGCAAAGATGCGCTCGCTCTGCGGCAGGGTAAAGGCAATCTTCTCGCAGAAGACATCGACCGCATCTGCCAGCTTTTCCTCGGCCACCTGCGGCAGCAGCTCCTGGCAGATCATCTCGACATAGCGGTCCGGCTCAGTGCGGAACTCGGGTGGCACGCAGTGGGCCGCCAGCAGGGTGGTGCTGATCCGTACCGGGTACTCGGCAACCAGGGCCCTGGCCGCGCGCAGGATTTTGAGCTCGTCCGCCATGGTCAGCCCGTAACCCGACTTGATCTCGACGGTGGTGACCCCTTCGTCGAGCAGAGCCTCGAGCCGCGGCCGGGCCTCGACGACCAGTTGCTCCTGGCTCAGGCCGCGGGTGGCATTGACCGTTGCCAGAATGCCGCCGCCCGCCCGGGCAATCTCTTCGTAGCTTTTCCCCAGCAGACGCTGTTCAAACTCGCGGGCGCGGTGGCCGCCGTAGACCAGGTGGGTGTGGCTGTCGATCAGCCCGGGAGTCAGCAAGCCGCCCTGCCCGTCGACAATCTCACCGTCAAAGCTGGATAAATCGGCCTCCTGCCGAGGCACGAGCACCGCTATGCGGCCCCGGCAAAGGCCCAGGATATGATTGTCGAGCTGCCCGTAGGGAGCGTCGACAGCCGGGTCGAGGGTCGCCATCCTTAAGTTGACCAGCACCCGCTCACACTGGGAAAATTGGTTTTTTTGCATCTATTGCTTTACCTTTCCCGTAATTGTATATACAATTATATACATCTAAGGGCCTTCAAGTGCAAGCCCTTGAGTTGAAAAATAGGCAAATATTTTATCAAGGATTGGCAAGCCCGCAGAGAGAATGCGGCGGAGGCTAGATGAGAGACTCGAAAGTACGGCCCCGTTACCAGCGGATCAAAGAGTTTATCTACCGGGGGATCAAGGGCCACACCTACCCGCCCGACAGCCAAATCCCGGCGGAAATTGAACTGGCTAGAATGTTCAAGGTCAGCCGCATGACCGCAAACCGGGCGGTCAGGGAGCTGGTGAACGAAGGGATCCTGGTCCGGCACCAGGGGCTGGGAACTTTCGTCGCCGATATCCAGGCGGAGTCGCCGCTGCTCGAGATCCGCAACATCGCCGATGAGGTCAGGGCCCGGCAGCACATCTACAGCAACGAGCTCCGTCTACTGCAAAAGGAGCAGGCATCGGCAGAAGTCGCCGCACGCCTCGGTGTCGCCAAGGGCAGCCCGGTTTTCCATTCGCTGATCCTGCACAAGGAGAACGGGGTACCGATCCAGATCGAGGATCGCTACGTGGATGCGGCCATTGCCCATGGCTACCTTGAACAGGACTTCTCGCGGATCACGCCGAATCAGTACCTGAGCGAGCTCTTTCCCCTGTCGGAAATCGAGCACATCATCGAAGCGGTGCTCCCGGACCGGCAGGTTCACGAACTGCTCAAGATTGACCCAAACGAGCCGTGCCTGCTGGTCAATCGCCGAACCTGGTCCGACGGGCGGCTGATCAGCTACGCCCGCCTGATCCATCCCGGCAGCCGCTATCGACTGAGTTCCCGTTCGGCCAGATTTTGATGTTCCCAACCACCGGCGGGGCGCTGTGCCGCGCGGCCTCTCTTGCCCTCGGCGCCTTGTAAACAAGAGCCAGCTTCAACCGGTTCTAACCAGCCTGTGGTTACGGAGAACAGGCATCCCCCAACCCGCAAGAGCTCCCCGTCAGGCACTTTGTTCCCTGGCGGGTTTTCCTGTGCGGTTGCTTTTCTGCTCGATCATGGTGTCGCTCAGCGAATCAACCTTGACGAAATCATCGAACCAGATGCCGCGCGGATTGCGCCGGCAAATGATGATTTTGCCGTCGTTGACCGGATTCGGGGCCCGATGGTAACGGAACAGGATGTGCCCCCTGGTCAGCCCGGTGACCTCGATCTTGCCGCTGTGGTGCGACATGACAAACCGCGCCCGGCGGGCCAGCCCGCTCGAGTGGCGCCAGGCTTCGATGAAGTTCCGGTAAGCCTGCTCGAGGGGCAGCGTGTAGATGTAGTTGCCCCTGGTCGGCCGACACTGGAAGACATAGTACGGCGGAACGCCCAGGAACGAGAGGCGGTTGAACAGCGCGCTTAAAACCTCGGGCTGGTCGTTGACTCCCTTGATCATCGGCGTCTGGTTGGTCAGCATGACACCGGCACCGGCCAGCAGACGGAGGGCATGGACCGCTTGCGGTGTCAGTTCGCGGGGATGGTTGAAATGATTCATCAGATAGAGCTGGGTGCCGCTCTGCACGGTTCGCCTGAACAAGGCCAGCAGCTCCGGGTCGTTGCTGATCCGGTCCGGGTTGAATGCCGTCATTTTACTGCCGATGCGGATGATGCGCACATGCCCGATGCGGGTCAGCTTTTCCAGGATCGGGGCCAGCCTGCTGGCCGACATCAGCAGGGGGTCGCCACCGGTCAGGAGCACGTTGCTGATCTCCTGGTGCTGGCGGATGTAGGCGAGGTCCTGGCGAACATCGCGAACCGTCTCCTGGTTGCCCTTCAAGAAAAGTCGCTTGCGAAAGCAGAACCGGCAGAAGGCCCCGCAGACATTGTTGACCAGCAGCAGGACGGTATCCGGGTACTTGTGTTCGAGCCCGGGGCGGATGCTGTAGTCAGCTTCGCCGGAGGCATCATAGTCGCCCCAGTCCAGCAGTTCCTCTGCATGGGGGACGACCAGGCGGCGAATGGGGTCTTCAGGATCGGACCAGTCGATCAGAGCCTGATAGTAGCTGTTGCTGCGGAAAGCAAATTTTTTCGCAACCTTGCCGAGTTGCCGGAGCTCCGCATCAGACAGCTCGGGGATCTGCGTTAGTTTGGTCAGATAGTTAGTGGACATGAGATTCTCTCCTCTTCCGTCCTGCCCGAGAGGGGATATCCCGCCGTTGAGGTGACCGGGGCTTCGGCCACCATGAAAGGTTGTGCCCCAGTCTCCTGGGCTGCCGGGCATTTCAATCGGCCGGCGAAAAGGGTTGATAGTTCTACTGCGCAAACTGAACGGCGGGCGGTTCGTGCTTAGCAATGGTGAATCCTGGCAAAGGGGAAAGGTATCGGTTAGCCAGGGGATGCATCAGCTTGATGTCGAGAGGACACCAATGTGTTTGAACTATAGCAAACCGTTGTCTGGTCGTCAAATCACCGGGCCTGGACCTGACCCCACAACACCCTGCAGAGATCTTAAGGGCTGGAGGGCCGCAAGCTTGTCCCCAAGGGTTTGGTCGCCTCGACCTGCCAAATCCGGCCGCCTGCTATTCTGCAAAGAACCCCAGCAACTCATCGACAAGCAGTTCGGGGACCTCCTCGGGCAGGTAGTGGCCGCAGGGCAGGGCGCGCCCCCTGACATCGCTGGCGACTTGGCGCCATTCGGCCAGCGCATCGAAACAGCGCTCAACGATGCCGTGGCCACCCCACAAGGCGAGCAGCGGGCATGTCACCTTCCGAGAAGCCGCGAGGTCAGCGGCATCATGCTCGAGATCTATGGAGGCGGCGGCACGGTAGTCTTCACACGTGGCATGAATCATCGCCGGATCGCTGAAGGCGCGGACGTACTCCGGCCAGGCATCGGGCATAAAGGGGGCCAGCCCGGCGAACCGGGTCATGTGGTGGTGCAGGAAGACCTCCGGTGCACCGCCGATCAGCGTTTCGGGATAGGGGGCCGGCTGGGTCAGGAAGAACCAGTGGTAATAGGCTTGGGCAAAGGTCCTGGTGGTTCCTTCGTACATGGCCCTGGTCGGCGCAATATCGAGTACGGCCAGCTTCTCGACGCACCCGGCGTGATCGACGGCGAGGCGATGCGCGACCCGGCCGCCCCGATCATGGCCACAGAGCAGAAAGCGCTCGAAACCCAGCTGGCGCATCACGGCCACCTGGTCAAGCGCCAGCGCACGTTTCGAGTAGTTGCTGTGGTCCGGCAAACCCGCAGGCTTGGACGAGTCGCCGTATCCGCGCAGGTCGCTGGCCACCACGGTGAACCGCCGGGCCAGGCTTGGCGCAACCTTGCGCCAGATCAGGTAGGTTTGCGGATAGCCGTGCAGGAGCAGCAGCGGTGGCCCGCTGCCGCCCACGAC
>JAHEEU010000265.1 GCA_024640545.1 Geobacteraceae bacterium
CGGTGAGTTTGCTCATCTCTTCGCTGGCCATCTGCTGACTCTGCTTGAGCGCCTCGTTGACCGCCGCGGTCACCAGGTCCTGGAGCATTTCCACATCTTCTGGATCAACAGCCGCCGGATCAATTTTCAGCCCAATCAGTTGCTGCTTGCCGCTGACCGTGGCGGTCACCATGCCGCCTCCGGCAGATGCCTCGACCTGCTTGTTGGCAAGCTCCTCCTGCAGTTGGGCCATACGGCGCTGCATCTGCTGCGCCTGCTTCATGATATTGCCGATTCCACCTCGGGACATGTTAATCTCCTTGGTTGATAAATTTAGCCCTGGATCAGGGCTTCTTGGTTGGTCATATTTGTGCGTGCTTGATGAACATACTGGATAGAGAATACCAGGTTATGAGCACCCATTCTGATTTCTGTGTTCTGTCTCCCTGTTCTTCTTTGCTAAACAAAGCCTTTATCGATCGGGATGACTTTCTTGATTTTGCCGTTAAAGATTTCCTGGACCGATTTCAGGGCGGGATGTCCGACGGCGTCTTCGCGCAGGCGCCGCATGCGGTCGGTCTCCTTGGCCTGCTTGGTTTCAACCAGCGACGGCGGCGCGTCCTGCTGGCTGGCGTCGAGTCCGGTGATGCGCAACTTTACCGGCTGCCCAAAATAAGCCGTCGCCAGCGCTTCCAGGTCCTGGCTGATTTCCTGTTCCTGGAGCTGGCTGATCATGAACGATCCACCCGGGTAGCCGATTTCCAGGGTCGGCAGCTCCAGTTTGAGCGGACGGCCGTGCTCGAGGACTGAACCGAGCATCGGCCGGCTCTGCCTGACCTGTTCAACCAGCCCCTGCCATCCCTTGTTAGCGGTCGTTACGGCGACGGGGGCTTCAGGCTTTTTTGGCGGCGGGGCCTCTTGGGCCGGTCGCTGCGGTATGCTCTGCGCTTTCGGCGGCGATGCTGCTCCGAGGCGTTTCTCCAGGCTTTCGATGTGGCTGATGAGCTTGGCAAGATCCTGGGAGGGCGACAGGGTGGCAAGGCGGATCAGGCTCATTTCCAGAGTCAGAAGCGGGTAGTTGCTGTTGACCAGCTCGCTCTGGGTTTTCATGAGCAGGGTAACAATTCGCTGCAGGTCCTCCAGCGACGCCTCTTCGGCCAGCGCTTTCAGTCCTTTCAGTTCGTCGCCGACCAGGTCGAGCATTTCGGCGGGGTCGTCGACCACTTTGCAGATCACCATGCCGCGGAACATCTCCAGCAGATCCTGGGTGAACTGCCTCAGGGCCAGGCCCAGTTGGTCGACCCGGCGAACCGCGTCGAGGGCGCGGCGGCTGTCGCGCTGCAGAACGGCTTCAACGGTATCGAGCAGCAGGCGCCGGTCGACCATGCCGAGCAGGGTCTGCACGGCATCGTCCTCCACCTCGTCGCCGGAGAAGGCAATGACCTGGTCGAGGGTGGAGAGCGCGTCACGCATGCTGCCTTCGCCCTGGCGAGCGACCAGGCTGAGGCTGCGCTCGGAGATCTGTAATTTTTCCGCATCGGCGATCTCGCGCAGACGCCCGGCGACCCTGGCGAGCGGAATCTTGCGGAAGTCGAAACGCTGACAGCGCGACAGGATGGTGATCGGAATCTTGTGTGGTTCGGTGGTGGCAAAGATGAACTTGGCGTGTTCGGGAGGCTCTTCCAGAGTTTTCAGCAACGCATTGAAAGCGTTGGTCGAGAGCATGTGAACTTCGTCGATGATGAAGATCTTGAAGCGTGAACGGTTGGGAAGATAGCGGATGTTCTCGCGCAGTTCGCGGACATCGTCGACCCCGGTGTTGGAGGCGCCGTCGATCTCGATGACGTCCAGTCCATGACCGGCGGTGATTTCAAGGCATGAAGTACAGGTACCGCAAGGCTGATCTGAGAGCCCTACTTCACAATTCAGGGCCTTGGCCAGAATCCGGGCCGCAGAGGTTTTGCCGACGCCACGTGCGCCGGTGAAGAGGAAGGCGTGGTGAATCCGGCCGGAACGGATCGCATTCGCCAAGGTCTGGCTGACATGGTCCTGACCGATCAGGTCGGTGAAGTTTTGCGGGCGCCACTTACGGGCAAGTACCAGGTAGGCCATTGTCTCACTGTTCGGCTGATGGGGAACCCCGCAGCCGGCGACTTGCCGGCACAAGTGACAGCCAGGCGCCCCCGCGGCACACGGCTGAGGCCGCTGCCGCTGCTCCCTTCCGGGCCTGACGGAGTTCACGGCCGTCCATTGCGCGGGACCCGGCTGTCACTTCTGACGGCAAATACATGCCAGGAGGTTACTGACTTAAGAAAAGCGGGGTTCGCTCCCACCGCCCGCGGCTGCAAACCGGAAGCGGCCATGACAAGCGAGTGGGACAGGCTCCGATGCCAGCCGGGCTGGCCCCTGCCGCCGCCCCTGTGGAGGGAGCCTCGGCTTCTCTGTTTCTGGCAGCGCTCTCCCCGCATTCAATCCCGGGGAACGCATTCATCAATAAAGCTGGCGGAGAGGGGGGGATTCGAACCCCCGGTACCTTTCAGTACACACGATTTCCAGTCGTGCACCTTCGGCCGCTCGGTCACCTCTCCGCGAACAGGCAAAATACACTAAAGGCCGCTTT
>JAHEEU010000266.1 GCA_024640545.1 Geobacteraceae bacterium
CCGGGGTCCCGATCACCAAGAACGGCCTCCTGGTCGGAATTCTCACCAACCGCGATCTGCGCTTCGAAACCCAGCTCGATCAGCCGATTTCCAACGTCATGACCAAGGATAAACTGGTCACCGTGCCACCCGGCACGACGCTGGAGGAGGCCAAGAAGCATCTTCACGAACACCGCATCGAAAAGCTGCTGGTGGTCGATGACAGCTTTGTCCTCAAAGGCTTGATCACCATCAAGGACATCGAAAAAGTCCGCAAGTACCCTAATGCTTGTAAAGATGACATCGGGCGCCTGCGGGTCGGCGCGGCCGTCGGGGTTGGCGCGGACCTCGAGGAACGTCTCGAACTGCTGGTCAGGGCGGGGGTCGATGCGGTCATCATCGACACGGCCCATGGTCACTCCCAGGCGGTGCTCGACGCGGTGGTCGAAACCCGGCGCAGCTATCCGGAGCTCTCCCTGATTGCCGGCAACATCGCGACTGCAGCCGCTGCCGAGGCCTTGATCCGGGCCGGCGCCGACTCCGTCAAGGTCGGCATCGGCCCTGGGTCGATCTGCACCACGCGCGTGGTCGCCGGTGTCGGCGTACCGCAGATCACGGCCATCTCAGACGTCGCCCAGGTGACCCGCAAGCTC
Source organism: Geobacteraceae bacterium (assembly GCA_024640545.1). GTDB lineage: Bacteria > Desulfobacterota > Desulfuromonadia > Desulfuromonadales > BM103 > JAHEDT01. The sequence continues at coordinate 633 of JAHEEU010000266.1, forward strand.
GGTGTCCCCCTGATTGCCGACGGCGGCATCAAGTACTCCGGCGAGTTGCCCAAGGCGGTCGCGGCCGGTGCCGACACGATCATGATCGGCTCCCTGTTTGCCGGGACCGATGAGTCTCCCGGCGAGACGATCCTCTTTCAGGGGCGGACCTACAAGACCTATCGTGGCATGGGCAGCATCGGGGCCATGAAGCAGGGGAGCAGAGACCGCTATTTCCAGGGTGACGAAGTCGACGTCAAGCTCGTTCCCGAGGGGATCGAGGGGCGCGTGCCCTTCCGCGGCCCGCTCTCGGCCAACATCCACCAGCTGATGGGCGGCCTGCGCTCCGGCATGGGTTACACGGGCTGCCGGACGATCAGGGAGCTGCAGGAAAACGGCACGTTCATGCGCATCACCAACGCCGGCCTGCGCGAATCGCATGTCCACGACGTCAACATCACCCACGAAGCCCCCAACTACCGGATCGAGAAGAACGGGTAAAACCCGGGGCGCGAAGTGCGTGGCGAGAACAATCAAGACGGCATGTCTCTTTGGTCGGCAGCCTCCTCTGCCGGAGCCTGCGTAATGACAAGAAGGTCCCATGCAAGATATCCATTCTGAAAAGATTCTGATTCTCGACTTCGGCTCGCAGTACACCCAGTTGATCGCCCGGCGCGTGCGTGAAGCCCATGTCTACTGCGAGCTGCACCCCTTCGACATGAGCCTTGAAGACATCAGGGCGTTCAATGCCAGGGGGATCATCCTCTCCGGTGGGCCGAAGTCGGTTTACGACCAGGGAGCCCCGGCGGTCGCCGAGGAGCTGTTCGAGCTCGATGTGCCGGTGCTGGGCATCTGTTACGGCATGCAGCTGATGTGTCAGCACTTTGGCGGCCGGGTCGTTCCGGCCGGCAAACGTGAATACGGGCATGCCGATCTCCTGGCCAAGGGTACTCCCGGCCCGCTCTTCGCCGGTTTCTTTGCCGATGGCCACAGCCCGGTCTGGATGAGCCACGGCGACCACGTCGAAATCGTGCCCCAGGGGTTCGAAGAAGTTGCGGTCACCGCCAACGCTCCGGTCTGCGCCATCCAGAATGTCGAACGCAGGCTGTACGGAGTCCAGTTCCATCCCGAGGTCAATCATACGCCGCGCGGCGAACTGCTCATCGATACCTTCGTCCGCAAGATATGCGGTTGCACCGGCCAGTGGACCCCGGGCCAGATCATCGAGGATGCGGTTGCCCGGATCCGCCAGCAGGTCGGCGCGGAAGAGGTCATTCTCGGCCTCTCCGGCGGGGTTGACTCCTCGGTCGCCGCAGCGCTGATCCACCGTGCCATAGGAGACCAGCTGACCTGTGTTTTTGTCGACAACGGTCTGCTGCGCCTGGGTGAAGGCGACCAGGTGATGTCCACTTTCGCTGCGAGCCTCGGCGTCAAGGTCCTGCGTGTCGATGCCGAGGAACGTTTCCTCGCCGGGCTCGCCGGGGAAGCCGATCCCGAGAAGAAGCGCAAGATTATCGGCAACCTGTTCGTCGATATCTTCGAAGAGCAATCTAAAAAACTGGTCGACGCCAGGTGGCTGGCCCAGGGGACGATCTATCCCGACGTCATCGAATCGGCCGGGGCCAAGACCGGCAAGGCGCACAATATCAAGAGCCATCACAACGTCGGCGGCCTGCCTGACGACATGACGCTCAAACTCCTCGAACCGCTGCGGGAACTGTTCAAGGACGAAGTCCGCGCCATCGGCGAGGAGCTCGGTCTGCCGCACCGCATGGTCTGGCGGCACCCGTTCCCCGGGCCAGGCCTCGGCGTGCGCATCCTCGGCGAAGTCAAAAAAGAGTACTGCGATATCCTGCGCCAGGCCGATGCCATCTACATCGATGAACTCTACCAGAGCGGTCACTACGACAAGATCAGCCAGGCGTTTGCCGTCTTCCTGCCGGTCAAGAGCGTCGGGGTCATGGGAGATGGGCGAACCTACGAGTA
>JAHEEU010000010.1 GCA_024640545.1 Geobacteraceae bacterium
GTTCTCAGCCGAGGGACTTCGGTCTTGCAGCGTTCATTGGCATAGGGGCAGCGCGTGTGAAACACGCAGCCGGCTGGTGGAGACAGCGGCGAGGGGATTTCCCCCTTGAGGACGATGTGCTCCTGGCGGTTCTGGGGTTTGAGATGGGGAGTCGACGCGAGCAGCGCCCGGGTGTAGGGGTGGCGCGGGCTTCGGAATACCAGTTCCGATTTGCCATATTCGGAGACCTTGCCCAGGTACATCACCATTACATCATCGGCGATGTGCCGCACCACCGAAAGGTCGTGGGAGATGAGCAGGTAGGCCAGGTTCAGCTCGTGCTGCAAATCCATCAGCAGATTGAGGACCTGTGCCTGAACGGACACATCAAGCGCCGAGACCGGTTCATCGGCAACCACCAGCTTTGGCCTCAGCATCAGCGCACGGGCGATGGCGATCCTCTGACGCTGGCCGCCGGAGAACATGTGCGGATAACGACCGTAATATTCCGGGCGCAAACCGACCAGCCCCATCATTGATCGGACCTGTTCCTCACGTTCGGCTTTGGACAGTTCGGTGTTGATCACCAGTGGTTCACCGATGATGCTGCCGACCTTTTTGCGCGGGTTGAGCGAGCCGTATGGGTTCTGAAAGACCATCTGCACGCGTTGCCGGGCTTTCTTCAGCTGCTGGTCCGAAGCATTGGCCAGGTCGAAGCCGTCGAACTGCAACTGACCACTGGTCGGTCGCTCGATCATGGTCACCTGCCGCGCCAGGGTTGATTTGCCGCAGCCCGATTCACCGACCACCGCCAGGGTCTTACCGGTAGCAACGGTGAAGGTGACCCCGTCGAGGGCCTTGACCACCGCGTGCGGCTTGAACGGCCCCTGGGACACCTCGTAGAAGCGGGTCAGTTCGCGGGCTTCGAGCAGATCGGGCTTGGTATTCATCCCTGCGGCTTTCCTTGATCATCCAGTGGCGTGTGGCAGCGCACCTGGCGGTTATCGGGCATGGTGGTCAGCTGCGGAGCTTCCTGGCGGCAGCGCTCATTGGCAAACTTGCAACGCGGGTTGAGCAGGCATCCGCCAGGCCGGTCGAACTGCCCCGGGACCACGCCGGGGATCGTCTGCAAGCGGGCATGTCCCGTCGAACGCTCCGGAAGCGCCTCCAGCAGAGCCGCGGTATATGGATGCCGCGGGTGATCGAAAATCTCCGGCACCGGGCCGGCTTCGACCACCTGCCCGGCATACATGACTACAACCCGCTGGGCGGCTTCGGCAACCAGCGCCAGGTCATGGGTGATCAGCAGCAGGGCCATTCGCCGTTCTCGCTGCAGGCTCAGCAGCAGCTGGATGATCTGCGCCTGGATGGTCACGTCGAGGGCCGTCGTCGGTTCATCGGCGATCAGCAGCTTGGGATTGCAGGCAATCGCCATGGCGATCATGACGCGCTGACTCATTCCCCCGGAGAGCTGGTGGGGAAAGGCGTTCAGACGTGCCTTCGGGTCGGGAATGCCGACCTGTTCGAGCAGTTCCAGGGTGCGCGTCCGGCGGGCGGCACGGCTCCCCCCCTCGTGGATACGCAGGGCCTCGCCAACCTGGAAGCCGGTAGTGAAGCAGGGGTTGAGGCTGGTCATCGGGTCCTGGAAGATCATCGCCATATCGCGTCCGGTGATTTTCCGGCGCTGCTTGTCCGGCAGGCACAGCAGATCCTGACCGGCGAAGGTGAGCCGGTCGGCGCTGACCCGGCCGGGCCAGTCAATCAGGCCCATCAGGGCCTTGACGGTTACCGACTTGCCGGAGCCCGATTCTCCGACCACGCCGACCACGTCGCCGCTCTCAAGGGCCAGGTTGACCTGGTCGACCGCCCGGAACGGAGATTCTTCGCGACCGAACTCAACGGTCAGATTGTTGATTTCGAGCAGCGCCATATCAGAGCTTCATCTTCGGATCGAGGGCATCGCGCAGGCCGTCCCCCATCAGGTTGAAAGCGAGCACGGTCAGCAGGATCATCAGGCCGGGGAAGGTCACCACCCACCAGGCCCGCTGGATGAACTCGAGGGCGTTGGAGAGCATCGACCCCCATTCCGGGCTCGGCGGCTGGGCGCCCAGGCCGATAAAGCCGAGCGCGGCGGCATCGAGGATGGCGTTGGAAAAACCGAGCGAGGCCTGGACGATCAGCGGCGCCATGCAGTTCGGCAGGATAGTAATGAAGACCAGCCGCAGCACGCCTGCGCCGCTGACGCGCGAGGCCGTGACGTAATCCCGCGAGCTTTCGGCGATCACCGACGCCCTTGTGATGCGCACATAATGGGGCAGGTAGGTGATGGCGATGGCGATGGCGGCGTTGATCAGGCCGGGACCGAGGATGGTGACGATGGCCAGCGCCAGCAGCAGGCTTGGCAGGGCCATGATGATATCCATGGCGCGCATGATCAGCGTGTCGGTAATGCCCCGGGCGTAACCGGCGGCCAGGCCGATCAAAGTGCCGAGCAGCAGCGCCAGGCACACCACCATCATGCCGATAAACAGCGACATGCGCCCGCCGAAAATCAGCCGGGTCAGGATATCGCGACCGACCTCATCGGTCCCCAGGGGATAGCGCCAGACGCCGCCTTCCTGCCAGGCCGGCGGTGTCAGGATCGCGTCACGGTACTGTTCGAAGGGGGAATGCGGTGTCAGCAGGTTGGCGAAGAGGGCCGCCAGCAGCACCAGCAGGATAAAGCCGGCACCGATCAGGGCGCCGCGATTGGCGCTGAAGTAGTCCCAGAATTCGCGCCAGGGTCCCGGGGTGGCCAGGACGTCTCCTGGGGATGCCGTCAACAACTGCTCGTTCATCCGCATCATTCCCCTTTCAGCGTTGGTGGCGAATGCGCGGGTTGACCACGCCGTAGAAGATGTCGACGGTCAGGTTGACGAAAATGACGATACATGAGACCAGCAGGATGCCCCCCTGCACCGAGGGGTAATCGCGCCTGCGAATCGAGTCGAGCAGCCACTTGCCGACACCCGGCCAGGAAAAGATGGTCTCGGTCAGGATCGCCCCGGCCATGAGGACCCCGACCTGCAGTCCGATCACGGTAATGACCGGGATCAGGGCGTTGCGCAAGGCGTGGACGCAAACCACCAGCGGCATCGCCAGCCCCTTGGCCCGGGCCACCAGAACGTAGTCCTCGCGCAGGACTTCGAGCATGGCGGAACGGGTCATGCGGGCAATCACCGCCAGAGGGATGGTGGCGAGGACAAAGGCCGGCAGGATCAGGTGGTGGAGTGTCGAAAGAAACGCCCCCGGCTCATCCGAAAGCAGGGAATCGATGAGCATGAAGCCGGTGGCTTCGTCGACCCAGTAGGTCGCCGAGATGCGCCCCGACACCGGTGTCCAGCCGAGGGTCACGGAGAACAGCAGGATGAGCAGCAGCCCCCACCAGAAGATCGGCATCGAATAACCGGTCAGCGACATCCCCATCACCGTGTAATCGGTGACCTTGCCACGCCTGACGGCGGCAATGATGCCGGCCGGAAGGCCGACGACAATGGCAATGACGATGGCGCAGAAGCTCAGTTCCAGGGTCGCCGGGAAGAGTGTGAAAAATTCGCGAATGACCGGCTCGCGGGTGACGACCGAGATGCCCAGGTCGCCATGGAATATCCCGGTCAGGTAATGCCAGTACTGGACCAGCAGCGGCTGGTCAAGCCCCATCTCGGCCAGCAGCCGGGCGTGGCGCACCGGGTCGACGCCGCGCTCGCCGGCCATCAGCTCGACCGGGTCGCCGGGGATCAGCCGGATCAGGGCAAAAGTCAGCAGGGTCACGCCGATAAAGGTCGGGATGATGACGCTGACACGTTTGAGCAGAAATCCGAACATAATTTGATTGGCCCGGGCGTGCAACCGGGAAGGGACGCATCCCTTCCCGGTCCGCCATATTACCGGTCGACGACTACTTCAGGTCGACCCCGTAGAAAACATGCCCGCCGAGCGGGTCGATCTTGAAGTTGACGACGTTTTTGGTAACCGGCACGTAGACCACCGAGTGGGCGATGGTCGCCCAGGGGGCCTGCTCCTTGAAGACCACCTGAGCCTGCTCGTAAAGCTTGGTCCGCTCCTGGACGTCGGAGACCACCTTGGCTTTCTGGATCAGGGCCTCGAAGTCCTGATTGCAAAACTGGGCGCGGTTGGAACCGCCCACGCCATCACAGCCGAGGAGCACGGCGAGGAAGTTGTCCGGGTCGCCGTTGTCACCAGTCCAGCCGAGCAGCACGGCACCGTCGCGATCCTTGTCCTTGGAACGCTTCAGGTACTCGCCCCACTCGTAGGAGACGATCTCGACCTTGACGCCGACCTTGGACCAGTCCTCCTGGATCACTTCCGCCATGCGCCGGGCATTGGGGTTGTAGGGGCGCTGCACCGGCATCGCCCAGATCTTCATCTCGAAACCGTTCGGGAAGCCGGCTTCGGCCAGCAGCTTCTTCGCCAGGGCCGGATCGTAGGCATCGTCGACGATGGCATCGTTATAGGACCAGATGGTCGGCGGGATCGGGTTCTTCGCCACCTTGCCGGCGCCCTGGAAGACGGTGTCGATGATCGCCTGCTTGTTCATGGCGTGGTTGAGGGCCTTGCGCACCCGGACATCGTCGAAGGGCTTCACGACGGTGTTGTAGGCCAGGTAGCCGACGTTCAAGCCTTCCTGTTGCAGCAAGTTGATCTTGGGATCAGCCTTCATCGCCGCCAGGTCAGCGGGGTTCGGATAGGGCATCACCTGACACTCGCCAGCCTTCAGCTTTGCATAGCGGACCGAGGCGTCGGGGGTGATGGAGAAAACCAGCTTGTCGATCGGCGCTTTGCCCTTCCAATAATCCTTGAAGGCAATGTAACGGATCTGGGCATCTTTCTTATAACCCTCGAAGACGAAGGGGCCGGTACCGACCGGCCATTGGTCGAACTTCTCCGGGGTCCCCGCCTTCATCATCACGTCGGCATACTCCGCCGACTGGATCACCGCAAAATCCATCCCCAGGTTGGCGAGCATCGGCGCTTCAGACCGCTTGAGATGGAACCTGACAGTGTAGTCATCAACCTTTTCGATGCTGTCGAGCAGATCGGGCATCGACATGCCGTTGAAGTACTCATAGCTGCCGCCGGAGATCGCGAAATAGGGGTTCTCCTTTTTCCACTGGCGCTCGAAGGTAAAGATAACGTCATCGGCGTTCATGTCGCGGGTCGGCTTGAAGTTGGGGGCACTGTGGAATTTGACCCCTTTGCGCAGCTTGAAGGTGTAGGTCTTGCCATCGGCGGAGACCTCCCAGCTTTCTGCCATACCCGGCTCCAACTTGGTGGTGCCGGTGATAAAGTGGGTCAACCCCTCGAAGACGTTCCTGGAGGTTGCGTCAAAGGTCGTGCCCGCCGTGTAGAAGACCGGATTGAAGCCCTCCGGACTGCCCTCGGAACAGTAGACCAGGGTTTTGGCCTGGGCCTGGCTGAAGCAAAATAACAGTAACAGGACAGGTAGTAATCGTGTCGTGATCTTTCGCATTATGAAAGCCTCCTCTTCAGATTTGTTGTCAGGCAGAACCAGCACGAGTCACGACGACCGAGTCAGGCCATACCCGGATTAAATTAATGTAGCCAGCTAAAGGATGCCAAGGGATTCAAGCGTTCAACCCTCAATCTCTTCAATTCTGATCGGAATCGGCTTACCGAGCAGGCGGTTTCCCCCTGCGGTTACCAGGATATCATCCTCCAGGCGGACGCCGCCGAAACCCAAGTACTCTGAGAGTTTATTATAATTTATGAACTCTGCATGTCGAGCGGCATTTTTCCACTGTTCGATCAGCGCCGGGATGAAATAAACACCCGGCTCGACGGTCAGAGCGAAGCCTTCCCTGAGCTCGCGGCCCAGACGCAGGGCAGAGGTGCCGAACTGGTTGGAGCGACGGAAGGTGTCGTCGTAGCCGACATAGTCCTCACCGAGGTCTTCCATGTCATGGACATCCAGACCCAGCATGTGCCCCAGCCCGTGGGGCATGAAGAGGGCGTGGGCACCTGCGGCAACGGCTTGCTCGGCATCGCCCCGCATCAGGTCCAGGTCCTGCAGGGCAACAACCAGGGCCCGGCAGACGGCTCGGTGGACCTCCAGGTAGGAAATCCCTGGCCGGATCAGGGACCGCGCATGATCCATGCAGGCCAGGACCGCCAGGTAGATATCGCGTTGTCTGGACGTGAACGATCCCCCCACCGGAAGAGTGCGGGTGTGGTCTGAAGCGTAGTGCAGACCGCTTTCGACCCCGCAATCCACGAGCAGCAGGTCACCCGGGCGCAACAGGTTGCCCCTCTGGTGATTATGCAGGATTTCCCCCCGGGTGGTCACGATCGGGGGGAACGACAACTGTCGGCCGGCGCGGGCCGCGACCGCCTGCAATTCTCCGGCAATCTGCCACTCGTAAACCCCCGGCCTGGCCATGCGCATCGCAGCAGCATGGAGTTGCCCCCCCAGCTCGGCCGCAGTGTCCAATTCCTGAATCTCCTCCGGGGCCTTGACGGACCGCAGTTCGACAACCGCCCGGATCAGGGATTCGGAAACCAGAGCCCTGGCGGCAGAGACCGGCCGGTTCAGAAGCTCGACCAACGACAAGAGGTTGTCGGCCCGGCAGGACGGCAGGCAATGGATGGTGCGTCCAGCATCGAGCGCCTTGTGCATGGCACTCCCGAGCGCATCTCGGGACAGCGCCGTGCCGATCCCGGCCTGATCGGCCTGCTCCTGCAAGGACGGCTGCGGACCGCTCCAGATGAGGTGCTGTGCGGTCTGTTCTCTGCCGAACAGGATTTCACGGTCTTCAGCGACATCCAGCAGCAGCGCCAGCCCTGGGCGGTCCAGCCCGCAGAAGTAGAGGAAGCTGCTGTCCTGGCGGAAAGGGTAGCAATTGTCGCAGGCATTGAACGGCGAGTCGACGTTGCCAAGGAGCAGGATCAAGCCGCCGTCAACCAACTGCATCAGGCGGCGACGGCGTTTCTGGTAGATATCGCTGGCGAGCATCTTTGCATTTATTTCACAAAACTGGGGTTTGTCAATCTCGCCTTGGGGAAAACCTGCTGGGCGGCTCAAAATTTCCGGGCAACAGGCATCCCCGGCTGAGGTTCTGCGGGACGCCGGCAGGGTGAAATCAGAAGGGTGCGCGGGAGAAGTGGCGCTTGGTGGCGTCCTGGAGCTTCGCTACAGCCTGAAAGGACTCCTTGAGAAGATCCTGCTCGGTTTTGCTCAAAGCATGGGGATCGAGGAAATGCGAGGGGGGCTGATCGGCTTCGATCAGGCTGATTTCATGGCGCAGTCTCAGGAAGACCAAGGCTTCGAAGGCCGCCCTGATGTGTTCTGCGGTTTCGGTGGCAAAGACGTTCTCAGCCACCAGCGCCTGCAGGCGCTCCAGGGTGGAAATGGCCTGGATGCCTCTTTCAAGCGCGAACATCCTGACACAATCGACGATGTAGACGCAGCCACCATATTTGACAGAGAGCAAGCCGGCATGGGCGCCCTCTTTTTCGACCTGGAATCGACCCAAAAGGCCGAGCGGCACCTTGTAACGCAGGTCAAGCGTCATCATGTGGTACAGAATACCCTGGTGAGCCTGGATTCCCCTGGCGACCATATCGCGCAGTTTGTGAGCCAGGTCAACGTCACCTGCCAGGGGCAGGAAATCGAAGAAGATCGAAGAATTCCTCACATGAGTTGGGTCGGGGTCAAGCAGCCAGCTGTTGAGGCGCTCTTGCCAGTCGGCCAGCCGACCACGCCACGCCGGGTTGCGAACCATCACATCACCTTGGCAGAGGGGATAGCCGACCCGGTCAAGGGCCAGGTTGAGCTTGTCGCTGAAAGACTGGAAAAAGGCGTCGATCTCTGCCTGGCGCTCCGCAGGGAAATCCTCGAAAATAAAACCGTTGTCCTGGTCCGGGTGCAACAGCATTTCGCGACGCCCGGCACTCCCCATGATCAGGAAGCAGTGACGGACATCCGGAACCGTCTGCCCTGCGGCAGTCATCTCGTCGAGGCAGAGCTGGTAAGTACGGCTGATGATCGCGTGATGGATGTGGGACAGGATCTCCATGACCTCCGGGGTGCTGCGGGTCTCAGAGAGCAAGGAGCGGGCGACCCGGACGATTTCCTTGTGAATAAGCGCCAGCCCCTCGAGACTCTGCTCCTCACGGATGCTGCCGAGCAGCAGCATGGCCTTCTGGGAACGGTAGCGCATCAGGTCACGCGGGGTGACCACACCGACCAACTGGTTGCGGTCGACAATCAGGAGTTGATTGAGGCCGTGGCGGCTCATAAACGCCATCGCTTCGTACATGTAGGTTTCCGGGGTCATGGTGCGCGGCCCGGTACGCATGACATCGCGAGCCGACATCGCCCGGGCATCGACATTCTCCGGGGCGAGGACCTTGGCCACCAGGTCGCTGCCGGAAATTATGCCGAGCGGTTGGTTGTCTGGATTGACCACCACCAGGAAGCTGATGCCGTGCTCGGTCAGTTTTCGGGCGGCCTCACGGACCGGCGTTTCCGGGGTACAGGTTGCCACGGGAGACGACATGATTTCGGAAAGCCTTTTTTTGAACGGATAGGCTTCCATCTGGATCAGGGCCGCCCCGGAATGGTCCGCGACAATCTCCGAGTAGAGCTTGCGTACCCTGGAGAGGACCGTTTTGGTGAAGAAACGGCCGAGCTGAGGCATGTTCTTCTGCAGTTCGAGGAGGATTCCTTCGGGGATCAGGTAGCACACCGTCGGTTTGACGGTGCGTGCTCCTCCGGAGTACGGCTCGCCGGTGAAGATCGGTGTGCCACCGAAGAACTGCCCTTCCTTGCGGTAATCGACGACCATGTCGATCCCCCCGGGCGAGACCAGGGTAATCGTCACCAACCCTTCTTTGATGACATAGAGAAAGCCCGTCGGCGGGTCGTTCTGCTTGAAAATATCGTGGTTGGCCGGGTATTTCTTCTGTATCGCGGCCTTCCGCAGCTCGACAAACACAGACTCGGGAAGCTGGCTGAAAGGTTCCGTCTCCTGTAAATGCTTGATGAAGGGCATAGATGAATGAGAATCTTTGATGGTTTGAGGCTGAGTTGCCGGTCTTTACCTTCAAAGAGAAATTATCATCTATCGCACAAACAGGGCAATCTCTTTCATCGCATCAAGGGGTTATTCAGTGCCGCCGTGCGCGCAATCCGGAGTCGATTCAGCCTGACATTGATGAGGTGAAAAGTTTTTCCGTTTACTCCGGCGGATGAATGATTCCGGGAATCGGCGGCGTGCTGCAGGTGTGGTACGGCAACAGCAATGTTGACGCTCAAGGGATATCGCCAGGCCTGGAATAAGTGTCACTCAGGCCTGAGATCGGGGGGTGTAGGAAGAATGCCAGCCCAGCTTGGAGGAGATGATGCCGCACGTATCGAGCAGCTGAGAGAGGATCTGATTTTCTATAAATTCTTGAGAAAGCCTGAATTCCGGCCCGACCACGCAGAGGACACCGTGCAGTTTGCCTCCACCGCCGAAAAGTGGAGCCGCAACGCTGGCTATCCCCTCGCCCAAGGCTCCGCTGTCCAGAGCGAAGCCTCGGCTACGGATCATCGCCAACTGGCTGGCCGCGGCCGCGGTCGTATCGACAGGTGGGCGGTCCGTCAAGTCCTGGAAGGCGATCAGGACCAGACCGGCGGCCGTTGTCGCGAGGGGGTAGCGATTGCCGACCAGAGGAACGATTTTCACCTTCTGAGTCGTGTCAACCATGTCGAGGAAAAGGACTTCCTGGCGGCGGCGCACGGCAACATAAACAGCTTCATTGCATCCGCGCGCCAGGCGTTCGACAACTGGCCGGGCATGCCTCAGCAGACCCATACGGGAGAGGAATTTCTGACCGATTTCATAGGCGGACAGGCCCAGGCGATACTTTCCTGAACGCTCTTCCCGTTCGACGTAGCCACGATTCTCGAATGTTGCCAGAAGGCGAAAAACGCTCGTCTTGTTCATGGCCAGTTTTTCACTCAATTGACTGATGCGGACGTCGTCGTCAATTTCGCTGAGGGCCTCAAGAACGTCGAGAGCATTTTCAACGGCCTGTATGGAGTAGGATTCCTTATCTCTGGAAGGCACCGGAAGCTCCTTTTAAAGCTCAGAAAAAGCCAGCATGAAACACGCTTTTCATAAAGTAATACGCTGTTTTATTATTGTCAACACTTACCTGATAAAGTTTCCAGATTCGTCAACGTACGGGTTGTAAAAAATCCCATTTATTGGGCGTTTTGCCCATTCTATACAGGGATTTAAGGAGAATAACTGCGCATTTTCACACCGCAGAGAAACCTCCCTGAACATAAAAAATGCCGTTTTAAAATTATTGAAAGTAATTCACGGGAGGAATTTTCAGAGAGTTCCGCCACCAATCAGGCGGCTGATGATCGGTTGGTCCGCAGGCAGAAACGGCAGCCCAGCGAGGTCGCAGGGAGAAACCCAGCGGTGCTCGGCGACGCCGAGGTCATGAAGAACCCCAGGCATAAGTCGACAGGTGTAAGCAAGGACCAGAACGGGGCCCCAGTCGTAGCGATAATAAACGGCCTCGAAGATTCCTTCGACCTCGATCTCGGCGCCGAGCTCTTCACGAATTTCTCGAATCAAGGCAGCTTCCGGGCTTTCTCCGGAGTCGATCTTGCCACCGGGGAACTCCCAGAGGCCAGGGTGGCGCTTGTTGTCCGGGCGCCTGGTCACCAGGACTTTATCGCTGTCGAAGATGATGGCCGCCGTAACCAGCAACGGCGTTTCCAGGCCTTCTGATGTGCATGGGTTGGTCATGTGATCCACGATAACAGATTTGCCTTCGACAAAGCTACCGGAGGGGCTCCTTTTCTTCGCGACACATGGTCACTCAATTGCTTGCCGAAAAGCATGCGGCATGTTAGTTTGTCTTGTTTTTTTTCGGATTTATAACCGAAAAGAAGGTTAAGGCAAAAAGCTTGTTTAACGCTAAGACGCAGAGAACAAAAAAAGCCGCAAAGATTTAATTTTCATATAAAGAACGTTTTTTTTGCGTCTTGAATGACCTACTTAGCGTCTTTGCGTTAAAAAATGTGTTTTTGATCTTGGTATTCACATCTTGGCGGTTAACCTTTGTTTTGGTTATAGGTCCGTTTTTTTTGTGTCATGCAGCCACCATCCCAAGGAGAAAATCGTGTCGGTCCATGAAATCAAACACCCGTTGGTACGCCACAAGCTGGGCCTGATGCGCCGCGACGGGATCAGCACCAAGGAATTTCGCGAACTGGCTTCGGAAGTTGCCCGCCTGTTGACCTACGAAGCGACCAGCGACCTGGAGACCGAGAAGGAAACTATCAATGGCTGGGCCGGCCCGGTCACGATCGACACCATCAAGGGGAAAAAAATTACCGTGGTCCCGATCCTGCGCGCAGGGCTCGGCATGATGGACGGTGTCCTCGACCTGATCCCGAGCGCCAGGGTCAGCGTGGTCGGCCTGTATCGCAACGAGGAGACCCTTGAACCGGTCGCCTATTACAAGAAATTCACCAGCCAGATGAGTGATCGCACGGCGATGATCCTCGATCCGATGCTGGCGACCGGCGGCAGCGTGATCGCAGCAATCAACATGCTCAAGGAGGCAGGCTGCAAGAAGATCAAGGGCCTGTTTCTGGTGGCGGCCCCCGAGGGCATTAACGCCCTTAAGGCGAGCCACCCGGATGTCGATATCTATGTGGCGGCCATTGACGAGCGCTTGAATGAAGTCGGCTACATCCTGCCCGGGCTGGGGGACGCAGGCGACAAGATCTTCGGCACCAAATAGTTCGGCACTGCAGTCGAACTAATCTCAAACCACTCAAAAAGTTTTTTTTACAGCGGAATCTCAACACCTGAAGGGAAGCTTGGGCTCCGTTGATTCTTGCTTTTCCAGGCGCCCGCAAAAAGCCGTGCCTTGGAAAAGTCGATTTTGTGTCAACGTGTTCGTCTACTGCTAGGCAATAATACAGGAGGTCATTCAATGTCTGACAATCCCCAGGAGCACCACTTCAGCTTCAACCCGAAACAGATACTCATCGGTGCCCAGATGCTCTTTGTCGCCTTTGGCGCCCTGGTCCTGGTCCCACTGCTGACCGGACTGAACGCCAACGTCGCACTCTTCACCGCGGGCGCCGGCACTCTGCTCTTCCAGGTCATCACCCGCGGCAAGGTTCCGGTTTTCCTGGCCTCGAGCTTCGCATTCATCGCACCGATCATTTACGGTGTTCAGCAATGGGGGGTCTCCGGCACCATGTGCGGCCTGGCCGCGGCGGGCCTCTTTTACGTCGTTGCCAGCATTGCCATTCGTATTTTCGGCTCGGACATACTGCACCGAATCCTGCCACCGATTGTCACCGGCCCGGTCATCATGGTGATCGGCCTGGTCCTGGCCCCGGTTGCAGTGCACATGGCTTCGGGGCGCACCGGTGACGGCACAGCCTGGCTGGTTCCGGAAACCACGGCTTTTATCATCGCCGGCATCGCACTGGTGGTCACGGTGCTGGTCTCCCTGCTCGGCAAAGGTCTGTTCCGACTCATTCCGATCCTCTGCGGCATCAGCGCCGGCTACCTGGCCTCCCTGGTTCTTGACGCGTCGGGCTTCTCCTCGACGATCCAGGCCTCGTTCGATCCCGGCACCCTGCAGAACTGGACCGGACCGACCTTGATCTCGATGCAGAAGGTCTTCGACGCCCCGTGGCTGGCCATGCCCGCGTTTACCCTGCCTACCTGGAACCTGGAGGCCATCCTTTTCATCGTACCGGTCGCCATCGCACCGGCCATCGAACATTTCGGCGACGTCCTGGCTATCGGCAGCATCACCGGCAAAGACTACGTTGAAGATCCGGGCATCCACAAGACCCTGCTGGGCGACGGACTCGCCACCAGCCTGGCCGCCTTTCTCGGCGGCCCACCCAACACCACCTATTCCGAGGTCTCCGGCGCCGTGGCACTGACCCGCTCCTTCAACCCGTTCATCATGACCTGGGCGGCGATTGCCGCGATTCTGCTCGCTTTCATCGGCAAGTTGGGCGGATTTCTCAACACCATCCCGGTCCCGGTCATGGGGGGCATCATGGTGCTGCTCTTCGGCGCGATCGCCGTGATCGGCATCAACACCCTGGTCAGGGCGGGCACCGACCTCATGCAGCCACGCAACCTGGCGATCGTTGCTGTCATCCTGGTGTTCGGCATCGGTGGCATGAGCTTCGACCTGGCGGTGGTCAAGCTCGGCGGCATCGGCCTGGCCGGGATCATTGGCGTGCTGCTCAATCTGATCCTGCCGCGGGGGAGGCAACAATAGGTCCGGCTACCTTGGGGAAGCGCCTCTTTCGCCGGCGCAACTGAAGACCGGAGTCTTGTTCCTGACGACCCCGCAGCAAGCTGCGGGGTCGTTCGTTATCGCCGGGAGCTTTTCGGATGGGCAGGCGTTAGCGAAGGACCAGTCCTTCCAGGCTGACGACATACTCGTTGTGAACCGCATCGTAGTTGACGCCGTACCTTGTGGGATAGTAGCCGTGCCGTGAATACCTCGTGGGCACGGCTATGGGGACAAGGTCATGCGGCTTTGTCTGCAGATATTCCCTGGTGATCATTGGCTCCACGAATATCATTTCGCCGTCATAAAAACCGTAGATGAACGTTTTCGTGAACCACTTCTTGGTAAACTCGTCAGACTTGGGATCTATGGCGTGGGCGCCCATGTTAGGCACCTCGGTGCCGGGCGGGAGGATATAACCCGAGGGCATGAACTCCCCGGGCGGCGCCTTGTGCGCCCGGGCAAGGTCGTCACCGACTGCAGTGATTTTGCTTCGGGCATCACTATCGATCAGGTAGAAGTGGAAATCAAAATGTGGCTTGTCGTAGACACCCGGGGGGATATGTCCATGCGGGTTCCAGTCCAACCCTATGTGATTGTACCCCATGTTCGCGGATTCAGCCGGAAGTTGCAGGATATATTCCCAACCATGCGCGTCGGCAGGTTCCTCAGCTGGCAACCCAGCCAATGCCGCTTCGGACAACCTGATACCGATGGTTGTGGGCTTCCCGTCAACATCGAGAGTCACGAACGAGCGAGCCGACCCTTGTCCCATGGCGGTTGGAGGACCTTCATAAGTTCCTGCCTTAACAATTTCTTTCTGAGACATCGTGCATCCGGCAAGCAGGGTTGCCATCGCCACGATGAGCCCACCGATCAGCAAACACGAATTGGTTCTTCTGCCGTCTAACATGATGATCTCCATTGGCGCCCGTGAGTCTGTTTGGCGAAGTGAGACTCCTGGTCCCCAGCCATTCAGACTGCCATTTCAGGCGCGTGCGAAGCTCTTTATCGCTTCACCCCGCTATGGGGCTGGTGCACTCAAGAGGCTTGCTGTTTCACCACCCCGCCCGACAGGACGCGCATGGTGTTGTTAATCTTAATTGTTACCACCAAAACCATACCAATCAAGTCATCATTTATTATTTTCCGCCGCCCTCATCGCCGCAGGTCCAACCCGGAGACTTTTTTGATGACGCATTTCCAGAGGCGGCATTGTTGGAAAGGCACCTCCGGCCACGGACCTTTACGCACCCCACAATTTACCCAGCGATGATTTTTACCGTCACCGTTCACGTAATGGTGACGAGCATTCACATTGATCCATGACACAAGCAAACGGCCCATCCGAAACGGGATGGGCCTTTCTTGCAATCTCTGTTCCGTCTAGTGAGCTCCAGGGGGGTCGGTCTTCCCCCGGGCCGGCGCTGCGGCCTTTCCGGTGTTCTTCTTGATGATCTCCTCCCGTACCAGGGCAAACTGCTCCGCCATCTGCATAAACGCATCAAAGGGAATCGCCAGGCGTAGAGAAGGCGCCATGGTTACTTGTTTTTTGTCGGTATTAATCGTTTCAACCCGTACAAAATCGAGCCGGGCAACCCCGTCGGCAATGTTCAGGTTCGCGAAACGGTCAACAAAAAAGTCACGCATTTGATGTTCCTTTCTAGCAACGAGTTTTTTTCCACAACCATCTGTGACAAATGACACGTTATGCCATTGCATTTTGATTGTCAATTTCAACTGGTCCGGCGATCAAGTTGCCAGCCTGCAGGCCATGGCCCAGGAGACGGGCTTTAAATGCATCTTGGCAGGCTTTACTTATCGAGGGACGGGCTTCTCGATCTCTTTGAGACCTACCCCGGCAGAACTTTGCATCACTTGAACAGGCCGCAAGACAGGGCGTGGCGCCAACGCTCAACGACTGGTAGCGGGCGCCCGCACAGCTGCAGAGCAAAAATGCGCAAGCCCGGGATCGACTGGCAACGATTCCGCTTCGGTCCCTGGGATAGAGACTCTTCAAGAGGCGTTTCACCTGCTGAAGACAGCCCTCCGGCGTTCGGCACCACGGCCTCGGCATCTATCTGAACAAGGCGGTTTTCTGCAATGCAGATCAAAATGGACCATTCGACATCTTAAGGTGCCGCAAACAACGCACCATCCCGCAGTTTAAATGTTCCAGGGACTTATTTGTTCAAAGCTCCGCGGACTCTGCCGAACATGCGGGACCTGGTGACCCAAATTAAGATGACTTTCGCAACAATCACTCAAGACATGACCGCCCTTCAGCGAGCCGCTTCAGCCTACCAAGGGAGCTCTTCGCCATTGCTGTGCCAGAAAGAACCCGAATTCTCAAGATTGAGAGCTTCAATCCTTGCGGCCAGCCCGGCAGCAGATTCCTCCGGGGAAATCAAGCCGCCGAAATTGACCATCCGGGTCTTGACGAAGCCAGGATGCAGCTGCGCCACGGCAATGCCACGCTCTTTCAGGTCAATCGCCAGGCTGCGGCCAAGGGCGTTGAACGCAGCCTTGGAGGCGCGATAGCCGTAATGGCCACCGGAAGCATTATCGGTAATCGACCCCATTCGGCTGGTGATATTGGCGATTTTGCTCCCCGCCGGCAGATTGGACAGCAGGGCGACGCAAATCCTAAAAGGTGCAAATGCGTTGGTCTCCATCTGCAGCCGGAGCGAATCAAAATCGAGATCCCCGAGGGTCTCTTGCAAGAGGATGCCGGCGTTGTTGATCAACAGGTCTACGGTCTGCCCCCGCAGGGCGGCCACGAATCGACCGACAGATGCTTCGCTCGTGACATCTATACCCTCAATTATCCGTGCTGCGACCTTCTCCAGTTCTGCAGATGGTTCGCGGCAGACCCCCGTGACGCGCCATCCCCGCGCCTGGTAATGACGAGCCAGTTCAAGGCCAATCCCGCGGTTGGCGCCGGTAATCACGACATGCTTCATTGTGGGCTCCTGTTTCACTGAGGTTTTTTGGGCTGTTTCAGTCTTATTCTATGTGCTTCGCTCTTAAACCGCAAATTCAAGGCAAGCTAAAGACCAACTCGGGGACGTGGCTGTCCCTGCAGCGCGTCGGAAATCCTCTGCCATAAGTTCAGCTATTTCAAGAGGGGCCACATCTCGATTATGATAAAAAAGTCGGAACGAAGAGGTTGCCGTGCCGTACGAGCCGATCTGGCTGCTTGCCCTGGAGCTGGTGCTTCACCCGGGAAAGGGAGAAGCCCGCGAGTATCATTGCGACAACCGCTGGGAGATCGTCGTTGCAACAGACAACTCTGCCGATCTCGAGGGGACCTGCACGGCGGCAGGCAAGGCCCTTGAATTTCTCGGCAGCTATGCCATTCACAGCGAAGTCATCAACCTGATGTCGTACCAGGCAATTTTCGCTCAAGTGAACCGCCCGGAGATGTATGGCGAACCGTTTGACGAGGATCATTATTCAGGGGCGATTGCTCATGAAGTCGCCCAAGCAGTGAGAGATCACAACATGATGAGCAAACATGTCAGCCAGGCGCCGCAGGTATATCTCGCTCATGCGACCCAACTTGCGGTGTTGCCCGCAAGCCGGCGCAGCGCCATTCTCATGGCTATGGACGTCGGGCCAGGGGAGTCCGGTGATGGTTTTGCCATCAAACCGTGCTTAGCAGCCGCCTTAGCGTCGTCCCGCAATCGGATTAGAACAGCAAGCAGCCCCCCCTGCAGTATGGTCTTTTATTTGGACAAGGCCCCGGCCCTGTGAAGACAGCACGGCGAGGCCAAACGAGATTTCGGTTGTCATGCCGCCGTACTGTTGCTAGTTTCATGGGCCACCCTGTGAACCGAGAGACACCGTTATGAAAACACGAATAGCTCCGGTCGCTCCCCTCTTGATCAGCGCATGCATGTTGCTGATGCTTTCGTTCGGCTACCGAGCCGGCTTCGGCCTGTTTCTCAAACCCATCTCGGAGAGCCACGGCTGGGGTCGGGAAGTCATGTCCATGGCCCTGGCGATCCAGAACCTGTCCTGGGGGATCATCGCCGTGTTCGCCGGCGGACTGGCGGACCGCTTCGGCAACCTGATGGTACTCTTGGCGGGAGTCCTCTGCTATGCCGCAGGCATGCTCGGCATGGCCTACGCCAGCTCCGAAGCCGGCATGATCGCGACGGCGGGAATCCTGCTTGGCGCAGGGATCGCCGGGACCTCATTCGGCATCGTCCTGCCGGCGCTGGCCCGGGCCGTTCCACCAGAGAGGCGCGGCTGGGCCCTTGGGCTGGGCACATCAGCCGGCAGCTTCGGTCAGTTCCTCATCGTGCCATTCATGCAGCAGGCCGTCGAATGGCTGGGCTGGTTCGAGGCCCTGCAATGGATGAGCCTGTCGGCGCTCCTGATGGCGGTGCTGGCCTTGCCGCTCGTCCCCTACAGCGGGGCCTCGGAAAGCACAACCACCGACCTCGACCTGCCGCTGGCGACGATCCTGAGGCGTGCATTCCGCGTCCCTTCCTACACTCTGCTGGTGCTCGGCTTCTTCGTCTGCGGGTTCCATGTCGCTTTCATCACCGTACACATGCCGGGGTATGTGGTCGATCTCGGCTTCGACGCCAGGGTCGGCGCCTGGAGCATCGGCCTGATCGGCCTGTGCAATGTGGTCGGCGCCTACATTTCCGGGGTGCAGAGCGGCCGTCGTTCCAAGGCCTATATCCTGTCCTGCATTTACCTGGGCAGGGCGGTCGCCATCGCCCTGTTTCTGGTTATACCGGTCTCCCTGGCCAGTATCCTGGCCTTCAGTGCCGTTATGGGCTTTCTCTGGCTGGCGACCGTACCGCCAACCACCGGGCTGGTCGCCGTCATGTTCGGCACCCGATACATGGCTTTCCTGTACGGGGTGGTCTTCCTAAGCCACCAGGTCGGCAGCTTCAGCGGCGTCTGGCTGGGCGGCTACCTGTACGCCCGGTTCGGTTCGTATCTCGGCATATGGGTTGCCGGGATGGTTTTGGGACTGGTGGCGGCCTGGCTGCACTGGCCGATCCGGGAGCAGGATGCCAGCCACGTGCTCGCCACGGCGGAGGCCACTCCGACGGCATAACAGCTGTGCCGCCCAACACTCGAGACAAGGCCGCAAAATGCATGACGCACCTTTGACTATCACCATTGCCGGCTGCGGCGCCCTTGGCAGTCTGCTCGCCGCACGCCTGCTCGAGGCCGGGCACCGGGTCCAGGCATTCCAGCGCCCGGGGCTGCAACTGCAGGCTCTACGCAAGAACGGCATCACCCTGGAGCATGACCGCGATGGCGCCACGCGCCACTTCCGGCTGTGCGCCGTATCCGACGCTCCTGAGCAGCTGGCGCCGTCGCGCCTGATCATCGTTCTGGTCAAGGCTTACAGCACGGCGAACCTCGGACCACTCGGCGACATACTGACGACCGACGGCACCGTGCTGACGCTGCAGAACGGCCTGGGCAACGCCGAGGTCCTGGCCGGGCTGTTCGGACCCCAACGGGTCGCCGCCGGGATCGCGACCTACGGAGCCTACAGCTGCGCCCCGGGTGTGGTCGGCTGGGGCGGCGACGGACAGATCACCATTGGCCCATGGAACGGCGGCACAGCCGTCGACTGGATCACTCAACTGCTGCAGGAAGCCGGCCTGCAGGCCACCGGGGTCGACGATCCGCGTCCGGCGATCTGGACCAAGCTGGCCATCAACGCCATGCTCAACACTGTCACCGCGCTGACCGGAATGCGCAACGGTGAGGTCGGCAACAGTCCGCCGGCCCTGGAACTGATGCAGCAGCTGGGCCGGGAAACCACGGTAGCGGCAGCGCGGGCCGGCGTGCCGCTCGATGACCAGGTCATCTGGGAGCTGATGTGCGAAAACCTCGAACGGACCGCCGTCAACCGGACATCCATGCTCCAGGACGTGACCGCCGGACGGCGTACGGAGATTGATTTCATTACCGGAGGCGTACTGCGCCATGCCATCAACGACAGCGAGTTCCCTTACACCAGGGCCGTGCATGCCCTGATCCGGGCTCTTGACCTGCAAGCAGAAAGGTCGGGACAGCCGGCTGAATGAGGTCTGCCGCGGCAGGTTTGACCAGGGACTGTTGCTGCACTAGAAACAGGGTAGAATAGAAAAGAGCAACTGAGGCCGGCCAGAGTCATACCCTCTCGCGCCGTGCGGCACCATACAGCTTCCGACTTTTTGCACAGCGAAGGATGATTAGCCATGAATGTTTCTTCTGATCTGGCCATTATCGGCGGCGGAATTGTCGGCTGTGCCACGGCGCTGGCCGTGGCTTCGCGCAACCCCGGCCTAAAGATTACCCTCTTCGAAAAAGAGGCGCAGTTGGCGACTCACCAGACCGGCCACAACAGCGGCGTGATCCACGCCGGCCTCTACTACCGGCCCGACTCTCTCAAGGCCGCCACCTGTACCTCCGGCCGGGAAGCACTTTACCGGTTCTGCGCCGAGCACGACATTCCCCACCAGCGCTGCGGCAAGGTCGTTGTCGCGGTTGACGATTCTGAACTGCCGGCTCTGGAAGAACTTGAACGCCGCGGCCACGCCAACGGCCTGAGCGGCTTGCAGCGCCTCACCGCTGCGGAGCTGCGCGAGCATGAACCGCATGTCAGAGGGATAGCGGGGTTGTTCGTGCCGCAGACCGGCATCGTCGACTACGTCGGCGTTGCCCGGAAAATGGCTGAGCTCTTCCGGGCGCGCGGTGGCACCATTCAGCTGGGCACGCCGGTCACAAAGATCCGCAAGGAGCACGATACCTACCTCCTGCGCGTCGGCAACGACATCGTCCAGGCGCGCGGCCTGGTCAACTGCGCCGGTCTGCACGCCGATCATGTCGCCAGATCGGCCGGGCTGCTCCCGGATTTACGCATCGTGCCGTTCCGCGGCGAATACTATGAATTCAAACCACAGCGCAGCAACCTGGTCAAGCATCTGATTTACCCGGTCCCCGACCCACAGATGCCGTTTCTCGGCGTCCATTTCACCCGCATGATCGACGGCACCGTCGAGGCTGGCCCCAACGCTGTCCTGGCCTGGCGACGCGAAGGGTACCGGCGTAGCGACATCTCGCTGCGCGACCTGGCCGAGACCCTCGGTTTCGTTGGCTTCTGGAAGCTTGCCGCCCGTTTCTGGCGGGTGGGGATCGAGGAGCATGGCCGCTCATTTTCGAAAAGGCTCTTTGTCAAAAGCCTGCAGCGGCTCATGCCGGAGATCAGGAGCAGCGACCTGGTGCCGGGCGGCAGCGGCGTCCGGGCCCAGGCGGTCGACACCCAGGGGCGCCTGGTCGATGATTTCCGCATCCTCACCGAGGCGCGCATGGTCCACGTCCTCAATGCCCCGTCACCGGCGGCGACGGCCTCATTGAGCATCGGTGAGCATATTGCCGACCGGGTCATGGAAGTGATCGGTTGACGAGGATTCGTCCTGGCGGGAGCTTGCCGGTGCCGGTCAGGCGCCGTCTCCTGAGGCCGGCAGCAGGTGAACTGCACAGGAGATGCAGGGGTCATAGGCGCGAACAATTCGCTCGGTCACCTGTCGCATGCGCGCCGGGTCTGCTTCATCGGCCAGGTCTGCCAAGACCTGCGCTGCGATAACGCGCTGATTGATGGCCGTCGGCGTCACGATATCAGCCGCCACGACAGTCCCCCACTCATCGACGACATAGTGATGAACCAGCAGGCCGCGCGGGGCCTCCATGACCGCGGTGCCCTTCCCACCGCGAACGGCCACCGGCCCGGCGCGCAGAGGGCCGGTCCCAGCGTTCCCCAGCAGTGCATCCAGCAGTTGACCAATTCTTTGCAAGATCCAGTCGACCTCCCTGACCTGGGCCAGGTTGTTGGCGTGAATGCCCAGGCCATCCGCAAGCCTACCAACCGGCACGCCCCGCGCGGCAGCGAGCCGGTTCCTGGCCAGGGCCCCGACCAGGAATGGACCGCTCGCGCCGGCAGCATCCTTGGCGTAGGTTTCCGGCCGGGAGCGCTCGCCGAGCAGCCGTACATATTCGGCGACCGGCGCGCAGGCCGAGGGTTCATACCACAACAGCTCGCCGGACAGGGCAAAGCTATCGGCAAGACCGGTGGCGATGGCGCTGCCGAGTGCGGTGCCCGCGGCGGGGTAATGACCGGCCTGCTCAAAACCGGCGGCGAGCTCCGGCCAGTCGCGCTGCCAACGCTCCAGTTCAACGGCAAGCGTCTCGAGCTCATCCTTGCCCGGACGATAGGCAACTCCGCCGAAAACCGGGTTAACCGGGTGGATCACCCGTCCACCCGCAATCTCCTGGATCCGGTTGCCGAAAGCCTTCACGGCAAGCCCACCCACGGCCAGGGGATCTCCCTGCTTCAGCAGCATGAGGATGTCCGGCACCTCGCGCAAATCGGGCAGGATCAGGCAGAACAGATGCAGGACATGGCTCTGGAGATGCTCGCCCAGAAGCAGCAGTTCGCGCAGCATGGCGGCCGTCGGCGGCACAGTCACGCCCATGGCATTTTCCAGCGCCTGCAGGGAGGCCAGCTTATGCACTGCAGAGCAGATCGCGCAGACCCGGCAGACCAGCTCCGGCACGGCATCGTAGCGATGGCCGGTCACCAGGGCCTCGAAGAGACGTGGGGATTCAAGCAGGCGCACCTTGACATCATCCAGGCGGCCATCCCTGAGCAGCAGCTCGACCCGGCCGTGGCCCTCGACACGCGTCAACGGATCAACGATCAGCCTGGCCATGGGGGGTCCCTCCAAAACGTTCCAACCGGTGTTGGATCTCCTGGACGGAGAGACCGGTCTCAAGCAGCAGACGGTACAGCTCGTCCCGGTTTGCTTCCGGGACGACACCCCGACATCCCTCGCAGGGAACGCCCCGTGCCGGGCAGCTGGCGTTGCAGCCGGCAAGGGTGATCGGGCCGAGACAGGGAGCGTGGTCTTCAACCAGCAGACAGCGATTTTCGTTGCAACGGCATTCCATGCAGACCGGCATCAGCTGCCGACCGGGCCAGCCACCGTGGAGGATTGAGCCGAGGCTTTCCAGCAATTCACGGCGCTCTGGCGGACAGCCGGGGATCTGCCAGTCGACGCGCACGAAGTGGTGCACCGGCTGCGGCGGGAAAGAATCCCATCCGGCGCTCTGCTCGCCATAGATTCCGGCCAGGCAGCTGCGGCGTTCTCCCTTGACCAGGGCGTTGATGCCACCGTTCAGCGCACAGGCTCCAACGGCCACCAGCAGCCGGGAATGGCGCCGTATGGCCAGCAGGCGTTCGACTTCCTCGGGCGTCGACAGGGAACCCTCCACCAGCGCGATATCGACCGGTTCACTCCTGTCGCCTGCCGACGAGACCAGAGGGAAGGCGTCGAGCTCAACGATCCTGGCGAGCTCGTTCAGCGACGTTTCGCAGTTGAGCAGCATCAGCTGGCAGCCGCTGCAGGAGGTAAAGCGCACCCAGGAGAGCTTCAACGACGACGTCGTTCTCATATCGCACCTGCCATCCCGCGCAGCTGCTCGAGGCTGAAAACCGGTCCATCCCTGCAGATGTAGCGCCCGCCGGTCACACAATGGCAACATTCGCCGATGCCGCAGCGCATACGGCGCTCCAGGGTAACGAATATCCGGGCGGGGGCAATCCCGGTCAGGGCGAGTTCTTCGAGGACGCAGCGATAAAGCGCCGGCGGTCCGCAGACCGCGGCGACCGTCCTGCGCGGGGCGAATTGCAGCCCCTCGAGCAGTTCGCTGACCAGGCCTATCCTGCAGAAAACCTGGGGGTGCGGCCCGGGCAGGGTTTCGGCAAAATCGACGGAAAAACGCACACTGATTCGCCCCTGCTGCGACAACCCGACCAGTTCGTCATAAAACAGCAGCCCGCCCGGTTCGCGCGAGCCATACAGGACCATGATCCTCCCCTGGCGGTCGTGGTCTTCAAGCAATGCCTGCAGCAGGCCGCGCAACGGCGCCATGCCCAGTCCGCCGGCAATCAAAAGCACATCATGACCCGCAAAACGCTGCAGGGGGAAACCGTTGCCGAAAGGGCCACGCAGTCCTACGGTGTCTCCCTCCTTCAACCGGTAAAGGGCATCGGTCACCCGGCCCGCACGACGGATGCAGGACATGATGCGGCCGTCGCGGACCAGGTCGCAGGAGGAGACCGGGAAACTGCCGACCCCTGAGATACTCACTTCGACGAACTGCCCCGGCATGATGTCTGCCAGTGGCTGCTCCGGCCGGAATGCAAACAGGTGGTTGTCGACAACCATCGGCACGATTTTCACCAGCACGGCGGGAACCGGCTGCAGATCATGCATCATGAGCCGACCTCCAGGTGAAGCTGTTCGGCAATTCGATCGAGATCGATCTCGGCCGGGCAGACCCCGCGGCACCGCCCGCAGCCGACACAGGAGTTCTGGCCGCGCAGATCACCGAAGCCGAGCAGCTTGTGTTCCATGCGGAACCGCAGCCGGTCGGCCCTTCCCGGGCGAAAATCATGGCCTCCGGCAACCTTGCCGTGTTCAGCAAAAAAACAGTTGTCCCAGGCGCGCCTGCGCACCACGCTGCCGTCAAGGGCCGCGGAGTCCAACAGATCGAAGCAATAACAGGTCGGACAGACCGCCGAACAAGCTCCGCAGGAGAGACAGCGCTGCGACTCGTCGAACCAGATGCTTGCCGCTGCGCTGGAAAGAAACAAATCTTCACTGATTTGCGATCGTTGACCGTCCGGCCCTTCGGGCCACGGCAGGGGCATTTCCTCCGCCACGCCGCAAGCGCACTCCAGCAGCAGCCCCTGCCCGGCCCGGGAGAGCGCCCAGACCCGGTCGGCGCCGACAAACAGATCGCCGGCCAGAGGCATCAGCTGCCTGCTGCAGCGACATTCCGCTCCCGGCTCGCAGGGCATTCCGATCAGCAGCAGCTGTTTGCGCCGGTCCAGGTAGGGTTCATCCTCTGCAAAGACCTGGTCCAGGTACCAGACCGCCTGCAAGTCGCAGAGGGGCACACCGATCACTGCAACCGGACTGGCGGCCCCAGCCTTCCGGTAGCTGTTTTGGTCATGGGACCAGAGCGCGGCACGTTGCGGCAGGAGAAGTTTCTTTACCGTGAGGAAGGTCGTTACGGCGTTAGCCGGCCAAAGCCCCTCGGGCAGCGGCTGGAGACGCCAGACCTCGTCCTCGCCTGAGCAGGGGCCCCAGAACGTCCAATCTCGCCTGATGGTATCCAGCAGGTCATCGACAACATCCTGCGGCAAGGGATAACTGGGAAACAGCGCGTCAATCATGAGAGCCCTCTAAACTTGATTTTATCACTCTGCAGGTGCTGAGCAACCGGAGAAGACCATACTGCTGACCGGGTTTTATAATCTCAAACACGGCAAAGCTCATGAAAATCGCAGTCACCGGCTCCGGGGCCGGCAGAAAAGCAAAGCTGGCCTAGGGTATCAATGGTCAGTGCATCGCGGGCATCGGTCAGAACCGGCGACCGCGGTCCCAAGCGGTTTGCCGGTCTGCCTGCCTGTTCGGGCCAGGCTTCCGGTTTGACAGGACTTTGTGGTCTGATATAAGTATTAGAAGAGATTAATCACCAAATGATAAAGCTGGAAGCAACCGCCGGCAGAGGGAGGGATTCCATGAGCTATAAGACGATTCTTGTTCACATCGACCACGACAAGCGTTGTGCTGTGCGCGTTGAAACTGCCCTCAACCTGGCAAAACAGTACGACGCCCACGTGGTCGCACTCTACGCCCTGGAGCAGGTTGTTCTCCCCAGCTACCTGATGGTCCAGATTGGGGCGGAGATCCTCGAAGCACAGAAGAAAGCCGCTGCCGAGGAAATGGCCCGCGCCGAGGCGGAGTTCACCAGTCGGGCGTCGACAGCGGGAATCGGAAGCATTGAATGGCGAACGGCTATTCATGATCCGATCGACGCGATGGTTTTGCACGCTCGCTATGCCGACCTGGTCGTGATCGGTCAGAGTGAAGTTGCGGACGCCCTGGATATCGCCACCGGCCTTCCGGCGCGCGTCGTGCTCGCCGCCGGTCGGCCGGCCCTGATTCTGCCGAACATCGGCAATTTCCCAACCATAGGCAAGCGCATCCTGGTCGCCTGGGATGCCAGCCGCGAGGCAACCCGGGCCGTCACGGACGCAATCCCGCTGCTCAAACGCGCGGACAAGGTCAACGTCATGGCGGTCGATCCCAAAAGTGGCAAACAAGGCCACATTGCGGGGGCCGATATCGGCCTCTATCTCGCGCGTCATGGCGTACACGTGGAAGTGTCGACGGATCCGGGCGCCGAGATCGATGTCGGGAATGAACTGCTTTCGCGTGCATCCGACCTCTCGGCAGATTTGATCGTCATGGGCTGCTACGGTCATTCGCGGCTCAAGGAATGGGTGTTGGGCGGTGCGACGCGGACTCTCCTGGAATCGATGACGGCCCCGGTGCTGATGTCTCACTAGTCCGCCGCACCCCATAGAGACCGGATCATTGCAACGGACGGGCTCTGCTTGCCAAGCCGGTCGAGAATTGCAGCGCGAGGTTCGCAGCCTTATTGCTGCACCGACGAATACGGCGGAAAGCACCGGCTTATCGAGCGCGGTCAGGCAGAGTCTCTTTAAACAGGACATCGATGAGAACCTGGATTGAGCGCTTAAGGACCACCGGGCCAGCCTCCAGAGCACTTGATATTGGCTTGGCCCTCACCATCGCCGGTCTTTTCCTTGCCGCCTGCACAGGAAACAGCCCGGCAAACCTCGGCGTCTCTGCTAACGGGCTGGCCCCCTGCCCGGCCTCTCCGAACTGCGTTTCCAGTGATGCCCGGGACAGCGACCACCAGGTTGCGCCCCTGCAACTTGCCGTGCCTGCCGCCGAGGCCTGGCAAGCCGTGCGCGAGCAGGTGTCCGGACTCCCGCGCACCCGCGTCGTCAGCGAGACACCGGAGTACCTTCACGCCGAGTGCCGCAGCGCCCTGCTCGGTTTTGTTGACGACCTTGAACTCAACCTGCGCCGTTCCGAAGGGGTTATTGCAGTTCGCTCCGCCTCCCGGGTGGGTTATACAGATTTCGGCGTCAACCGAGACCGGGTGACAGCTCTGCGGAATGATCTCCGCAACCGGGGGGTCGTTCGATAGGCGCTGGAACCTTCCCCGGAACTGTTCCGGAGCGGCCGTGTGTCCCGGGCCACGGCCCTTTGGTTGCC
Source organism: Geobacteraceae bacterium (assembly GCA_024640545.1). Classification (GTDB taxonomy): domain Bacteria; phylum Desulfobacterota; class Desulfuromonadia; order Desulfuromonadales; family BM103; genus JAHEDT01. Next base: position 26,520 of record JAHEEU010000010.1, read on the forward strand.
CCCGCGAGCATTTTATGGTCGCTCGGGTTTTCAGACCGGTGGATTTCTCCGCGTCTCCCCGCTAAGATATCGTTTGAAACAACAACCTAACATTGACTGGCCGGGCGGTTGGCTGCCGGAGCATCGGCAAAAGGCGCTTTTCAAAGGCGCCTGCAAGCTCGCCTCGCAGCAGGCTTTGCGGAGATCTCATGAAACACATCCTGGTTTATGCTGATTCACTGTCTTGGGGAATTATCCCGCTGACGCGCCATCGCTATGCATTCGACCAGCGCTGGCCGGGAGTCATGGAAACGGAGCTTTTCAGCTCCGGGCACAAAGCCCGCGTCATCGAGAATTGCCTCAACGGCCGTCGCACGGTGTGGGACGACCCTTACAAAGCAGGCAGGAACGGCCTCGCCGGTCTGGCGCAAAGCATCGAAATCAACTCGCCACTGGAATTGGTCATCCTCCTGCTGGGGACGAATGACTTCCAGACCATGCATCAGCATAATGCCTGGCTTTCTTCCCAGGGCATTGCCGCGCTCGTCTCGGCCATCCGCACCGCGCCGGTCGAACCAGGCATGCCCATTCCGGGGATACTGGTGGTCGCGCCGCCGCCCATTCGCACACCGATGGGGCCAATCGCACCCAAATTCGAGGGCGCGGCGAGCAAGTCTGCAGGCTTGGCCTCTGCCTACCGCAAGGTCTGTGAGGAGCTGGGATGCATGTTCTTCGACTCGGGAACCGTCATCACCACCAGTGAGCGGGATGGTGTCCATTTGGACGCTGACCAGCATCTGGCACTGGGTCGCGCCCTCGGCCAGATTGTCTCGTCATGCCTTGGATAAAGAAGATCACTGGCTCCGGAGATAAACAGGGTTCGGGCGGACCTGCGGCCGCGGTTTGACGCAGACCCCGTTCAGGTCGTCTTGAACTGGTTGCGCGCTGCCAGCTGATAAAGCAGGGCGGCCAGCCCGAACAGCAGTCCACCACCGAGCAGGATGGCGAGATCGGCCAGGCCGAGGGGAACGATCTTGAAGACAGCCGCGAGGGGAGTGTACATGAGCAGCGCCTGCAGCACCACCGAGAGCGTCGCGGCCGCCCAGACCCACTTGTTGGCCCAGAAGGGCACGCGGTAGCCGCTGCGGATGACGAAGATCAGGATCACCTCGTAGAGCACGACGAAATTGAAGACCACGGTCTGGGCGCGCATGACTTCACCGGGCACCGCCGAGTTGCCGCCGAAGTAATGAAACAGGCTCAGGGCGATAACGGTGCCGACACAGCCGAGCACCCCGAGCAGGGCCAGCTTGGGACCGGGCAGGATGCCCTCGTCGCGCGGCTTCGGCAGCCTCTGCATGATGTCACGACCGTAGGGATCGACACTGTAGGCCAGGGCCGGAGCGCCGTCGGTCACCATGTTGATCCACAGCAGCAGGATGGCGGTGAGAGGCAGGTTCATACCGAACAGTGCGGCCAGGAAGATAATCAGCACTTCGCCGAGGTTGCCCGACAGCAGGAGCATGATCGACTTCTGGATGTTGTCATAGATGCCCCGCCCCTCTTCGACGGCATTGACGATGTGCGTGAAGCTGTTGTCGAGCAGCACGAAGTCGGCTGCATCCTTGGCCACTTCGGTGCCACTGCCAACCGCCACGCCGATATTGGCCTTTTTCAGAGCCGGGGCATCATTGACACCGTCACCGGTCATGGCCACGATGTGCCCCATCCTCTGCAGGGCTTCGACGATGCGGTATTTGTGCTCCGGGGCGACCCGGGAAAAGATGTTGGCGCCCTCCTCGAGGACTTTGCACAGCTCGACCTCGTCCATCCGTGCCAGCTCCGCTCCGCTGTACAGGGTACCCGTGATGCCGACCTCCCTGCCGATCGCCCTGGCGGTCTCGCCGTAATCACCGGTCACCATGATGACCCGGATGCCGGCATCACGGGTCTTGGCGATCGATTCGATCACATCCGGTCGTGGCGGATCGAACATCGCCTGCAAGCCGACGAAGGTCAGGTCCTCCTCCCGAAAATTGTCGCCCGCTGCCATTCGCCGGGTCGCAAAGGCCAGCACGCGCATTGATTTCGAGGCGTACAAGGCGTGCTGCTTCTCGATGAGCTTCACATGCGTGGCTGTCAGCGTCACCTGCCGTTCGCCATCGAGAACTCTGGTGCAGCATTCCAGCACCCGGTCCAGGGCCCCCTTGGTGTAGATCTGTTCACCATCACGGCAGGCGCAGCATACGCTCATCAGCTTGCGCTCCGCATCGAAGGGGATCTCGTCCAACCTGCTCGCCTCGCTGCGGACGCCAGCCTTGGCGGCACTGGTCAGCAGTGCCGCCTCGGTCGGATCTCCGGCAATCTGCCAGCAGTCATCTTCCTGGTAAAGGCTGGCATTGTTGCAGAGCAGGCCGCAGAGGAAAAGTTCCCGGGCAACCGTACCGGTGGCTGTCCCCGTTGGGCCATAACCGGTGCCTGAGAAGACCGTTTCCCCGGCCAGCGTCCATGCCTGGCGGACAGTCATCTGGTTTTCAGTCAGGGTTCCGGTTTTGTCGGTGCAGATAACATCGCAACTGCCCAGGGTCTCTACAGATGAAAGGTTGCGGACCAGGGCCTTTTTTGCCAGCAGGCGCTTGACGCCGATGCTGAGCGCAATGGTCACCACCGCCGGCAGGGCGGTCGGCACTGCGGCCACGGCCAGGCTGATGGCGACAAAGGCGAAGGCCACGACGGCCTCGGTGGACAAGGGCCCAGCGGCCAGGGCCCTGAAGAACGAGAGGATGAAGACGACGGCGCAGATGGCAATAATAGCGCAGCCAAGTTTTTTACCGAACTGATCGAGGCGCCGCTGCAAAGGCGTCATCTCCTCTTCAGCCTCTTTGATCAGGGTCGTGATTCTGCCCAGTTCGGTCTGCATACCGGTGCCGACGACAATCGCCCGCGCATGGCCGGTTGCCACAGAGGTGGCAGAGAACAGCATGTTCCTGCGATCGCCGAGAGGGACTTCTTCGGCAATCACCAGGCTGTTCTTGTCGACCGGGACACTCTCCCCGGTCAGGGCGGACTCCTCGGTCTTGAGCCGCACAGACTCCATGATCCGGAGATCGGCGGGGACTTTGTCTCCGGCTTCGAGCTGGACGACATCACCCGGCACCAGCTGCCTTGCGGCAACCACGGCCACCTTGCCGGCTCGGATCACGGTGGCACGCAGCGTGCTGATTTTTTTCAGCGCCTCCAGGGAACGATGGGCGCCCAGTTCCTGGAAAAAGCCGATCACCGCGTTGGCGAGCAAAATTGCCAGGATGATGGTGGTGTCGACGTACTCGCCGATGAGCAGGGAAAAAACCACCGCGAACAGCAGGATGTAGATGATGAAGCTTTTGAACTGGTTGATGAAAATGATCAGCGGATTGACGTTTGCCTGGGTCTGCAGCTCATTGTAGCCATAAGCAGCCTGGCGCAGCCTGACCTCTTCAGCGGTCAGCCCGGAGGGGCGTGACTCCAGGAGCGTGAAAATTTCATCAACCGGTTTGCGGTAAACATCCATGTAACTCACCGACAGTCTCAGGGCGAGAACACCCAAGGGCAACCTGGCAATCGTGGGAAAGCGCACTCCTGAGGCAGGCGCGTATATTTTAAAGATTATCTGATTTTTATGATTTTGCTCTGTCTTCGGCACTCCGGTGGCTGGACAGGCCAGGGGAGCAGGCAAAAAAAAAGCCCCACAGTCAGGAGGGTGACTGTGGGGCAACGGGTTTCTCGGTGTTTCTTAGGAGGTCGAACATGAAGAAGACATGTTCTTGTTGGCCATAGATTACCAATTTGGTCATAGTTGTCAAGTAAAAAACGCGCCCCGGAAAATCCCGGTAAGAGCGTGGCAGGTTATCCCGAAACACCCCGCCACCCTACCGCGGCAATCCAGCAGCGGCCGTCAAATCTCGGCGAGGGCCCTCCCCGCCCAGCCAACCTTGCCAATTTGTAATGTTGCGGAAAGAATCCGGTAATGGGGAGCGTATATACTGATCGCAAGTTGCACCTTTGTGACCTTCTACAGTGTCCATTACAAGGAGAACTCCGATGAAAAAAGTCATCAAGGCAGTCTGTTCCGCACTCTGTGTTACGGCCATGGCCATGCCGGCCAGTGCCTTGGCCAACCCGGTCAATGAATTGGACGACAACATTGAGGATGCGACGGTTCAACAGGGCCAAGCCGAAGACTACAAACTGGCCTTCGTGACGGGTGATTTCGGCCTGCAGTTCGCCGTGACGGGGCCGAATCAAGCCCTCGGAGCCATGGTCATGTTCATCAGCGACCCCAGAGGAAAAATCGTTAAAGATGCCCAGGTCGTCACAACGGTGATCGATTGCACCGGCCGCCAGTTGATGCAAAGGGCACGACCGATGAAAGGCGGCTACCTGATCGACACCATGCAGTTGCCTCCCGGGTACTACCGTCTGGAAGCTGAGATTGTCACCTGCGGCCGGTTGTTGACCGATGAATTCGTCTTTCAGAAAGCTTAAGGTGGAATCCATGCAACCGTTTTTTGCCGCTCGCTACGCTGAACTTAACATGGCTGTCCGCGATGGCCGGTACCTGGCAACCTTGCGGGCCGACGGCGTGCCCGAAAAGCGTCGGGTATTCCGTTCCGAAATCGAGGTGGCGGAATGGGCGACTGCCATCTTTTTTACGTCCGATCGTGATCTCTATGTCCATCTGCGTGCCCCAGCCGGGGCCTGCGGTGGTCGCCGGGTCCTCGACCCGGCCCGCAAACTCGAACTTCAGGGGATAATGACCGGCATCGCCGACGATGAATCGGTTTGCCGGCCAGGGATCAGGCGTTTACAATAACCCTGTGGCGATATGACCTGAACATACCGCGGAGTACCGAGATGCGCATCCTTTTGATCGAAGACGACACCGAT
>JAHEEU010000123.1 GCA_024640545.1 Geobacteraceae bacterium
CAGCCAGATCCGCAGGCCGGGGATGGCTCGGCCGGGTTTGGTCACAGAACGTTTGGGAGGGTGGAAATCAAAATCCAAGGGTCTCTTCCTGACGGGTTTTGAGGGTTAACTTCCCGATAAACAAAATTTATTCATACTAGCAGGGTGACCGGCGATTTGTCTAGAAGTCTGTGCGCGGTAATGGGGTGTTTTGTGCCGTTCCGGAAAGACCTTAACGGCATTGGCGGACCGCCCTCGACAGCTTTTAGAATGTGCATTCCGTTTTGCTTGTCCAAAGATGTGGTGATAAGATGATTATCCGTGCTGACCGCATAAGGCTCAGCATCTCTATGGATATCCCGGGTCTCTGACCGGAGGCCTTCAACAGTATTAAGGAGTTTCGCATGATCAACCGGCAGCGTCTCAGCGATGGATTCGCCCGTCTGGCAGGCATCAACAGCCCGCCTTTGCATGAAAGTGCCATCGCCCGCCACCTGGCCGAGCATTTGCAACACCTCGGCGGCGAAGTCTGCTTCGATAACGCGGCGGCCAGCACTGGCGGCGAGGTTGGCAACCTGGTCGCCTATTTCCCGGCAACCGGCAAAGCCTCCGACCCGCTGCTGTTTTCGGTGCACATGGACACGGTGGAGCCCGGCGGCCAGGTCGAGCCGGTTCTGCGGGACGGGGTGTTTTACAGCGCGGGCGATACGGTGCTCGGCGCCGACGACAAAGCGGGGATTGCCGAGCTGCTCGAAGCGCTCGAGGTGGTTCGCGAACAGGGGATTCCGCACGGCCCGATCGAGGTCGTGGTTTCGATCGCCGAGGAGGTCGGCCTGGTCGGGGCCAAACACCTTGACTACGGCCTGCTCAAGGCGCGCCGGGGCTTCGCCCTGGACACCCAGGGGGTTGAACAGATGGTCCTCAAGGCGCCGGGAGCGAACCGCATGAAAGTCGAGATTACCGGTCTTGCCGCGCACGCCGGACTGGCTCCCGAGCTGGGGATGTCGGCTATCCAAACCGCAGCCCTGGCCATTGCCCGCATGCAGCTGGGGCGCATCGATCACGAAACCACGGCCAATATCGGCCGTATCGAGGGTGGCGTGGCGTCGAATATCGTCCCGCAGAAGGTGACCCTGCAGGGCGAGGCCCGCAGTCATGACCCGGACAAGCTGCAGGCGCAGACCGAGCACATGCTCGCCTGTTTTGAAGAGGCCGCCGACGCCATGGCCAGGGAGATCGACGGCCGGCCGGTGCGCCCTGTGGTCAGTGTGGAGGTCAAGGCCGATTTCCCGAGGATGGCCGTCGCCGAGGAGGCCCCGGTCGTGCAACTGGCCAGGAGCGCAGCGGCGGCTGTCGGCCAGGATATCGTGGTGCGCCTGGGCGGCGGCGGCAGCGATGCCAATATCTTCAATGCCCAGGGTATCGAGATGATTATTTTGGCCACCGGCATGGAGGGGGTCCACACCCACGACGAGTCGGTCGCGGTCGCCGATATGGTTCAGGTGACCGAACTGCTGGTCGAAATTATCCGCCAGGCTTGACCGCCGCGGGTGACGCAGCCCCCCTGCGGCCCTTCAGGCCGATTGCCAGCACCAGCCGCCGGCAGCTTCTACAAGCTGCCGGCGGTTTTTTGTTGACCACAACGTCCGGTCCTCCTGGCAGGCTCAAAGGACCTCCAGGGGCGGTTCCTGCAGCGCGGCAATCTGCTCGCGCAGCTGCAGGATATGCTCCCCCCAGTAGCGCACGGTATTGAACCAGGGGAAATGGTGCGGGAAGGCCGGGTCGTCCCAGCGTCTGGCCAGCCAGGCGCAATAGTGCAGGATGCGCAGGCTGCGCAAAGCTTCGATAAGCCGCAGCTCCCTGGGACGGAAATCATGGAACTCGTTGTAGCCTTCGACAATCTCGGCCAGCTGCGCCAGTTGGCGCCCCCGGTCACCGGACAGCATCATCCAGAGATCCTGGATGGCCGGGGCGGTGCGCGCATCGTCGAAATCGACGAAATGGGGTGCTTCCCCGCGCCAGAGCACGTTGCCGGCGTGGCAGTCGCCGTGGGTGCGGATCATGGGGGTGTCGGCGGCATCGGCGAGCAGCTCGTCGATCGCCTGCAGCAGATCGCGGGTGAGGGCGTCGTAGTTGGCCTGGTACTCGGGGATCATGAACTTCTCGCTGATCAGGGCGACGGAGGCATGACCGAAGCTGGCGCTGTCGAGCCGCGGGCGATGGACAAAGGGTCGGGTTGCGGCAATGGCATGCATGCGGCCGAGGGTGCGGCCCATGATCAGCAGGTTGTCGAGGTTGTCGAATTCAGGGGCGTGGCCGCCCTGGCGCGGGTAGAGGGCAAACCGGAACGTACCGAAGTGGAACAGGCTGTGGTTCCGGTCGTTGACGAGCGGAGCGACGACCGGCAGCTCGTGCTCTGCCAGTTCGAAGCAGAACTGGTGCTCCTCGAGAATCTGCGCATCGCTCCAGCGCCCCGGCCGGTAGAACTTGGCGATCAGCGGTGCGCCGGCTTCGATGCCGACCTGGTAGACCCGGTTCTCGTAGCTGTTGAGGGCGAAGGTCCGGCAGTCACAGATAAATCCGCAACTCTCGACCGCGTCCATGATGAACCCGGGGGTCAGGTCTGCGAAAGGGTGCTGGTTTTGTTGTTCGGTCATATAAGGGCCCGTGGTGGAGAAGTAGTCGTGGGGGAGCCGTGACAATCACCGCTCACGGATGGCGAGGTGCCTGGGCTAATGTTCCTGCGTCGTGTCCCGGATGTCGCTTGCCAGCGCCGCAATGTCGGCGTCGGTGGTTGCCCAGGAGCACATGAAGCGACAATGCCCGGAACCGATGAAGGTATAGAAGACCCAACCCCTGGCGCGAAGCTTGTCGATGCATCTTTCCGGCAGCTGGACGAAGACTGCATTGGCTTCGGTTGGATGGACCAGCCTGATTTGCGGGATTGCCGCGAGTTCTGCCGCCAGCTTGCCGGCGCAGGCGTTGGCGTGGCCGGCGTGCCTGAGCATGGCGCCCTCCCTGAGCAGGCCGAACCAGGGTGCCGAGAGGTATCTCATCTTCGAGGCCAGCTGGCCGGCCTGCTTGCAGCGGTAGTCAAACTCGCCGGCAAGGGTCTTGTCGAAAAACACCACGGCTTCGCCCATCGGCATGCCGCACTTGGTGCCACCGAAGGTCAGGACATCGACCCCGGCCCGCCAGGTCAGCTCCTTGGGATGAACCTTGAGCGCCGCGACGGCATTGGCGAAGCGGGCCCCGTCCACGTGCAGTTTGAGCTTGAGGCGCTTGGTCAGGCCATGGACGGCGACCAGTTCATCAGGGGTGTAGAGGGTTCCCAGTTCAGTGGTTTGGGTAATCGACAGCACCCGGGGCTTGGGGTAGTGGATGTCGCTGCGCTTTTTGACGGTATGCTCGACTTCCGCCAGGTCGACCTTGCCGTCTGCGCCGCCCACCGTCAGCAGCTTGGTGCCGTTGGAGAAGAATTCGCTGGCCCCGCATTCATCGGTTTCGACGTGCGCCGTTTCATGGCAGATGACGCTGTGGTACGACTGGCAGAGTGACGCCAGGGCGAGGGAGTTCGCGGCGGTGCCGTTGAAGACGAAGAAGACTTCGCAATCCGTATCGAAAAAGTCGCGCAGGGCGTCACAGGCCTTGGCGGTCCAGGGATCGTCGCCGTAGCTGGTCGCGTAGCCGCTGTCGGCCTGCTGCAGCACCTGCCAGGCTTCGGGGCAGATCCCGGCGTAATTGTCGCTGGCAAACTGGTTCCTGATAGGTTTTATCGTCATGACAGACCTCTTGAATACTGCTGAAATCGGGATCGGTTGCTGTGAGACTATAGTCAATTCCTAAAATGAACGCAAAGACGCAAAGAAAAACGTGTCAGGATTGCAAGCTCACAGATTTTGCCTGGAAAAGCTTCGCGTCCTGCGTTCTTGTTTGCGTCTTTGCGATTGACAGCTAGCGGCTGCCCAAGCGCTGCATCTGCATGTTGATCTGCGACAGGGTCGTCTGCGCCCTGCTGAACATTTCATCGCCCGCCAGCACCCCCACCGAGCTGGCCGCAAAGCCCTCCTCCAGGTATGTCCGTGCCACCCGCCCAAGCTGGTGCCGGTCTACGCCGAGAATGCCGTTGCGGAAGGCCTGGAGCATCTCGTGGGTCACCCCCTGCTGCTGATGGATAAACTCCCGGTAGCCGCGGCCTCCGGGCGAGAGGGGGCGGTCGAGCTCCGCAAAGGCCGTCAGGATCGATTGCTTGACCATCTCGGCGCTGAACTCTGCCCGGCAAGCCCAGGCAACGGCCTCATGGTAGACCTCAAGCGTCCGCTCCAGGTGCGGGTCGCGGTAGGAGAGCATGGAGAACAGGCCGCCGTCGGCATTGTACCCGGCCATGCCGCCGTAAGCGCCACCCTTCTCGCGAATCTCGCGATGCAGAAAGTCGGCACGCAGCAGCTTGGCCAGGACCAACAGGGCCGCTGCGTCGGGGTGGTTGTAGGGGACCGTGCGGAATACCCGCGAGACGTAGGCCACCGGAACATTGTAATGCCAGCCGATGGCACCCGGCCGGCTGGAGAACGGGCCTGGCGGCTGCGCTGCGCCGACGGATTTGTCTGGCAGCGCGGCCAGCAGGGCGGCCAGGGGGGCGGCCATGCTCTGTTGGGCAGATGCTTCCGCCGTGACGGCCAGGGTGGCTCGCGTCACCGTGAGCAGCTCTTTGGCGATTGCCCGGAAGTTTCCTGCCAGCTCCGCCAGCCCCCGGTCGTCAAGTTCGCTGGCCCGCTGGATGGTTCGCGTCTGGGTCATGCCGCTCCATTCCTCGCGCAGGGCCGCGGTGGGTGACAGCGTAGCCGCTGCGGCGCGCGCCGCGAAGGAATGCCCGGCCCCGGGTATCGAGTTCTCCATCGAAGTGCGGACCTGGCCGATGACGGTCTTCAACCGGCCGAGATCGGCAAAGTCCGGTGCCGTCAGCATGTCGGTCAATATCTCGCAGAGGGTGCCTTGGTTGCGATCAAGGGCTTTGCCCTTGAGCTCTATGACCGGACGCATGCGGTCGAGGTCCAGGGGGTCTTCCAACAGGTTGGTGCCGAGGCGGATGCCCCCTGTGGCGGCTGTAATACGGCGCGACATCGCCAGGTAGTCATGGCCGGCGGCGCCGATCTGCGGCAACAGGGCGCAAAAGAGCGGCAGGTACGGGCGCAGGGTGTCGCCTAGGCCGCCGATGTCGAACTGCATGTTGAGGTAGGTGATGCCGTTGGTCGGCTGGGTCAACCAGTAGCTCGCGCACTCGCCGACGGTCTCCTGGCGAAAGGGGGTGGTCGGTTCTTTGGCCTCGATATCCGTCAGTTCCAAAATCGGCAGGCAGCTCATGTCCTCGGGTGCTTCCTGGCTGCGTTGCAGTTCCGCTGCCTTGGCCTTGATTCCGGAGATGGCTTGGTCGTCGAGCGTTTGCTTGATCTTTTGCAGTTGGTCTGCAAAGGCCTGCTCTTCGCGCTGGCCCTGCTCGGGGTCGGGGCTCAGCACAAGCGTGACCCGGTGCGGGTTGTCGAGCAGGTGTCGACGGATCATGCGCGGGAAGAACTCAGGGTCGGCCGTGGCATTCCTGAGATGCTCGAGGTTCTTTTCGATCATCAGGGTGCTGAAGGGGTCGTCGGCATGCAGCCAGGGGCCGAACAGGCGCATCATCAGGCCGAGACCGTAAGGATACTGGTCCCCGGTCACCTCGCGGTTGGCAAACTCGTACTGGTGCAGGGCCGCCGCAATCCTCTCCTGGGCGAACCCCTCCTTGGCCACCCGGGCGAGAGTGTCGAGGATCAGGGCTTCGATCGCCGGCAGTTTCTCCGGATCGGTCCCCTGCAGACCCGCCGCCAGGAAGGTGTCGCGATAGTCGTCATGGTACCCGGTGCCTGGAGCGAGGTTGCGCCCCAGTCCCGACTCGATCAGGGCCTGGTAGAGCGGGGCGGCCGGGTTGCCCAGCAGCAGGTTGGCCAGGATACCTGTCGCGGCGCGCTCGAAGGTATCTTCGATCGGGCAAGTCAGCCAGGCCATCTGCACCATGCTGCGCTGCTGCAGTTCATCGTCTGCGCCGACGGGAAAGGTTGCCGAACTGACTTCCGGTGCCGTCAGGCGATCTTCCAGGGGGATGGCGCTGGCGACATCCTGCCGTTCGAAACGGCTCAGGGCCAGACGTTCGATCTGTTCAAGATGCTCTTCGACCGGCAGGTTGCCGTAGGTGAAGATCCAGCTGTTGCTCGGGTGGTAGTAGCTCTTGTGGAAGGCGCGCAGCTGCTCCCAGGTCAGCTCGGGAATGACCAGCGGTTCGCCGCCGGAGTTCTGGCCGTAACAGTTGGTCGGGAAGAGCGCGGCGCTGAGGCGGCGCCCCAGCAAGGAGGACGGGTCGGCCATGGCCCCTTTCATCTCGTTGAACACAACGCCCTTGATCATCAGGCTGGCCGGGTCGTTCGGGTCGGCAAAATCTAGCCGATGGCCTTCCTGGAGAAAATCCTGCTCGCGCAACAGGGGGAAGAATGTGGCATCGAGGTAGATCCCCATCAGGTTGTAGAAATCCTTGCGGTTCATGCTGGCGACAGGGTAGAGCGTCCAGTCCGAGGCTGTCATGGCATTCATGAAGGTGTTGAGGCTGCGCTTGAGCATGGCAAAAAACGGGTCGCGGACCGGGTATTTCCGGGAACCGCAGAGTACCGTGTGCTCCAGGATGTGGGCTACGCCGGTCGAATCGGGCGGCGGCGTGCGGAAGCCGACGGCAAAGACGTTGTTCGGGTCGTCGCAGGCCAGGTGCAGCAGGCGGGCGCCGGTCGGCTCGTGCCGCAGGGTGACGGCAGTCAGGTTGAGCTCAGGAACCGGCCGGTTTTCTTGCGTAAGAAAACTGCCGAGGCGTTTGCCTGGCAGGGGGAGTTGAATATTCATCAGTGTCTCCATTTGATGCTGTGATTATGATGATTAATTGTAGCGCACTGGCGGCCTTTGCATAGCTTTTGGCATAAATAAAACCCCGGCGGCGAAAACTGGACGGCCCTGCAAAGGTGCCAGGGTGAGAGGCCAGGTCTGAAAAGATGCGCCGACCCGGAGACATGCCCCACCAATGCGCTGATTGCCGGACGGTTCGTGCGAATCGCTCCGCGCCTCTGCGAGGCATCCTGTCATATGCTATGGCCTGGGCACGTAAAAAAGCCCCGCTTGAAGCGGGGCTGTTGCATGCCGTGGTTTGCCTGGCAAGACCCTGCCGGAATTAGATCTTGACGAGCACGCGGCCGCGCAAACCTCCCTTGAGAATTGCCTGTATGGAGTCCTCCAGGTCTTCAAGGGCGACTTCCTTGACCAGCGCCTCCAGATCAACCTTCCATTCGCCGGCCAGTTTGTTCCAGACCGCCAGGCGCGGCTGCATCGGGCATTGCGCTGAATCTATGCCCATCAGGCTGACGCCGCGCAGGATAAAGGGGAAGACATTGATCGGCAGATCCGGGGAGCCGACCAGCCCGCAGCAGGTCACCGTGCCGCCAAGGCAGGTGGACTTGATGACCGCGGCCAGCATCGCGCCGCCGACCACGTCAACTGCGCCGGCCCAGCGCTCTTTCATCATCGGCCGCTCAGCATGCTCCATGATCGCTTCCCTGCCAATCACTTCGCTGGCCCCGAGGTTTTGCAGAAAATCCGCCTGGTCTGCCTTGCCGGTTACGGCAACCACCCGATAGCCGGCCTTGGCCAGCAACGCGACGGCAACCGAGCCGACGCCGCCGGTTGCTCCGGTGACCAGGATGTCTCCGGCATCTGGGGACACGCGCTCGGCCAAGGCATGGACTGACAGCCCGGCGGTGAAGCCGGCAGTACCGAGAATCATGCTGTCGCGCAACGAGAGCCCGGCGGGGAGGGCGATGGCCCATCCGGCAGGGATACGGATGTACTCGCCGTAACCACCGGCCGTGTTCATCCCCAGGTCCCAGCCGGTGACGACGACCCGGTCCCCGGGCTTGAAGGTCCCGCTGGCATCTTCGACCACTTCACCGGCGGCATCAATTCCCGGGGTATGGGGGAAGTTCCTGGTGACGCCGCGGTTGCCTGTGGCTGACAGGGCGTCCTTGTAATTCAGAGAGGAGTAGTGGACCTTGACCAGCAGGGGGCCTTCAGGCAGGTCGCTGATGCTGCGCTGGCCGATTCTGCGGGTGATTTTTTTCTCTGCGTGCTCTTCAACGATCAGGGCTTTGAATTGTTTGGCCATTGCAGGCTCCTTTTCTGGAAAGTTGGGCGAGGTTGTCGATCCACCATGGCGTTGTGGTCTCTCAATAGAATGTTTATGGTAAACATGGATCAATGATTACTTCAAGAAGATACTTTTAGTCCTTTTAGTGACCATTTGTAAACAGGTCCCGGGGATGTTATGGAAGAGACTCATGACTGTCGCCGCGCATATCGACTGCGCTGAAAGTCCCCGGCGGCTCATCGTAAAGGTTGCTTCTTTGGCATATTTGCCGAAAACCCTGCGCTTCACCCCGTTGCGGTGTCGCATCCCTGGAGTTATCCAGAACTTGTTGACCCGGCAGCTGCCTGAACCGGAAGGGGCCGGACTGATTCACCGTAAAGTCGATCGTCAAGGACCGGCCTGGGGCATATCCCTTTGACTGACCAAGGGCAATGCCCGGAGCGCCTGCTGCCGCTGGTGTGCAAATGGGGTATAACGATGCT
>JAHEEU010000124.1 GCA_024640545.1 Geobacteraceae bacterium
TGGTCGACATGGGGCTCATACCGAGATGGTTGATAAAATCGGTAAGCAAGTTGGTCAAACCGACGGATGCCAGGATGAAATTGAGAAAATAAGCGGCCAACAGGATCAACATGATCATGGCTGTGGTCCTCATGGTGCCTTCGACCACTTCACGCAGCATAACCAGGCTGACCTTGCGGTAACAAGCAGCGATGACCAGTGCAGCGATGACCCCAAGGGCCGCCGATTCAGTCGGTGTAGCGAACCCCGCGTAAATCGAACCGATCACGATAAAAAAGATAAAGAAGACCGGCAGAATATCTTTTAGGGTATCCAGACGCTCTGACCAGGTTGTCTCTTGACGAAGCCCGGAGACCTCGGGGTTGACCAGGCAAATCACCATAATGCAGGCCATAAACAGCAAGGCCAGCAGGATGCCAGGAACAATGCCAGCCAGAAAAAGGCGCGGGATCGAGGTGTTGGTCAGAAAGCCATAAACAATCAGATTGATCGAGGGCGGGATGAGAATGCCCAAAGTGCCGCCGGCAGCGATCGAGCCGCAAAACAGGTTCTCGGCATAACCGAACTTGCGGGCCTGCGGCAGGGCCACGGTGGTAATGGTGGCGGCCGTCGCCACCGAGGAACCTGACGTGGCTGCGAACATCGCCGAGGTTGCGATATTGGCGTGCAGCAGCCCTCCTGGCAGCCATGAGAGCCACAGAAAAAGCGCTCGGTAGGTCCGCGCAGCAATGCCGGCGCGTAACAGGATCTCGCCGAGGAGAACGAACAATGGAATGGCCAACAGCAGGAAGTCGGTTCCCGCGGTCCAGGAAATTTCGCCGAGTGCCCGGTAGAGTGGAAATGACGAATAAATACTGCCAAGGCTGAGTCCCAAAGCCGCAAGGGTTGCGGCCACGGGAATGCTCAGCAGGAGAAAAATCAGCAGGACCACCAAAGCGACGAGGATTACCATCGTTGACCTCCAGTGGCGGACTCTTCCAAATGGACCCCACTCTCCTCTTCAATCTCTTCTTCAAGGGTACAGGGCCCCGACAGCTGCTGGGCTCCCTGAACATCCTTATTCGCCAGTCGAATGATTGTCCCTATGAGAAGCACGACAGTGGTGAATAGAAAAACCGCTAAGCCAGCCAACCAAAGGCCTTGAGGGATCCAAAGCGGGGTCTGCAGTGGTGTGTTTGCTGCCGAATGCCTGACGACCGAGGTCCTGACCACCCAAAATGCAAAATAAACCAGCGGCGCCAGATAGGCCAGGAAGGTCACAAGGGATAAAACATCCAGGACAGAACGGATTTTTTCGGGCAATCGCGTGTAGAAGATGTCGATACGGATATGCGCCTTACGCAACAAAGCGAAACCGAAGGCCCAACTGCAGCTTATTGCAAGAACATAGCTGGAAAGCTCATCTGCGCCGCCCATCGAGATCGAGAACAGTTTACGCAGGACAACTTCCACAGCGATCATGAAAGATGTCAAGAACAACAAGGCGCCGCCTACCCAGACACCGGCACGATTGAGAATTTCTGTAAAGGCTAGGATCTTATTCATAAGGAATGACTTTGCAAAGCTCTGCGGCGGACGCCCGGCAACCGGCGCCCGCCGCAGAATGGGCAGATGCTTGGTTACTTGGCCTGGATATTGGCTTGCTTGCCGGCAGTGGCATTCCACTTGGCGACAATCGAAGGGTCTACCTTGGCGGCCCAGGCAGGCAGGACACTGTCAACAAGAATGCGTTGCGCGCGCTCCAGATCTTTAGCGGTAACGGGGACCTCGGCCAATTGGTTTGGGGCGCCGTGCGGGCACGGGCCGCCAGTCAGGCATTGGACACCTTCCGTGGTTTCGCGGGCGGTCACATCCCAGGCCGGCTTTTCAAGCTGCTCAGTGATGAGGGACTGTATCTGCTCCTGCTCCTTGCTGCTGAAGCTGTCCCAGGTTTTCATGCTCATCGCGGTGATCACATAGTCCCAGCCGCCAACCGGAAGGGGATAAATGAAATGGGCGACCTCGCCCCAACCGGCCGAGTAGCCCGACAGGCTGCCTGTGATCGCACAGTCAACCACTCCGCGTTGCAGGGACTGGGGGACTTCACTGAAAGACATGGTCACCCCGGTTGCGCCCAGGGCGGTAACGAATTCGGATGTCGTCCAGCCGCTGGCACGTATTTTTTTACCCTTGAGGTCATCGAGACCAGTGATCTTATCGCGGCAGAAAGTGACCTGGGCCGGGTAAGGGGCGATAGCCAGAAGCTTAGCGTTAAAATCCTTAGCCAGTGCCTCGGCAACAACGGGGCGGTATGCATCAACAACCTTGCGGGCCTGACCGATTTCAGGGGCCAGGGCCGGCATGTCGAGACCGGCCAGTGCGGGAGAATCGGCGACCACATAGTCAGCGACGGTATGGACGACGTCAAAAACCCCCATATCCATCTGGCGCAAAACCGCAGGCCCTTTCAAATTCACTTCACCGAGCGAGGTCATTTCCACCTTCATGCCTGGCATGGCTGCCGGAAGCTTTTCCGTCCAGAAGGGTTTCTCGAAATTCTTGAACATGGTCAGGCTGTTCCAGCTACCCACGACCCGCAGTTCCTTGGCAAACACGGCGGTTCCAGACAATAAAAAAAACAGACTGGGGATAAGCATGAACCTGGCAATGTGTTTCATAATGAGCCTCCTTTTGTTTTCTTTGGTTAGGTCCTTTACAGTTGGGGGCGGGCAAGAACTTTGTTTTTGAAGCTTACGACATGCTCGCGGACGGCCTCTTCAGCGGCATCAGCGTCGTTTTGTTCAAGCTTCTCAAGAATATCAATATTTTCCTGCAACGTGGAGGCAAGATCGTCCTGACTCCTTCTGCGGAATGAGAGATACCATGTGCGGGTGACGAGGTCATAGACATTCTCCGCGATGGCATCAAGGTAGGGATTGTCAAGTAATGTGACCAGGCCTTGGTGGAACTCGCGCTCTATGGTTAAAAGCGCATCGATGTCACGCCGCTTGATAAGGGCAGGAACATCGTCGAACAGTGCACGCAACATTGCAATCTGCTCTGAATTAATTATACCAGCCAATCTTCTGACGACATGTGTTTCGAGCATAATCCTGGCATCGAGAAGATTTTCGAACTCCCAGAGATTAATATTGCTGACGAAACATCCCTTGCGAGGCAGAATGTTCACCAGCCCTTCGGACGCCAATTGCTGAACAGCCTCCCTGACCGGGGTGCGGCCCATGCCAAGCTCGCGGCACAGGTCGTTTTCCACAAGGTGGCTACCCATGGCATACTCAAGGGTGATGATCTTTTTTTTCAGCCACTGGTAGGCTTGAACACGTAATGAAATATTTGACATGAGCGTAATATATCACATATATATCAATGGTCAACAAATTATATAACAACGTTATTGTCAGGAGTGCCAGCACATGCCCCCTTTAAATACTGACCTGTCAGAGGTGAATATTAAGCAGCCGATAAACAGATTATCGCCTGCGGATTTCCGGAAGGCAGTCCGTCAAGGACGCTGGCGGAAACCTACCGCCGGCTGCTGTTCAGGGTATACACAATTGAACCTGGTGGTTTTGCCTGAGAAATACGCTGTCGATTTTCAATCATTCTGCGAGAAAAACCCCAAGCCCTGCCCTTTGCTGGAAACTGTTGGCCCGGGTCTTGTTGAAGCGATCAAACTCGCGCCAGGCAGTGACTTGCGAACGGATTGCCCCGGATACAAGGTGTTTCGCGGGAAAAACGCCGAATATAGAGAGGATGTCAAAGAGATCTGGCAAGATGATTTTGTGAGTTTTCTGATCGGCTGCAGCTTTACCTTCGAACAGGCGTTGATCACCAACGGCATCCCCATACGACACATTGAACTCGGCTGCAATGTGCCTATGTATATTACCAAGATCCCCTGTGAACCAGCCGGACCTTTCCACGGCCAAATGGTTGTGAGCATGCGACCGATGGCCAAGTCCCTGGTAGATAAGGCCTGCGCAGTGACCGGACTCTATCCCGCGGTTCATGGGGCACCGGTGCATTGCGGTGACCCAAAAGAGATCGGCATTGCCGATCTGGCGAAACCCGACTTCGGCGACCAAGTGCCAATTCACCCGGGAGAGACGCCAGTCTTCTGGGCCTGCGGAGTGACGCCCCAGGTTGCGCTGAGGAACCTGGCACCCGAGATCGCCATTACGCACGCCCCTGGCTACATGTTCGTATCAGATTGTCGTGATGAAGATTTTCGTTTGGGCTGATTTCGGAAGGGAAATTTGATGCGTGATTTGTTTGATAGTACAAACCTCAACGGCGTCAAGCTGAAAAACCGCTTTGTTCGCAGCGGGACCTGGGAGCAGATGGCATCGGCCGACGGTCGACTAACCGACCGTTTATTATCGGTCTATGAAAATCTGGCAAAGGGCCAGGTCGGTTTGATCATCACCAGTTACACGTTTGTGACCCGAGATGAACAACCGAACCCTGGAATGTTGGGTATTTATGATGATCGTGGGCATGACGATTATCGAGCATTGACCGAAATGGTCCATAAGCATGGCAGCGCCATTGCCATGCAACTCGTCTACGGCGGGACACAAACCTTCCTCCCTCAATCCGGGCAAACCATCTTTGGGCCCTCTGCTGTTGCGGAAATGGCGACGGGAGTGGTGGCCAAGGAGATGGAACAGGCAGAGATCCGCGAGTTGGTCAAAGCGTTCGGTGACGCGGCGGTCAGAGCTAAAAAGGCCGGCTTTGACGGAGTGCAAATCCACTGCGCGCACGGCTACTTCCTCGGGCAGTGGCTGAATCCTCACCACAATCGCAGGACGGATCAATATGGCGGCAGTATTGAGAATCGTGCGCGCATAATTCTCGAGACCTACGAAGAGGTGAGGAGCCGCTGCGGTGAAGATTACCTGATCATGCTCAAGATCAATAGTGCGGATTTCGTCCCGGGCGGGGCAACCTTTGATGATTGCCGCTATGTCTGTAAGGAACTGGCGCGGCGGGGGATTGACGCTATCGAGATCAGCGGGGGAATCTTTGCTGCCGAGGAGAGCCAGCGCTGGGCAAGACCTCAGGTTACTACTGCCGGAGATGAAGCATATTTCGCTGCCTACGCAGCACAGGTTGCGGAAGAGATCGAGGTTCCAGTGATTCTGGTTGGTGGGCTCAAGTCACTCGAGGTGATGGAACGTCTGCTGGCAGAGACAAAAATAGAATATTTCTCGATGGCCAGGGCCTTGATGACGGAGCCTGGTCTCATCCAACGGTGGATGCAGGGTGACCGCAGCAAGAGCAAGTGTATCTCCTGTAATCAGTGCCGTCACACGGAAGGGAACATCTGCATCCTGAATCGTCAAGCTTAATTGCCAATAGCTGTCTGCTTCCTGTGGCAGGAACCGTCGGCACCTGCAATCCCGATCTCATTGATCATCGGAAGGCCCCGATTAACTTTACTCCCCTATCCTTTCAAACCTGCTGCGTGATTCAATCGAGCAGGTAATATCAAAAGCAGTATGCCATGGTGATGTACAGCAATCTTCACTCAGCGGCAGATTCTGCGGTTTAAACCGGGGCTCGCGAAGACTGCTCAGCTTCATGAACTGTAAACGGTATCGGTTTCGGCGAGACTACCAGTAATGAAATTCATGGGCGTCGTGCCAGAATATCCAGCACCGACCTGTCGGCTAAAAAACCCAGTTCAAGCCGAGCACGATATTGTGGATCGCCAGGCTTTCGTACTCACCGGCGACACGCCCGGCCAGCGGTCCACGGTTGACATCCATCGACAGGTCCCCCATCCAGGTCAGCTCATAGGCGCAGTTCAGGGTCAGAGCCTCGCTCCAGGCGTACTGCCCGCCGGCACCAAAGCGCCACATGGCGCCGCTCGGCAGATCCGGGGTCAAATCCTTCTCGTCGACCATCTCGCTGTCGTAAGCAATGCCTGCACTTAGCAGCAGGGGGTCGGACCACTGGTATTGCGCCCCCAGGGCAACATGCCAGGTATCTTTGTACTGGCGATCCACGGTGAGTGAGGTAGTGTCTTCCGCCGCCACCGTGACATCGAGCATGCCGAACTGCGACCAGTCCTGCCAACCGAGGTTGCCCATGACCGCCAGGCGCTCGTTCAGCTGGTGGAAGGCGCTCAGCATGACCGCCTGCGGCGCTTCGAAGGGGAGCTCGAGCTTGGCGTCGAGCAGACCCCGGGAATCAAGGGCGGCAGCCAATAAGGGACGCAACCCTTTGAAATCGGTTTCCGGTTCGAAGTCCAGCTTGTTCTTGGTCATGTAGGTGGCGCCGAAGCGAGTTCCCGGCTGTGGTTCGACCAGCACGCCGACGGTACCGCCAAAGCCCCAGACGTTGTCCTCGAGCTTCAGTTCACCATCGCCACCTTCATAGCCAGCCCCGTTGTTGACCGCGATCTTCTCTTCCAGGGTGCCGTACATGGCGTTGAAGCTGGCACCGACGGAGACCTGGTCGTTGATTCGATAAGCGACGGCCGGCGCCAGGGTGATCCCTTGCAGCAGGACCTCTTTCAGGTAGTAGCGTCCGACCCAGTCGTCGCCGTAATCGAGGCCCAGGCCGAAGTTGCCGGCGACACTGAAGCCGACGCTCAGATCGGGCGTCAGCGGCGTCACCATGAAGAGCCCCCCCGACGGGATCCAGCCGCTGGCATCGCCATTCTTGCCAGAAATCGTGGTCTCCGCAGATGAGTCGAACTTGACATGCAGGTACATCGGCTGGATGCCGAACTGGACCTGGGTCTCCTTCAGCCGGGTCATCCCGGCCGGATTGGTGAAGGCGGTGCTGGCGTCCTGGGCCCGGGCGGCATAACCGGCTGCGGCGAGGCCGACATCCGGGGTGCCGATTTCATAGAGATAGAGGCCTCCGGCATGGCCCGACAGCGGCACAAGTGATAAGGTCAGCACGGCCAACAGTATGGTCTTAAGACATTTCATAAGCGGACACCTCCTGATCGATTAAAGATTCGCACGTCAGTATTGACGAAGGCCATTTCCCGCCCCGCTGTCAATCATAGAATAGAAAAGCCGTTCTGCAAAATCAATAAAGTCTCAAAGCGGCACTATTCATTGGTCCAGGTGCCGCAGGAGATCCCTCGCGGCAAGGTGGTCAGGAACGCGGCGAAGCGTTTCGGTCGCCAGGGCCCTCGCCTTGTCGGGCTGTCTGGTCTTGAGATAAGCCTGCGCCAGGGCAATGAAGAATTCCTGGTTCTGTGGTTCGAGTGACAGGGCTTTCTGCAATGCGTCTTCTGCTGGTCCGGGTCGATTCAGGACCAGCAGCACCTGGCCGTGGTTGTAATGAACCCGGCTATAGCCGGGCATCCCCGCTGCTGCCTGGCCCAGGTAGCCTTCTGCATCGGCATAACGCTGCATCTCGGCAAGCAACAGACCCAGCGAGTAGGCCGCCTGGTAAAGCCGGGGGTGCCTTTCGACCACCTCGCGCAGCAACTTCTCCGCCTCGGCATTCTTGCCTTGCCGATTGTACAGCATGGCCAGGTTGACCTTGGCCGGGTAGAACTGTTCGTCGATGGCGATGGCCTTCTGATAGGCCAGGAGGGCTTCTGCATCATCGCCGAGGTTGGCCGCCAGGTTGCCGAGATTGTAACGCTGCGGGGCGAGGTCGGCATTGTAGAGCATGGCCTCGCGGTATTCATGCAAGCCCTTCCGGAAGGCCACGCGGTCATCCTGCCGCAAGCGATCTTCAGGCAGCGTGCTGAGCAGCATCGCGGCTTCCATGCGCACGGCCTTCACCGGGTCGTAGAGCTTGGGGGCGACGCGTTTCAGGCGCGTATCCGCGTCGAAAAAGGCCAGGCTGCGGATCGCGGTATAGCGCAACAGGGCCTCGTTGGATTCAAGCGCCCTGGCCAGGGCTTCCCGGCTGGCGGCGGAAGGATAGGCACGCAGCAGCTCCAGCGCCGTGGCCCGCACGATCGCCGGCAGCAACGGATCCTCGGCCAGGCGGATCAAATGCGGCTCGGCCTCCGGCTTTTCTGTCCGTCCGGCGGCGAGCACCTCACCGTAATGGGGCTTGCGGGTCGTCCCATACCACTTGGTGTAATGCTCGACATTCCATGACAGTGGCTTGTCGGCGTGACAACCCTGCGCCGAACAGGCGTTCGGTGTGCCGAGTTCCGCGCTCAGATCGGGGCGCGGGATGCGCAGGCTATGGTCGGGACGGTAATCAGCGCCCATGTAGATGCGGCCGGGCATATGGCACCTGACGCAAAGATGACCTTCGCTCGGCTTGCCGTTGTGGACCTCCTTGTGAAAATGGTGCGACTTGTTGTCGTAAACCTCGGCGCTGTGACATTGAGTGCAGAGCGCGTTCTTTTCCCTGTGTCGTTTCAGACTGTGGATGTCGTGACAGTCGCTGCAGCGGACGCCGTGCTGGTACATCTTGCTTTGCACGAAGGAACCGTAGACATAGTCCTCTTCGAGGATCTGGCCGTCGGGGTAGTACATCCCCTCGCTCAGCAGTGACGGCACCAGCAGGTCGAGCAGCTCACCTTCGCCATGCAGGTTATCGCCGATCTGGAAGCGTCGCGAGTGACAGGGCGCGCAGAGCTTGATCTGCTCGCTGGTATCGAGGTTGCCGGTGCGTACGGCCAGGGCATAGTCCTCTGACCTGGTCCTGGCCA
>JAHEEU010000125.1 GCA_024640545.1 Geobacteraceae bacterium
GCCCGTTTTCCTGGTCGAGCTGGATATCGAGGACGACCAGGTCGAAGACCTGCTTCTGCAGCTGTTCCATCGCCTCCCTGCGGTTGGCGCAGGTGACGACGGTATGCCCCTCGTCTTCCAGCTCGGCGGCATAAAGGTGACGGATGTCACCTTCATCGTCAATGACCAGCAGATGCGCCATGGGATGCTCCTTAGGGTGGGTGCGGAAACTCGTTCATTATACCAACCAAGGGCTTCACCGCAATTGCAGAAACGTGTTTGCCCCCTTGTCCTCGCAAGGGTGGCAATGGCATAGTCATTCCATGTCGTTGAAATCGTACCAGTTGTTTTCAGAACACCTCAAGCAGCGCTTCGGCGCCAGGGTCCACAAGATCTCTGTCGACGCCGGTTTCGGCTGCCCGAACCGCAATGGCGGCAGATCAGGCCATGGTTGTCTCTTCTGCGATCCCGGTGGCTCCGGGGCGGTCGGCCTCGAACGCCAGCTGAGCGTTGCCGCGCAGATTGAGCAGGGCAAGGAGGTCATGAGCCGCAAGTATAAAGCGACGCGATTCATGGCCTATTTCCAGCCTTTTTCGAACACTCTGGCCCCGGTGGGCCGGCTGCGCGAGCTTTATGATGAAGCCCTGGCCGTCGACAAGGTCGTCGGCCTGGCCGTCGGCACCCGCCCCGACTGTGTCCCCGACGAGGTCCTCGACCTGCTGGCAGAATATCACCGGAGAACTTATTTCTGGCTGGAACTTGGCCTGCAGAGCAGCCATGACCGGACCCTCGAATGGCTGCAGCGCGGCCACGATTATGCCACCTTTGCCAAAGCTTACGATGCGGCCAGGGCGCGTGGACTGCGGATCTGCGTGCACGTGATTATCGGCCTGCCCGGTGAGAGCCGGGCCGACATGCTGGCAACGGCTGACCGGCTTGCCGAGTTGCAGGTCGCCGGTGTCAAGCTGCACCTGCTCCACGTGCTGCGGGACACGCCGCTCGGCAGTCTCTATGCCGAAGGAGGGTTCCAGCTGTTGGCAATGGACGAGTATGTTGAGTTGGTCGTCGATATCCTCGAGCGGCTGCACCCGGCAACTTTGATCCACCGCCTGACGGGCGACGGGCCCCGGGACCAGTTGCTGGCGCCGCACTGGTCGCTCAACAAGTGGGAAGTTCTCAATGCGATCGATGCGGAGTTTGCCCGGCGCGGTTCCCGACAGGGAGCGTGCTACGGAACAGAGGTCGGTCAGAATTCAGGCGCGGCAACAGGAAAAGCCCCCTGAAATCAGGAGGCGCTTTTGATGACCGGAGCGGGCTGGGCTGCTGATTCTGGCGGGCTGCTCCAGGAAATGAGCAGCAGGCTTGCCCAGATTATGCTGACGAATAGAATCACGAAGCGGAACATGGCGCGGAGGATAACCGAGGGGACCGGAAAAATCAAGCGGTCAAACCGTGACAGGCAAGATTTTTATCCCCGCAGCCCAAAAAAGGCGCCTGGCTGCCGGTTGTCCGGGTTGTCAGCGACTTTTTTTGGTTCCGCTGGACGGAGAGGGCCACCCTAAAGGGCGAGGAAGAACACTATCCCGAGGGCCACGGCCGCAATGATCGCCGCCACGATGAGCTTGCCGCCGCCTCCTGCCCGTGCTGAGGAAGCCTCCTCTTCCAGCGTACCCACCACGGGGAAGCGCTCGACCACTGCTCGGACATGGGGCGCCTTCGACAGCTCTTCGGTCAGATCCTTCCCTGCCTGGTGGTCGGGGGGGTGAAAGCCCTTCTCCCACCGGGCGCTGGTGGTCACATCGTAGATCGTGCCGTTCACGGCGATGTAGGCCGGGCGTCCGTCACGGCCGTCGTAGCCGGCGAGTTCTGCAAGGGTCATGAGCTTTTCCATTCCAGTGCCGCTGTTGCCAATCTGACTGTGGATAGGTGATGGTCTGTGATGATGAATGCCTATATAATACTTGCAATCAGAAGCTTGGCAAGACTGCCGGTCCGCGGCACGCTGCATGCTTCTGCATATCGAACCCGCTCAAAGGCAGTCGGTGGCCTTGGTTGACCGCCGCAGCCCGGGCCCCACCGTCCTGCCCTTGACCTTGCGAAGCGGCGAAGCCCAGATCTATGCTGACCTCCTCTCTCGATACTTATCGCCGGTTGCTGGCGGAAGTGGATTCCTGGTTCTCGGCCTGCCTGCAAGCCGGCGGCTCGTCGCTGGCTTGCCGGGGAGGCTGCAGTGCCTGCTGCCGGGGCCTGTTCGATATCACCCTGCTCGATGCCTGGCTGCTTAAAGAGGCTTTCGCCGATCTGTCCGCGGAGGTCCGGTCCCAGGTCCTCAGCCGTTGCCGCCCGCGACTGTCTGAACTGCGCCAGCGCTGGTCGGGACTGACCTCCCCCTATCTGCTGAATGCCCTGCCGGAAGAGGAATGGACCGCCATGGCCGAGGACGACCTGACCCCGTGCCCTCTGCTCGATGAGAGCGGCTATTGCCTGGTCTACCCGGCCAGGCCGCTGACCTGCCGGCTGCACGGTTTGCCGAACATCGATGCCAGTGGCGAAGATTTCGACGGGACTGTCTGTACCCTGCACGCCGGCGATCCACTGGTTCTGCCGGAGGCGGTGTTGCGATGGCGGTTCCGCGAAGTCTTTGCCCGGGAAGTGGAGCTGTTCCGCTCTTTTGCCCGGGAGTTGACCGGGCGCAGCTGGCATGAGCTGGACACTTTCATCCCCCTGGCGTTGCTTGCCGATTATGCGGCCGTCGACTGGAACAAGCTCAAGCTCTAGCTTGTCTCTACCGCTCGCCGATCGACCTGCCTTGACGAGCGCTGCCGGGCAGTCATACCGCACGGCGTTACATGGCCGTTTCAGCGTGGCCCGCTTCACTCTTTCGGCCGGATGTGGCATGTCTGTCCCGGTGTCCCAAGCGCTGCCGGCTTAATTCATCCCACTTGGCCTGTTGCTCCACAGTGAGGGCCTGCTTGATCCTGGCGCGCCGGGCATGTTTTTCAACCATCCTGTCGGCCTGCAACTCGGACTGCCTGCGGAGGAGTTCTCGCAGTCGCGACTCGTCGAGGGCCGCCGCGGCCAATGTGCTGCGAATCGCCGCCCGGTTTGCCTGGACCGCTTTCGCCCTGTCAGCCGTCCCCTTCCTGCTCTCGGCCAGAATGGCGCGAATCTCGGTTTGTTGCTGCGTCGTCAATTCAAGGGTTTGCTTGAGCCTCTCAAGCCGCTTCGTCCCGCGGTCGCCTCGGTCGCATGACGACGCTTGGCCATGGGTCTTTGCATATGCGGGCGTTGTGGCCAGGCTGGCGAGCAGGAATGCCATGGCCAATTTTTTCAGGTTACGCATGATGAACTTCCTTGGTGTGTTAGGAGGAATCCGCCGTCGGCGATCTGTTGCAACCTTGGACGACCCAGCGCAGCAAAGGTTTACCTGGACGGGTTAGGGAGCCCGCCGGTTGCCTGGCCGGCGCACCATGAACTATTTCCATCTGTGTTGCGCTACTGTGCGATTGCACAGTGTCCGGACCAGAAATCTGTGATATTTTCAGCCTATGCGACTTGCTCTGAAACACCAGATCCTCCTGGCGCCGGCGGTGGTGCTCTGCTTGATGACCCTGCTGCTGTGCTTCCTGCAGTACACCTACTGGGACATGTCGGCCAAGCGGCAGCATGCCAAGGACCTCAAGGCGGCATTCATCTCCCTGGCGGAAGCTGACATGGCCGCCCAGCGCATGGATGGTCTCGTTCGTTTCCTGGCCCAGGCCCAGATGCCGGATCCCAGGGCCCTGGAGTTGATCGCGAATCTGCATCAGCATCTGTCCATGTCTGTCGATCGCTTGCAGGACTCCGGGCAGGTGAGTGCCGAAGACCTGGGCAAATTGCGACAGAATGTCCTTGCCATGAATCCTGATCAAGGGATTGTCCTGGATCGCTTTTACGCTGCCCTGTCCTTGTTGCGTCCGCAGATTGCGGCACAACTCAACACTTTGAACCAGCAGCGCGACGATATGAGCGCCCTGCATGGCGAAGATTTCGATGCGCTGGTGGCAGAAACGACCTTTGTGACGATTATTGTCCTGGGCATCGCCATTCTGGCGGGGATCTTCCTCTCCCTTGCCTTCGCCAGGAATATCCTGCGTCGTATCCATGTTCTCTCGGCAAGTGCCGCGCGCATCACCAACGGCGATTTTTCGCCGCCGCAGGCTCCCGAGGAGATTCGCGACGAGCTCGACGGCCTGACGGTTTCCATCAACCGCATGACCGACCAGTTGATTCGGGTCGTGGCTGCAGAAAAGCTGCTTGAAGGCGCAGAAGAGGAGCGACGGCGCATCGCAATGGACATCCATGACCAGACCCTGGCTGACCTTTCGGCCGTTGGCAGAGGTCTTGAGCAACTTCGGCAGACCCCGTCTAGCGCCGAAGCGGCCGCTGCGATCGAGACGGACCTCCAGAGGGCGACGGCCAACCTGAGGGCGGTGATGGACAATCTGCACCCCCAGACCCTCGATATCCTCGGCTTGTCGGCCGCGGTCGAATCCCTGCTGGAAAAGGCCTGCCATGCGCCGGGGTCGCCGGTCTACCATTTTATGGCCGATGATGGCGCTGCCGATCTCAAACTGCAGCGCCTGACCCAGGTGACCGTCTACCGGATCATTGCTGAAGCGGTCAACAATGTGCTGCGTCATGCTCATGCCAGCCAGATGGAGGTCAGCCTGGCGCTGCGCAACCACTCCCTGGTCGTGGCTGTGGAGGACAACGGCTGCGGCTTCAACCCTTCACCCATGATGCCGACTACGTCCGGAGGCAGGGGCCTGCACAATATTCGGGAGCGGGCCCGGGCGATCGGAGCCCAGGTCAGTTGGCGGCATTCGCGTTTTTCCGGCGGGACACGCTTCGAACTGGTGTTGCCGCTCAAAGATGATTAAGGAGACACTGCCATGGCTTCCTACGCCCTGGTCATTGCCGAAGACAATCCCAAGGATTTCGAGTTTCTCAAGCAGATGGTCAGCGACTGGGAGCAGGAGTGCGTAGTGGAGCACGCCCCGGACGGACAGGTCGCCTTTGAACTGGCCCTGGCCCACGAAAAGCCCCTGGTGATCAGCGACATCCAGATGCCGCAGATGAACGGCGTCGATTTCGCCAGAGCCCTCTGGGAGCGCAAACCGCAGGCCAGGATCGTTTTCTGGAGCCAGTTCAAGGACGAAATGTATGTGCGGGCTCTGGCCAAGATCGTCCCGCCGGAAACGGTTTATGGCTACGTTCTCAAGTCGAGCCCACGGGAGAAGATCAAGGCCGCCATGGCCACGGTTCTGTTCGAAGACCAATGCTGGATCGATCCGGAAGTTCGCAAGGTTCAGGGGCGCACCGGCCACAGCCAGACAGCGCTTTCGGACATCGAGTACGAAGCCCTGGTCGATATCTCCCTCGGCCTGACTGACAACCTCATCGCCCAGCGCCGCTACCTCTCGCGTCGCGGTGTGCAAAGCCGGCTCAACTCCCTCTACGGCAAGCTGAGCCTTGACCAGGAGCAGTTTCAGAGCGACAAGGTCGGTGACGCCTTCAACCTGCGCAACCGGGCCGTCGCGGTCGCTCTGCGCCGTGGTCTGATCAATGCCTTCGAACTCGAGCATGAAGAGCAATACCTGCAGGGTTGGCTGAAGCGCTACAAGAGCGGCAGGAGATAAGCCGCGGAGGCTTTGCCGTTGTAAAAGCTCCCTGCTTATGTTAGAAATTGGTCATACCAAATACCGAGTGGGGAAAAGGCATGACCATTGTCCTCGAGCCGATCCGGCCGAAAAAAATTTCCGAAGAAATTGTCAATCAGATCAAACAGCTGATCTCAAGGGGTGATCTCAAGCCCGGGGACCGCATCCCGTCGGAACGCGAACTGGCGACCATGCTCGGCGTCAGCCGGCCTTCCGTGCGTGAGGCGATCATGGTCCTCGAGGCGATGGGCTTCCTGGATTCGCGGCAGGGTGGCGGGACCTTTGTCAAGGCGCTGACCGAGGGGAGCATCATGGACCCTCTGGCCAAGCTGGTGGAACAGCGCGATCCGGAACTGCTGCGGGCTCTCGCCGAAGTGCGCATGGGGCTGGAGAGCTGGTCGGCCTACCTGGCGGCAAAGCGGGCCAATTCCGAGGACATCGCTGAACTGCGCCGGCTCTATACGATCATGGAGAAACAGGCCGCCCGGGGCGGCTGGAATGCCGAGGTCGACGCAGAATTCCACTTCGCGATCACGTCGGCCAGTCACAACAGCCTGCAGATGCATGTGCTGGACTCCATACACTCCATCTTCAGTGCCACCATCCAGGTCGCCCTGATGGAGTTTTACCAGCAGCAGGGCCACATCACGTTGCTGCTGACCCACCATCGTGAGATCATGGAGGCAATTGCCAACCGGCAGCCCGAGTTGGCCCGGCAGAAAATGATGGAGCATCTGACGATGGTCGAGGAGAAGATGGCGCAACTTCTCAGCGAGAAGGGTTCATAGCGCAAGACGCTGAATCAGACAAAGTAGAGCGGGGGCAGAAAATCTTTCTGCCCCCGCTTTTTGGTTTTTTTTCTTCGCAAAGCCTGCCCGTTGCCGACTTCGCAGCAAACGCCCATGACCGAGCCCCCCGCGATCAATCCGGTGTTGCCATCCCCAGCAGTTCGGTTATGTGGACCACCTGCTGCGGCATCCCGACCCGCTTCAGGCCCCAGGCCAGCTGCAGGTGGCAGCCGGGGTTGGCGGTGACCAGCAGCTCGGCACCGGTCGCCATGACGTTCTCCAGCTTGCGATCGAGGATCTGCTGGCTCTCGCCGGTGTACTTGAGGCTGAAGGTCGCGGCGCTGCCGCAGCACCAGCTGGCCTCGTTCAATTCCCGGTAGTCGACTCCCGGGATCGCCTGGATCAGGTCCCGCGGTTGCCTGCTGACCCCTTGGGCGTGGCAGAGATGGCAGGGTTCATGGTAGGTGACGACCTTGTCGACCGGGCGTAGTCCTTCCAGTCTCAAGCCCTGTTCCGCTAGAAATTCACTGACATCCTTGATCTTCGCCTTGAAGGCCGCCAGCTTGGCGTGCTCGCCCGCTTCTTCGAGGAGCTCCTCGTACTCTTTCAGGGCCGCGCCGCAGCCGGCGCAGTCGGTGACGATGGCGTCGACCTCGAGGGCCATGAACAGATCGAGATTGTGGTGTGCCAGGCTGCGGGTGGTGCAGCGGTCGCCCTCGGTCAAATGGGGCGCACCGCAGCACTTCTGCTCCTTCGGCGTGACCACCTCGAAGCCCTGATGAGTCAGCACGCGCACCGTCTGTCGCGACACTTCGGGATACATCAGGGTCATGATGCAGCCGAGGAAAAAGGCCACCCGGCCGCGCTGTTCGCCAACCGCCGGCACGACCTCCGGCAGCTGCGGGCGCAGAGGGGGGTGAAGCTCAGGCATCATGCCCTCGGCTTTGGCCACCCATTCGGGGCCCAGCTTGAGCAGCTGCGAGTGACGCACCAACCACTGGATGCCGAGCTTCTGGTAAAGCCGCGCCGGCAACATCGAGGTCTCTAGCAGGTCCGGATTGGTCAGCATTTTCTGCAGGACGAACGCGCGGAAGGTTTTGCCGACATGCTTGAGGGGGAAGAACTGGTGTGCCTGGCTGCGACAGATTTCCATGACCTCGCCGGCCCGTACCCCGGAGGGACAGGCGGTGGTGCAGGCCCGGCAGTCGAGGCAGAAAAACGCCTCTTCCCGGACCGATTCGGTGAACTCGAGTTTTTGCTCGGCGACCGCCCGGGCCAGGGCCACGCGGCCGCGTGGGCTGGAACGCTCGCGGCCGGTCAGGGCGAAGGTCGGACAGGTCGGCAGGCAGAAGCCGCAGCGCATGCACTGCAACACATCGCCGTAGTCAGGTGCGTCCTCGGGCGTGAAGTTGCCGAGCTTGTCAGTGTGAGACACGGAAGCCCTCCTCGATGTGCGATGCGGTGCACGGATCGTCGTCGGCGAAAATCTTGCCGGGGTTGAGAATCCCCCTGGGGTCGAAGGCGCCCTTGATGCGCTTCATCACCTTGACGCCGCCGGCGCCGATCTGCCGGGCCAGGTACTCCTTCTTGGCGAGGCCGATGCCGTGTTCCCCGGAGACGGTACCACCCCACGCCAGGACCTGGTCGTAGAGGTCGTCGTAGAAGGCATGGGCACGATGCATTTCATCACTGTCGCGCTCATCGCAGAGCACGGTCGGGTGCAGGTTGCCGTCACCGGCGTGGCCGAAGGTGCCGACCTTGAGGTTGTACTTGGCGGTGAGCCGCTCGATCTCGGCGAAGGTTTCGGCGAGCCGCGAACGCGGCACGGTGGCATCCTCGAGCAGAGTGGTCGGTGACACCCTGGCCAGGGCGGAGAGGGCCGTGCGACGGGCCGCGGCCAGGCTTCCGGCCTCCTCTGCGCTCTTGGCGACATGAATCTCTGCCGCATTGACCTGCTCGAGGATCGCTTTGACCCCCAAGGCCTCCTCCTCGACCATCGCCGGGTGGCCGTCGACCTCGATCAGCAACAGGGCTGCCATATGGCGTGGCAGGCCGATCCTGACGTAATCCTCCACGCAGTTGATGGTGGCCTTGTCCATGATCTCCATGGTCGAGGGAATGATCTTGGCGGCAATGATCTTCGAGACGGCGTCGCCGGCGGTGCGGA
>JAHEEU010000126.1 GCA_024640545.1 Geobacteraceae bacterium
AAGTACCTAGCAGGAAAGGTTCCTGCAACGTACTGCTTTGAAAATGGTGTGCCGCGAAGGGATCGAACCTTCGACCATCTGATTAAAAGTCAGATGCTCTACCTACTGAGCTAGCGGCACACAGAAGGCGTCTTATAAACTGACCCAGACCACCTTGTCAACCCTTTTTTGTCAATGCCGGCAATTGCGGTTCCGGTTTACTGGCCCTGCAGCTTTTCCTTGGCCTTGGCAGCCTCTGTGGAAAGCGGGAAGCGCTCGATCACCCGCTGCAGCAACAGCTTGCCGGTCGCCATATCCCCTGTGGCTTCGAAGGCCAGGGCCTCCTTGAGCATTGCCGAGGCAACCTTGGGGTGGTCGCCCTGTTTCTGGATGATGTCTTCAAACTGCAGGATCGCCTTCTCGTAGTCTTTCTCGGCGTAATAGGTTTCACCGACCCAGTAAGCGGCGTTGACGGCCAGGGGGTCGTCTGGATAGCGCTTGAGAAAGGTTTCCATCAATTCACGGCCGGCGGCAAACTGCTGGTCCTGTCGGATCACCTTCAGCGCCCGGTCGTAGAGCTCCACGGCACTCTCCCCGGCCGGGGTCGGAACGGCCGCAACCGCGGGTGCAGCAGCGGCTGACGGGGTCGGCTGGACCGCCGCGGGTGCCGGTTGTGCCCCCGGCGGCTTGACCGTTTGAGCGCCGCCCTCCAACTGGGCCAGGCGCTGCCCATGATCGGCGATCTGCAGGCTCAGTTCATCGCGCAACAGGGTAAGGTCCTGGCGCAGTTCTTGGTTGATCCGCGACTGGTCACCGGTGCGCCCCTGCATAGACTGCAGCTCAACGCGCACGTTGTCGAGTTCCGCCTGGAAATCAGCCTGGTTGCGCGCCAAGGTTTCGACATGTGCCCGGACCCCGCCCGACGAATCGTCCTGAAGTTCCTTGAGTGCGCGTTCTGCTTCTCCCACACGGCGCTTCATTTCCAGCAGCTCACGCTGCATCTGCAGGTCCTGCTGGGTGACCATGCAGCCGTTCAACAGCAGGGTGACAAACAGCAGGCTCAGGAAACCGATTCGTGACATGAAGTTTCTCCTACAACAGCGCCGTAGCAGTCGCTGCGATCATCCCTTAGTTGACGGCCTTGAATTCCGCACGGCGGTTTTGCGCCCAGGCTTCTTCAGTGGAGCCACTCACCAGGGGCTTCTCTTCGCCATAGGAGATGACCGAAAGCCGCTTGGCGTCGATCCCCAGGGAGACCAGATAGTTCTTCGCAGCCAGGGCACGGCTTTCGCCGAGGGCCAGGTTGTACTCATCGGAGCCGCGCTCGTCGCAATGACCTTCGATCACCACCTGGGTGCCACCGTTGGCGTTCAGGTACTTGGCGTTTTCACCGAGGATGCGGCGGGCGTCTTCGGAGAGGGTGAACTGGTCGAAATCGAACTGGATCCGCTCCAGGCCTGCAACCGCGTCATGGCTCGGAACAGCTTCGCCCTTCATTGAACTATCGTCAACGCCTTTGACTTCGGCTTTCTGGCTCATGTCTGCCTGGCTGACCTTGGCCTGATCATCCATCGGTGCGACCGGCGGAGTCGTGGAGCAGCCGATCAGACCGCTGAAGAGGAAAAGAACAACCATGGCAACCTTGAGCATCTGCATTACTTTCATTGTAGACTCCTTAAATCTGGCAAGGGTTCATTGCATCTCATTCTGACATAGACCGAGAGGCATATTTAATCTTTTAAAGGCGCATTATAATCAGTTCGTTTAGAAATAACAACCGTTTGTCTGCTACCAGCGGGATGACCAGGCCGGATGACGGCAGTCGCTTTCCAGAGTCGTCAACCGCCGGGTGCCGGTGCCATCGGCGCGCATGACGTAGATCGCCCGGTTGCCGCTTTTGTCCAACGAATAGACGAGGAAGCGGCCGTCGGGGCTCCAACGGGGGTGCTCGCTGTTACCCGGGCCGAAGGTCAGCCGGCGCTCGTCGGTACCGTCGGTTTTAATCGTATAGATATCAAAGCGGCCCCCTTCCTGGCGGCTGAAGGCGACGCGGTCTCCTTTCGGGCTCCAGGCTGGCGTCGCATTGTACTTGCCCTGGGTCGTCAACCGCTCCGCCTTGCCGGTAAAGATATCGGCGATAAAGATATGCGGGTTGCCCTGGCGGTTGGAGACAAAGGCTATCCGGCTGCCGTCGGGGCTCCAGCTCGGGTCGCTGTCAATCCCCCAGTTGTCGGTAATCCGTTTGAGGATCCGGCCGCTTATATCGACCAGGTAGATCTCCGGGTTGCCGTCCTTGGAGAGGGTCAGGGCGATCTCACGTTCGTTCGGCGCCATGCGGCCGGCCACGTTGAGCCCCGGCTTGTATGAAAGCCTGGCTTCCTTGCCGGAATAGACCTCCTTGCGATAGAGGTCGGGGTTGTTGGCCCGGTAGGAGGTGAAGAGAACCTCCTTGCCGCGCGGTGAGAAATCGGGGTTGAGCACGATCGAGCGATGATTGGTCAGGCGGATCGGGCGCTTGCCGTCGACATCCATCAACCAGAGCTCCGGGTGCCCGGTCAGGTTGGAAATGTATGCGATGCGTGAACTGAAAGGCCCCTCCTCGCCGGTCAGCGCCTCGAGCACCAGGTCGGCAAACGCGTGGGCCATGCGCCGGACATCCTTGACTTCGCCGACATACCGCCGCCCGGTCAGCAGGCGCCGGTTGACGACATCAAAGAGGCGCGCCTCGACGACCAACTGCTCCCCGGCCACGGAATAGGTGCCCTTGATCAGGGTTTCAGCCCCCAGCATCCGCCATTGCGGAAAGTTGACCTGGTTGCTGAGCAGGCTGATCCGCCCGGCGTCATCGAGAAAAGCGGCCGGGCTGACGAAGCGAAACAGGCCCGAGAGATCGAGGTCGGCGTCAAGGACCTCATTGATCTCCGCTGCCACCCGGGCCGCCTGGGGGCCCTGGGCCGGCAGGAATTGCGTCAGGGCCAGCGGGATCGACTGCTCTCCTGGCGCTGAAATTTCGATCTCCGTCGCCGCCATGGCCGACCAGGGAAGGGCAAGGCAGGCCGCAAGCACAAGCATCCAACGCACGAACATGTTTATCTCCTCGCCGCAGCGATCTCCTTGAGGTTGAACGTCACGACCAGCTCCAGGTCTTTCGGCAAGGGCTGGGGCAGCTGGTCTGACTTGGTGATGGCGCGCTTCAGCGAGTCGTCGAACTGCTGGTTCCCCGAAGGGGTATCGATCCGGAAGCGCACCAGCTTCCCGGAAGTCGAATAGACCAGAGTCGCCTTGGCCTCGATGTTGGCGATGCGTGACTGGTCGAGCAGGTAAGGTGACAATACCCAGTTCTGCTGGATGAAGGCCTGCACGAAAGCCAGCGCACTGACCCCCACCTCGTTGCCCTGGCCGTCCGGCATGCCGATCGGCACGTCGGCCGGCACGGTCGCAGCAGCATTGACCGAGTCACGCAGCTTGGCGAGTCTGTCCTTGAGAGCATCCCGCTCCGCCTCGCGGTCCTGCCGCTGGCGAATCTCGTCGAGGGCGCTCTGCAGCTTCTGCTCGGTACGCCGGTCCGGCTCCGCGGCCGGCTTTGGTGCCGGCTTGGCCGCCGGCTTAACGGCCGGTTTCGGGGCCGGCTTCGGTATGAC
Source organism: Geobacteraceae bacterium (assembly GCA_024640545.1). Classification (GTDB taxonomy): domain Bacteria; phylum Desulfobacterota; class Desulfuromonadia; order Desulfuromonadales; family BM103; genus JAHEDT01. The sequence goes on from JAHEEU010000126.1 coordinate 3,621, forward strand.
CGCTTCCGGCGGTTTGGGCGGTATCTTGACGGCCGGCTTGGCCGGCTCCTTGGGGGCGCTCGGGGGCACGGCGGCGCTCTTGGCCGGTTCCGGTTTCGGTTTGCTGACCGGACGCGGTTCGGGTCGGCCCGCCTGCGGGTTGAGGACCGGCTTGTGAATCAGGTCAACATAATAGACCGGCGGCTTGGGGCGCTGTCCGGAACCGAACCAGCCCACACTGAACGCCGCCCAGATCAGGGCGTGGGCAATCAGTGACAGCAGCAGCAGACGACCGAACTTCGGGTCCCGGTGAAAGGCATTGTTGGTCTGCATAGGGACAACGGACATCAGACGGCTCGCTTGCCAATTCCGGTTTCGCTAAGAACTCTCATGAATAAACCGGTTTATTTTTCCGGCTCCTGGGCGACCATGCCGAGCTTGGATACACCGGCCCGCTTGATGGCGGCCATGACCTGAACCACGTGGCCGTAGGGCACGGCCTTGTCAGCTTCGAGAAAGACGGTCTTGTCCTCCCGCTCGCTGAGAACCTGCAGCAGGACCGGGGTCAACTTGGTCGGGCTGTCAACGCGGCTGCTGCCAACCATGATCTGTCCCTTTTGGGTCACGGTGATGACCAGCGGCTCCTTGACGGCCGAGAGGTTCGGGGCATTTTCCACTTCCGGCAGGGCGACATCGACACCCTTCTCCATCATCGGTGCGGTAATCATGAAAATGATCAGCAGAACCAGCATGACGTCGACAAAGGGCGTCACGTTGATCTGCGCCAGCACCGTGCGCCGGCGATTGCCGTACTGGCCGACTTCCATCTCAGTGCCCCCGGCTGCTCATGCGCTGCACGATATTCAGCATCTCCTGGCTGAAGTTATCCATCTCGCCCGTCAGCACATTGATCTTGTTGACAAAGTGGTTGTAGCCGATTACCGCCGGGATCGCCGCCACCAGGCCGATCGCCGTAGCGACCAGAGCTTCGGAAATCCCTGGCGCAACCACGGCCAGCGAGGCGCTGCCGCTGGTACCTATGCCGTGAAAGGCGTCCATGATCCCCCAGACGGTGCCGAACAGGCCGATGAACGGCGCTGCCGAACCGGTGGTGGCGAGAAAGGAGAGGTACTTCTCGAGACGATGGCTTTCCGAAGTGGTCGAGCGGCGCAGCACGCGGGCAACCCGCTCCTGCTCGCCGAGGTCGGCGACCAGGTTGTCAGCTTCCTGGCCGTCGGCCTGGCGCCGGTTCTGGGCCAGTTCGCGGTAGACTTCGCGGAACAGCACGGTCAGCGGTGAGTGGCGATAGTTATCGAGCCCCTGGCCTATGGCATCGAACCGTTTCTTCGACCAGAAAAAATCGAGAAAACGCTCCGAATCGCGGATCGCCCGATGAATCACCAGCTGCTTGTAGAAAATAATGGCCCATGAGACCACGGAAAAGTAGACCAGAATCAGCAGGACCAGTTTGACTACCGGCCCGGCATTGAGCACCAGTTCCAAGAGGATTCTCCTTCAAATGATTGGGCGGTCCGACCAATTGCGCAACCGGCCAGCAAAAAGCGTCGCTTGATTATCGGGCAGTGCCGGCGGCAAGTCAACCGGCAGGACCCGCTTTTCTGTCTGCGTATTTGAACAGTTCGTGCCATTTCGACAGGATATGGCGCGCGGTCTGCGACTCCGGAGAACGGTCCACCAACCGCCGCAGGTCGGCAAGCTCGTCCAGATCGTACCAGGCCGCCGTTTCATGCAGAGTCAGACTTAGCTCGCAACAGCGCTGCCGGGTTGCCGCCAGGACCTGGTCTGAGCTCCAGGGAATGCCGACGAACAGCTCCGTCATCGGCCGGCGCATGCCGACCAGAGCATAGCCGCCGTCATGGCATGGGGTCACGGTGACATCGTGGGTTTGCAGTTGCTCCACAGCCTCCCTGAGCAGGGGAATGGGCAGGTCCGGGCTGTCGGAGCCCACCAGCAGAACTGGCCCGGCGCCAGCGGCAAATAACGCCTTGACCGCATGCGCCATGCGGGCACCGAGCCCCTCCCCGGACTGGACGAGCAACGGCAGATCGGGGAATGTGGTGCGGAACCAGTCCCGTTGTCCGGCATAACAGATCACCAGCGGCAACCCGGCGGTGCGCAACCGCGCGGCCGTTTCCTGCAGCACGGTATCATAGAGCCGGCAAGCCTGTTCGGCCGTCAGCGGCGGGGTCAGGCGGGTCTTGACCTGGCCGGGGACCGGTTGTTTGGCAAACAGACCGACAACGGCCCCTTTATGACTAAAAATATGGCGGTTTAACGAGTTATCCACCTTGTCAACAGGGTTATCCACGATCGCCCGCAGCCGCGCGTTCCACCATGGCGTAGGCGGAATGGTTGTGAATCGATTCGAAATTTTCGCAGGCGACCCGGAACCAGGTCACCTCGGGAACCTTGAGCAGCCGCTGGGTCACTGCCCGCACCACATCCTCGACGAACATCGGGTTATCGTAGGCCTGCTCGGTCAGGGCCTTTTCATCCTCGCGCTTGAGCAGGGCGAACACCGGCGCACTGCCGCATTCCTCGACCCAGGCGATCAGGTCCTCGAGCCAGACATGATCGGTATAGCGGATCTCAACCTTCACCGCACTGCGCTGGTTGTGGGCGCCCCGGGCACTGATCTCTTTTGAACAGGGACAGAGCGAGGTCATCGGGACGGTGACGCCGAGGACAAAGTCGTAGTCCTTGCCGAGGCTCCCCTGCATGCGGCACTGGTACTCCATCAGGCTGCGCGCCCCGGAGATCGGGGCCTGCTTCTCGATGAAATAGGGGAATTCCAGCTCCAGGTGAGCGCAGCTGGCCTCGAGGTGCTCCTTCATGTCGCGCAGCATGGTGTTCATTCGCTCAACGCTGACCTGGCCATGATACTGGTTGAGAATCTCGATGAAGCGGCTCATGTGCGTGCCCTTGAAATGGTGGGGCAGGTCGACGTACATGTTGATACGTGCCACCGTCTGCTGCTGCTCCTTGTTCTTGTCAAGAACCACGATCGGGTAGCTGATATCCTTGACGCCAACTTTGTCGATGGCGATCTTGCGGTCATCTCGGGATTTCTGCATATCGGGCATGCCGCCGGCTTTGCCGGCGGCGGGACGCTGGCCGCTGGCCGCAGGGTGCGAAGTCTCGTTGTTTATCTTTGTCATGGTGTTTGCCTGGTTGCCGTTTGGTTTGTCGCGCCGCTCACTGCGCGCCTCGCGTTACGTATTCGATCGGATCCTCAACCCCGGCCTCGCGGAACCCTTTCAGGCGCAGGCGGCAGGAATCGCAGCGGCCGCAGGAGATTCCCGCCACGGTCGGGTCGTAACAGGAGTGCGTCAGGCGGTAGTCGACGCCCAGGTCCAGGCCGGTGCGAATGATTTCTGCCTTGCTGAGTTGGATCAGCGGCGAGTGGATCGTGTAGGGACGATCCCCCTCGACCCCGGCCCGGGTGGCTAAATTGGCCATGTTTTCGAAGGCGCTGATGAACTCCGGTCGGCAGTCGGGGTAACCGGAGTAGTCGAGCGCATTGACCCCGATGAAAATGTCAAAGGCACCGAGGACCTCCGCCCAGCCCAGGGCGAAGCTCAGAAAAATCGTGTTGCGCGCCGGGACATAGGTGATCGGAATACTGTCGTTCGCGGCCTGGTCCTTCGGCACATCCAGTGCCGCCGTCAGGGCGCTGCCGCCGAACTGACGCAGATCGATCTGCACCACCTGATGGCTGGCCGCGCCGATCTTGGCTGCATATTCGCGAGCCTTCTCCAGTTCTACGGAGTGGCGCTGGCCATAGGCAAAACTCATGGCATAGGCCTCGAAGCCATCAGCCCGGGCAATCGCCATGCAGGTCGTCGAATCCAGTCCGCCGCTATAGAGGACAACGGCTTTCTTCTTCATGCTTTGCCTCGTCTCTCGATCCGTGGATCGGGGACCTCGAAATACGGCCCGACCCCAAGCCGGTGAATCTTCAGCAAATTGGTGGTACCAGGATCGGAGACCGGACTGCCCATGGTGATGACCACGACATCGCCCTTGTGCAGCACGCCGGCCTCGATCACCGCAGCATCCACCGAGCGAATCTGGGCCTCCGTGTCCCCCTCGATATCGACCCGGATCGAGCGGACCCCGGCATAGAGCGCCATGCGCCGCCGCACGGCCTGGGACGGCGTTACGGCATAGACCGGCACCGCCGGCCGGTACTTGGCGACCAGGGCCGCGGTGCTGCCGGTCTGGGTAAACGCCAGAATGGCCGCAGCGTTGACGCTCTCAGCCACCCGGCAGGCCGCCTGGCCGATCGCTTCCGGCAGAGTACGGTACCCACTCTGGGTGCTGAGCTGAGGGAATGTGCGTTCTTTGAGCTGCGGGTCCCCTTCAACATCCTCGGCGACCCGCATCATCATCGCCACGGCCTCGCAGGGATATTTTCCTGAGGCGGTTTCCGCCGAGAGCATGACCGCATCGGTGCCGTCAAGGATGGCGTTGGCCACATCCGAAGTCTCGGCTCGGGTCGGACGCGGACTGTGGACCATGCTCTCCAGCATCTGGGTCGCCGTGATAACCGGCTTGCCCGCCAGGTTGCACTGACGGATGATGTGCTTCTGGATCAAAGGCACTTTTTCCGGGTTCATCTCCACACCGAGGTCGCCGCGCGCCACCATGATGCCGTCGGCAACCTCGAGAATCTCGGTGAAAGCCTCGACCGCCTGTGGCTTTTCGATCTTGGCGATGACCTTGATAGTGGCCTGGCGCTGGTACAGCAGATCCTTGAGCTGGATCACGTCTGCAGCGGAACGGACAAAGGAAAGCGCGAGATAATCGAGCTCCTGGGCCACGCAGAACTCCAGGTCCGCCAGGTCCTTGTCGGTCAGCGCCGGGGCAGAGACCGCGACACCCGGCAGGTTCATCCCCTTGCGGTTCTTCAGTTCGCCCCCGACCACCACCCGGCAATGCACTTCGTCGCCGGTGACTTTTTCGACCAGCAGCTCGAGCAGACCGTCATCAAGCAGAATCCGGGCGCCC
>JAHEEU010000011.1 GCA_024640545.1 Geobacteraceae bacterium
AGAGATCCTGTTCGTGGGAGCTCTTACGGGTTAAGCAAAACATGAACTAAGCATGTAGACGCCTGACGTGAAAGATTTTCGGACGCGGGTTCGATTCCCGCCACCTCCACCAGCCTTCGCCCAGGCTTCGGCTGGCGAGCCATCGCTAGCCGAAGCCTTGTTGTTTTTTCGAAGGCTGCCCGCCGTAGCTGCCGGAGTTTACGAAGGCGTCAAGAATCGGGGGACACCCCACTTAATTGGGATATAATCCCCATTCTCATCAACGTCCAGTTGCCATCCCACCCCAAACCTGCAATCCTTATCTCCTGACCAACTGACGGAGAACATCCATGTCCAACCAGTCCTCTCGCTACCCAATTCCGGCGCAGCGTTTCCGCTCCGAAATCGAGGTTGAGCGCAGCCGTTTTATCACCACCGTGCAGGAAGTGACCTCGCCGGAAGCAGCGCAGGCGTTTGTCGCCGAACTCAAAGCGGAATTCCCCGACGCCAACCACAACTGTTGGGCTTACCTGGTCGGCCCGCCGGGCAGCAGCGACCGGATCGGCTTGAGCGACGATGGCGAACCGCACGGGGTGGCCGGCAAGCCGATGTTGACGACCCTGCAGCACAGCGGCCTCGGTGACACAGCGGTTGTGGTCACTCGCTACTTTGGCGGGATCAAGCTCGGCAAGGGTGGTATGGTCAGGGCCTACACTGCGGCGGTTCAGACGGCGCTCGAGAAGCTTCCGCGCACCCAGCGTATTGACTGGGCATACTTGACCATCAGCTTCGACTACAACCTTTTAACGCCCCTGCAGCGGCGGTTCACTGACTTCGAGGCCGAGGAGCTTGTGAGTAACTACGCCGACAAGGTGAGCCTTGAACTCCGCTTGCCGCAGGAGAAACTGCCTGCATTTGAAAAGATGTTTACCGATCTTACTGCCGGGCAGGGGGAATTAGTGCTCAAGTGAATTGGAACGGGGACACTCAAAAGGGACACTCAAATTTGAGTGTCCCCGATTATGATTCTCAGTGGTTGTCAGTTTTGAACGTCCTGTCACGCTTAACTAGGAACTGCAGGAGAGCATCGAACATCCCGCCCGGTGGCGCGCCCATTCCGGCCGCTTACCGGCAAACTCTTCGTATTCAGGCTGTTCCGCATAGGGTTGCCGCATCACCTGAAGCAGCTCATTGACCAGGCTGTGATCGCCCGCCTCGGCCTTGTCGATCGCCATTTGCGCCAGGTAGTTGCGCAGCACGTACTTGGGATTAGCCGCATGCATGCGCTGCCGGCGTACCTCTCTCTCGAGCCCGTCTTTTGCGACCCGCTGCAGGTAGCTGCGCAGCCAGGCAGCGATTTGCCGTTGGTTGTCTCCGGTCATGGCCTCCGGTTGGTAGTAAGCCTCGCGCAGCGGAGCGAGTAAACTCGCATCATCCTGGTCTCCTGCCGGTGTCAGCTCAGCCAACTTGCGGTAGAAAATCGTCATGTCGGTTTCCACCAGCTGCAGCACATTTTCCAGCTCGGCCGTCAAGGGCAGATCAGTATCCGCCTCGAAGCATTTCAGCCCGAGTTTTTGCGCCATCATCGCCTGCCAGCCCTGCTTGTAACAGCCCCCATAAATTTGCAGCGCCGCTTCCAGCGGTTCTGTCTGCTCGATCAGCGGATAGATGGCGTTGGCCAGCTGGGCGAGGTTCCAGAGGGCAATCTGGGGCTGATTGCCGAAACGGTAGCGGCCGCCGGCGGCGTCGGTGGTGTTGGGCGTCCAGTCGGGATTGTAGTCATCGATCCAGCCGTAAGGGCCATAGTCGATGGTCAGGCCGAGGACCGACATGTTGTCGGTGTTCATCACGCCGTGGACAAAGCCGATGCGCATCCAGTGCACGATCATCGTGGCGGTGCTGCGGCAGAGCTCTTCGAACCACTGCAGGTAAACGGCCACCGAGGGCGCGCCCAGGTGGGGGAAGTCTGTGCGGATGGTGTAGTCGAGCAGCTGGCGTAATGGCTCGATTTCGTTGCGTGAGCTGAAAATTTGAAAGCTGCCGAAACGGGTGAAGGAGGGCGCGACCCGACAGACCACGGCGCCCGGCTCCTGTTTCGGATGGCCGTCGTAGAACATGTCGCGGGTGACCTGCTCGCCGGTGAGCAGCAGGCTCAAGGCGCGGGTGGTCGGTACGCCGAGGTGGTACATTGCTTCGCTACAGAGAAATTCGCGCACCGAGGAGCGCAGCACCGCCAGGCCGTCGCCACGGCGGGAATAGGGCGTGAGCCCCGCACCTTTGAGCTGCAGCGCCCAGCGTTGTCCGCGCTGGTTGATGATCTCCCCCAGGTTGATCGCCCGCCCATCACCCAGCTGTCCGGCCCAGTTGCCGAACTGGTGACCGCCGTAGCAGCAGGCGTAGGGATCCATGCCGGGCAGCAGGTGGTTGCCGACAAAAACCTGTGCGAACTCCTCTCCTGCGCAGCTCGCAGGATGCAAGTCGAGCAGCTCGGCAACCTCTGCGGCATAGGCGACCAGTTGAGGCGCGGCCACCGGCGTCGGCTGGACGCGCGAGTAACAGGCGCGGTGCACCTGGCGCACGCGATTGCTGCGGTCCGGGTCGGCGGGCAGCTCACGGACGAAGGCGTTATCGAAATTCAGCGTGGCCAGGAAGATGTCGGTCGGTTGTTTGGGGGCATCTGCTTTCATGAGGTAATTGTCGCACGGCTCTTACGCCCGGGGCAAGATGAGGGCTTACGAGGCAATATATGAAGATCAGGAAATCGGGGGACATAATACCAATTCTAATGTTAGGCCGGTTGCTGTCGGGTGACAGATTTTATAACCAGTCCCCTGTTGTTATTTTGTGAATTGTTATAAATGGAGGGAGTATCATGCCACGCTTACCACGTCTTTGTGCCCGGCTATCCTCATCCCATTACCGCCCGTACCGACCCGTTACGCTTCATAAGCGCTGACCGGCCTGCCATGCCGGGTCGTGGCCGGGCGCCCGAAGTCAGGTCCTTGAATCGAGGGCCCGGCAAAGCGACCGATCACTTCCCCAGGGGCAGCAGATAGAAACTCCTGCTGTTCTCCATCATCATCGCGCGGCCTTCGTTTTCGCCTCTCACGACGCCGTCGTAGCCGAATGTGATGCTAGCTTTGGGACACTCCCCGGGGAGTGTCCCGAGGGACATTTGATTCGCGAGGATAAGTTGTCTACGATGGTTGATGACTGGGCCCGTTTCCTTCTGACGAGTGATGAAGAAACTGAACGCAACCTGCGTAAAAAGACCAAGACTGGTCGACCGGCTGGAGACGATCGGTTTGTGTTGCGACTCGAAGTTATGTTGGGGAGGGCACTACGGGTGAAGCAACCAGGTCGACGACTAAGATTAGAATTGGTATTATGTCCCCTGATATCGAAACTGTTGATTGGGTCGCGGTTGGCAAGAGCATAAGAACTTTAAAATAATCAGAAAACGTGTCTGAGATCAGGCTTGACTCATGGGCATTTGAGACCCAACGGCTGAAAACAGCTCGAACGACCGTTGGCCCTGGATGACGGGAGAGACGATGCAGCGGACAGAATTTGAGCAGCTGGTTGAACAGGTGCTTGCGACCTTGCCCGACGAATACGCCGGGCGGCTGCACAACCTGGTCTTTATCGTCGAGGAGTCGGCCGACACTGAACTGCTGGATCAGCTCGGCTTCGAGCAGCCCGAAGAACTGCTCGGTTTTTTCAGCGGCACTCCGCTGAGCGAGCGGAGTCATGACCAGATTGATTTCGGCCCCGAGCTGATCACCCTTTACCAGCGGGCGATCGAGGCGGAGGCCAAGAGCTGCGGGCTGCCCCTGCACCAGGTGATCCGCGAGACCCTCTGGCACGAGATCGCTCATTACTTTGGATTCAGCGAGGAAGAGATGGACCAAATCGAGGATTTCTGGGCCGGAGATTGAAAACGAGGGCATGGACAGAATTCAGAATTGGGCCGTTCTCTATTACCAGGGGCACTTGATTTCAAGGGTCCCTTTTGAGTGTCCCCCTTTGGTGCTTGATTCCTGTTTGCAGTCGTGAGACATAAAGCCTGGTTCTAATGCCGCCGCCCTTGTCGCCGCATTGCTGGACTACTTCGTCCCTGGATATGGATATATCAATGACTGACCCAAAGTTAGATCCTCGTGATCTACCGTCAGATTCTACAGATGATGCTCAATTTACCTTTGCGCCGATGCCACCTCCGCCAGCGGCGAAAAAGGGTTGGCTGAGCAAGTTCGGACCCATCGGCCTGCTGCTTTTTTTCCTTTTTGGCAAATTCAAATACCTCGCGGTGATCCTGCAGGTCGGCAAGTTCAAAACCTTCATCACCATGCTGGTCAGCATCTGGGCCTACGCCATGTTCTGGGGGTGGCCTTTCGCGGTCGGTTTTGTCGCCTTGCTGTTTATTCACGAAATGGGGCATGTGGTGGCCCTGCGGATGATGGGCATCAAGGCATCGGCGCCGATGTTTATCCCCTTCATGGGGGCCTTTATAGGTATGAAGCAGATGCCCAAAGATGCTTATGCCGAGGCGCTGATGGCCTATGGCGGCCCTTTGCTCGGCACTCTGGGGGCCATCGGCTGTGCCGGAGCGGGCGTGGTGACCGGCAACCCCTTCTGGTATGCCCTGGCGACCACCGGCTTCTTGCTGAACCTCTTCAATCTGCTGCCGATCTCCCCCCTCGACGGCGGGCGGATTATCGGCGTGATCAGCCCCAAGTTATGGATCCTCGGCCTGATCGGAGCGGTCGGTCTCTTTTACCTGACCTGGTCACCGATTATTGCCTTGATCATCATCATGGGCAGCGTGCAGATCTATGGCGCGTCGAAACGCCCGGCCGCCGAGAAGGCCCGTTACTATGCGGTGTCGCCAGGCAAGCGGATCGGCATGGGGCTGGCTTTCCTGGCCCTGCTGGCGGTGACCTCTTTCGGCATGCTGGCGATGCAGGTGCCCCTGGATAAATTTCAGCAGTAGGAGCTGGGGACGCTCAAAAAAGAGTGTCCCTTTTGCGTGTCCCCGAATAAAAACAGATAGATGAACAATGAGTTAGATGGGTGCCATCTGCACCAAATGAAAAGCCCGGCTATGAAGCCGGGCTTTTCTGATGTTGGTCGCGGAATCATCAGGGTTTGTTTACAATTTGGAATCGGCGGATCGGCAAAGCGACCGATCACTTCCCCAGGGGCAGCAGATAGAAGCTCCTGGTGTTCTCCATCATCATCATCGCGCGGCCTTCGTTTTCGCCTCTCACGGTGCCGTCGTATCCGAAGGTGATGCTGGCCGTTCCCGGGGGCACCTTGTAAAACCGGGTAAACTGCAGTCTTTCGTCGAGCTGGATCGTCAAGGACCGGTCCAGCATTTCTGCTTGCAGAACCCGTGAATCTTTATCGAGGAAGAAGAGGTAAACCTTGAGGTCGCGCAGACGGGCATACATGATCTCATAATGGGAGCTGAGTACCGCGACACCGGAGATTTCGAACATATCGCCGTCCTGCTGGTATTGATAATCGAGCTTGATGTCAAAGGTCTGCCAGGAGTCTGCATGCGGACCTCCCGGCTGCAGGGCAATGATCGGCTGCGCCGGTGACGTGGTGTTGCCGACAAAGTGTCGCGATGTCGCAACGCAGCCGCTGCCGAGGATCAGCAGGGAGAACAGCCCGAGACAAGTCATTTTCAATCTGGCGGTCATGCTGTCACCTCCTGGAGCCCTTCAAAAACCCTTCATTGTTTTGCCTTGCTGAAATAAAGATTGACCAGCGCGAGAATTGAGGTTCCGACAATCAATAGCAAAGATATTGCATTGATCACGGGGGTGCTGCCATCACGTACCTGTAAATAAAGATTAATCGGCAGGGTCGGTTCCGAGCCAACCAGAAACAGGGTGGTATTGAAGTTCTCAAAGCTCATCAGAAAAGCCACGGCTCCGGAACCGATAAGTGCCGGTCTCAGGAATTTCAGGGTGATGTGCCAGATCACTTCCAGTCGAGTGGCGCCAAGGTTCATCGCCGCTTCTTCCAGCGTCCGATCGAACTTACGCAAGCGTGCGGAGACCACCAGGGCGACAAAGGTGGCAATAAAGGAGAACTGTCCGGCCACCACCAGCCAGAAACTGGGTCGAAACAGGGGGACATCGATGCCAAAGTTGTTTTCGACGAAAGTCCCTGCACTATTTGCGGCCAGGAGTAGTGAAATTCCTAAGATGACGCCGGGGATGACTAACGGTGCGAGCATCAGAAAATAGAGTACTCCCTTGCCAGGAAACTTCTCCTGCTCAAAGAGAAAAGCGGCGCAGGTTCCAACAAGGGTACTGAAAATTGCGACCCAGAATGCTGTCTGAAAACTGGTCCAGATTGCCCTGAGATTCTGGCTGTCATGAAAAATCCCAAAGCGCTCAGGCCCGGAGGAAGTAAACCAGTCAAGACTGAATCCATACCAGGGCAGAGAAGGGAAATCGGAATTATTAAATGCCAGAACACAGGTCACCAAAAGCGGCGCAAACAGGAAAATAAAATAGCCGCTGATAAAAAGTCCGTAAGAGATTCTGTAGCCTTTCGAGTTTGGGAGAGATCGGATCATGAGGCAACCTCCCCAAGCTTCTGGCGCGACAATTTGAGTCCGATCCAGATGATCAGCGAGCTGAGCAGCAATAGCAGAAAACCAAACGCCGCCCCCTGGTTCCAGTTAAAGCTGGCAATAAACTGATTGTAGATCTGTTCGGTGAACCAGAGCGAATTTTTCCCCCCCATCAGGTTAGGGGTTAGATAGTTCCCAAGGACCAGCATGAAAACAACGATTGAGCCAGAGGTGATCCCCGGCTTGCAGTGTGGCAGAATAATTTTCCACCAGATCACCGTTTTGCTGCTCCCCAGATCATAGGCAGCCTCAACCAGGCTGTCATCAAGGCTTTCCATGGCAGAGATCAGCGGGACAACCATGAACAGCATCGATGTATAAACCAGGCCCATGATCATGGTTGCATCATTGTAAAGCATCTCTATCGGCCGCTCGAGTAAACCGAACTTGACCAGAAAATGGTTGATCACGCCCGACTCGCGCAGCAGGATCATCCAGCCATACACCCGCACCAGTTCACTGACCCAGAAAGGCAGCAGAAGCATCATCAGCATCGCCCCCTGAAGCCGGGGCCTGACAACTTTAACAATGTAAAAGGCAACCGGCATGGCAAGCAGGAAAGTGATCAGTGTGGTGATGATCGAAAAAACTGCCGTGCGAAGAAAGGTGTTCCAGTAGATCGGTTCAGTGAAAAAATTGCGGTAATTCTGGAGGGTCCAGGTTGATTTGCCCAAATCATTCTCTCCGGAAAAACTCATGACCAGGAGATCAATATGCGGCAGGACAATCAGCAGCAGCAACCAGCAGAGCACCGGGGCAAGGAACATCCAGAAGACCATTTTAGACGATCGAGGGACGGCCATGGCTACGCCTCCGCTTTAAAGCAGACAGCAGCATCCGGATGCCAGCCGACTTCAATCGCCTGACCCGGCTTGATATGATCGAAGCTGCGGTTCTGAGGCAGTGCCACCAGGAGTTCCTGGCCACCGGGAGTCACGGTCAACAGGCGGCTGTTGGCGCCATCAAAAAGAATCGCCTTAACCACGACGTTGAAGCAGTTAAGCGCCTCCTTTTCTGTTGGCAGGATACGCATGGTTTCGGGGCGCAAATAGAGGTTGGCATGCTGGCCAACCGAGATGGGACCCTGGATGGCCGTACGAAACACGAAACCCTCTTCAGTCTTCATCACAATGTTGTTTCCGGACTGCTCGACAACCTCACCAGACCAGAGGTTGTTGTCCCCGACAAACTGGGCAACAAAGGGAGTCAACGGCTGGTTGTAAAGCTCCTGAGGGGTGCCGATCTGCTCATAACGGCCCATATTCATCACGGCGACCCGGTCGGACATTACCAGCGCCTCAGATTGATCATGGGTGATATAGACAAAAGTTGTCCCAACCTTGGACTGGAGTTTTTTCAACTCCACCTTCATCTGTTCCCGCAATTTTAAATCCAATGCCCCGAGGGGCTCGTCAAGCAATAAAACAGACGGTTCCAAGACCAGGCAGCGGGCAATCGCGACCCGCTGTTTCTGGCCTCCGGAGAGTTGGTCGATGCGTTGCTGCGCGTAGCCCGGCAAGCCGACACGCTCCAGAATTTCGTCAATTTGTTTTTTTATCTGGGCACTGGCGACTTTGCGCCGTTTCAGGCCAAAAGCAATATTCTCAGCGACGTTCATCATCGGAAACAGGGCCAGATGCTGAAACACCAGGTTTACCGGGCGCTGGTTAGGTGACACCCCGGCCATATCCTTTCCACGAATGTGGATAGTCCCTGAGGTTGGTTCTTCAAATCCTGCCACCATTCGCAGTAACGTTGTCTTTCCGCACCCGGACGGGCCGAGAATAGAAAAGAATGATCCCTGCGGAACGTCGAAGGTGACTTGATCAACGGCAGTAAAGTTGCCGAATTTTTTGACCAGATTGGCAACAGACAAATCGATGTCCATAGAACTCCCCGAAAACAACAGGGGTGGTTATAACCACCCCTGAATACAACCAACCAGCAGAGTAACCTTATTGTGCGGCTTTGACTTTGTCGAGAATTTTACCTTCCATGCCCTCTAACTGCGCCGGAACCGGTGGATACCATTTGATATTATCGATCGCGGCCGGTGGGAAAGACCGCTCGAAGTTGCTGCGCACCTGTTGATCGACAAAGGCGTTGGCCCCCTGCGAAGCCGTGGCGGTTTTTTCCATGGTGGTGAAATAGCCGGCATTTTCCGGTTTCAGCATAAAGTTGATCCATTTATAAGCGGCATCCAGATTCTTGGCTTTTGACGGGATGGCAAAGGTATCTATCCAACCCAACGCGCCCTCTTTTGGAGCAACAAAATCAATGGAACTGTTATTTTCGTGCAACTTCCAGCCGCCGTTATCCCAGGCCATGGCGACATAGACCTCTTCAGAACGCATCGACTCCAGCAGCGCATCACCATTGGCCCAGTAATTTTTCACCAGCGGTTTGGCCGCAATCAGGGTCTCGCTGATTTTATCAAGCATCGCCTGATAGGCTTTTTCGTCAGAATACAGAGCAAAGGGGTCATAACCCAGGGCAAACCCCATGGCAATCAGGGTGGGCCGCTTTAAGCGATAGCTGATTCTGCCTTTATACTTCTCGTCAAGCAGAACCTTCCAGCTGTCGGCACCGGCGGCTTTTGCCGAATTCACGATCAAGCCTGACGTCCCCCAGCAAAAAGGCACGGCAAATGACTGGCCCTTCACCAGGGTGTTCGTTTGCACGGCTTTGAGCATTGAAGGGATAAACAGGGCGGCCTCAATTTTGCTGTAGTCCAGCGCCTGATAAATGCCATATTTTTCCTGAACCGAAGAAATCCGGTCTTGGCTCGGTTGAGCCAGATCGAAACCGGCACCCCGGGTTGCCCTGAGTTTCGCGATCATCTCCTCGTTATTGGAATAGGTCACTTCGACCTTGATCCCGGTTTCTTTCTCAAATTTGTCGACCAGGGCCTGAGGAGCATAACCCTTCCAGGTTAAAATACTTAAAGTTTCGGCTTGGGCAAAACCGCTCAGGGACAAGACTGCCAGCAGGGTAAACAATACGATTTTTCTCATCTGAACACTCCTCATGGTTTGATATGAAAGCTTCATGAAACTGCCACTGGATTTCATCCTCGTTAATATTAGCAGGTTATGTGGAAAGAGTAAGAATTGAGCAAATTTTCTCTGTTTTCTGTTGCCAATCTGGATCGGGACCTCATGGATTTTATGCGGAGAAGCAACATGGCCACCACTGGTCTGTTTACCGGAACTTCCCATTGTGCGCCTCAACTCGGAGCTAGGGGCACTTAAAATCAATTTGCAGCAACCCCTTAAATAACAGGGTGCTGATAATCTCATAAGGCTCACGTCGATTGATTTTACCACAGCATTTACCCCGGGAGGCTAGCCTTGTGAAGAATGGTACAGTAAACGCGACGAGAGAATAAAAACCGCTTCGGAAGGCGGAGTGTCCCTTCGGTGTTCCCAGGGTCAGTAGCCAATATCGGTCCGTTTGATGATGGAGGCTCGCCCGGAACGATTCAACCTCTCGGCAAGTTTTGGTAAAACAATTTGCGGCGCCGTGAGAGGATGCGTTAGCGGAGACCCATGTCTGCTTGAATAATGCTTGCCATTTATTGAAAACGGCGTTATATTATGACCATAGGATTGCGCAACGAGGTGCAATTTTGAGCAATGAGTGCTTGCGAAGAGGTAATATGACTTCTTGCAAGCTTTTTTTTTACTGTTTCTGGCGCCAGGAAAAACCTTTAAAATATAGGCCGGGAGCCTCGGTTTGTGACTCATTTTTGCAGTTCCATCATGGCATGAACAATTTATTGCCTGTTGAAAAGAAAGTGCCGGGCTGGTGATCTCTGACGATAAACAACGCATGATTCAAGAGTATGTGCCGGGCAAGCAGATTACCCTGGCGCATCTTATCGCCAATCCTCAGAAATCGGTTTGCCAGGGCTTGGGCCTGGAAGAATTGCACGGGGCCATTGGAATTTTAACGATTACCCCGGGGGAGGCGGTGATTATCGCCGCTGATGTTGCAACCAAGGCGGCGGATGTGGATATCGGCTTCCTGGACAGGTTCGGGGGGGCGCTTGTGCTGGTCGGAGACGTTTCCAGCGTAGAGTCGGCGGTTGCTAACGTGCTGACCATGTTTGAATCGGTTTTGAGGTTCTCGGTGACGGAAATTACCCGTTCGTAGAATAAATTGTGAAAAAAATATTGCTTGTTGGAAAAACTGGAAGCGGCAAGACCACATTGATTCAGGCTATTCAAGGTAAGGACGTTGTCTATAAAAAAACCCAGGCTGTGACATACGACGGATACTTTGTCGATTCACCTGGTGAATACCTTGAAAACAGAAGATATTATTCGGCCTTGCTGGTTTCTTCGTTTCGTTGTGATGTCGTTGGGTTGATCCAGGATTCGACTAAGAAAAATAGCGTTTATCCCCCGAAATTCGCCGACATGTTCAACAAGGCGGTGGTCGGGATTGTGACGAAAGTTGACCTGGAAAACAGCGATCCTGAGAAAGCGGAAGAGTTTCTCCGCCGGGCCGGAGTGAAACATATTTTAAGGACCAGTTCTTTTGAAAATTTAGGGATCGATCAGCTGAGAGGCTATCTTTCCGAGAGTGAACGCCATGAAGTATAAAATCCTGATCGCGGATGACGAACCCATTACCCGTTTGAACATCTTCGAAATTCTGGTTGCGGCGGGTTACGAGGTTGTGGGTGAGGCGGGGGATGGGTTCGATGCCGTGGACCTGTGCCGCAGCTGCAGGCCCGATCTTGTCCTTCTGGATATAAAGATGCCGCTGATTGATGGATTAAAAGCCGCTCAAATCATAAGAGAGGAAAAACTTGCCGGAAGCATCCTTTTGTTGACCGCTTATAGCGGTAAGGAATTTGTTGACCAGGCCAAATCCGTCGGAGTTGAAGGGTATCTTGTCAAACCCGTGTCCGAGGAGTCCCTGCTGCCGATGGTCGAGGTTGCCATTGCCAAAGGGATGGAAATGGATCGGATGCGGGAGGATATCCGCAAGGTCAAGGATGAGCTGGAAGGGAGAAAGCTGATTGAGCGGGCCAAGGGGCTTCTGATGGCCAAGGATAAGCTTTGCGAAGAGGCGGCTTATAAAAAAATTCGGCAGATCAGCATGGATAAGGGCCGCCCGATGAAAGATATTGCGAAGGCAATTTTGCTGAATAATGGATAACAGCCAAAATCTTTTAGCGCTCTGCTCGGAGCATTCGGATCTCGATCTCTCTGAAGTCGAGAAAATCCGGCAAATTTCCGGGTGCCTGGATATTATCGCTGATTTGCTGGAGTCCGACGTGTTCATCGATTGCCGGACCAGAGACTCGGATGTGGCGATTGTCGTGGCCCAGGGGCGCCCCTCTAATGGCAAGTCGCTTTACCTGGGGTCGGTCGTTGGGGAGTTCGCCCATCGGAGCAAGGAGCCCGCGGTCATTCGGACCCTGGAGGTCGGGATGCCTACCATGGACATGAGGGGCGTGACCCAGGAGGATAAGAGCGTCAGGCAGAGCGTGTCCCCCATCAAGAACTCCAATGGGGCGGTGATCGGGGCTCTGGTTGTCGAAAAAGATGTGACAGAACGCCTGAGGGCCGAGAAAAAGTTGTCTGTATTGACCAGTACGACCGAACAGTTGATCGAAAGGGGCGCAGCGCAGAAATCGAGTGACAATACTTTGCCGTATTATGTGACCGACGGCATCATCATGTTCAACCATCTTGGTGTCTGTACCTATGCAAACCCCGTGGCAAGAAAAATTTACACCAACCTCGGGTATCTGGAGGATCTCGAAGGGCTAAGCTTCAAAAATATGATCTTTCAAGGAGTAGAATTCGAAGAAGTCCTCCAGAAGAAGCAGGTCAGTATCAATGAACTGAGAGTCGGAAATTATGTTTTCAATATTAACCATACATATATAAAGAATAAAAATGATGACTTGTCTAATGTCGTCATGTTGATTAACGACGTCACTGATGTAAAGAACAAAGAAAAGGAATTGATCTTAAAAAAAGTAGCAATAAGTGAAATACACCATAGAGTGAAGAATAATCTGCAAACTATAGCTAGTTTGCTTAAGCTTCAGTCAAGAAGATGCGACGACAAAGTTGCAAAAATTGCATTTAATGAAAGTATCAGCCAGGTTCTGAGCATAGCGTCAACCCATGAGATCTTAGCTGAAGAAGGTTGTGACGACGTAGATATCATGACCATTCTTCAAAAAATCCATGCTAATATCCTAAAGCATGGACTGTTGATTAATAAGGGGGTCACGATCAAGCTGAAGGGCGATACTTTTTTATGTGACTCCGAGATGGCGACTTCAATCGCCCTGGTTGTTAACGAGGTGACCCAGAACTGCCTGAAGTATGCGTTTGTCGGCAGGGAGTCAGGCGAGATCAATATAGAGATTTGCAAAGGGTCCATGTACTCCAATATTTCTATTATTGACGATGGGATCGGCTACGATACCCGAAGCGAGGGGACTGAAAACCTCGGTTTAAACATCGTCCGGCGGATAGTGACTGAGAAGTTGCGGGGCAATCTGGTTACGGAATCGAGCTGCACCGGGACCAAGGTGCTGTTTGACTTCCCGATGAATCTTGCCAACAGACAAGCTGTCGATATATAGTTCACGGCAGTAGGTACATAAGTTTCCAAGAACTTCTCGTGTGCAACGATGTACGCGAGTAAGGCATTGAAGCCTGGGGCTGCATATTTTTATGCGGACACAGGTTTTTTTTGTTTATGAGGCCTAGGTGAAGCAACCAATTTTAAGCGTCGGGATCGATATCGGCACCACCACTACGCAGCTGGTATTCAGTCGCCTCACTCTTGAAAACACGGCCTCGCTGATAACGGTTCCGCGGTTCGAGATTGTTGACAAAGAGATCCTTTATAGAAGCTCGATTCACCTGACGCCGCTCAAGTCCCGGCAGGAAATTGACGGGCATGCTATTCGGCTGCTGATTGAAAAGGACTATTTGGAAGCCGGGGTCAGGCCGGAAGAGGTGCATACCGGGGCGGTCATTATTACTGGCGAGGCGGCCAGGAAGAAGAATGCCGAGCATGTTTTGACGACCCTGAGCGGACTGGCCGGCGAGTTTGTTGTGGCGACCGCAGGGCCCGCCCTGGAGGGCATTATCGCCGGGAAGGGCGCGAATGCGCAGCAGGAGTCAAAGGCCCGAAACGCCGTCGTCGCTAATCTGGATATTGGTGGCGGGACGACCAACATCGCCGTCTTTAAAAACGGCGAGGTGATTGACACGGCCTGCCTGGACATAGGCGGACGCCTGATTCAGTTCAATAACTCTCAGGGTGAGGTTGGCTATGCGTCCAGCAAGATCTGCCGGTTGGGAAAGTCGCTGAATCTGGCGATTTCCGAACAGCAGAAGCTGTCCGGCGGCCAGATCGAGATGCTGGCGAACCGCATGGCGGGTCTCCTGGAGGAAGTCTTGGGCTTGTCCCCGGTCTCGCAGGAACTTGCATTCATGGTGACCGATCATGATTTACGAAGAGACTATTCGATCGACTATGTCAGTTTTTCCGGAGGAGTCGCGGATTGCATCTATGCTTCTCCGGAACAGGACCGGTTCTCTTATGGAGATATCGGGGTTGCCCTGGGCCGGGCCATTGCCTTGTCACGGATTCCCCGGCAGCTCAAGGTCCTCAGGGCCGCGGAAACGATCCGGGCGACGGTGGTCGGGGCCGGGTCGCACGCGACAAGCATCAGCGGGAGCACGATTTCCGTCTCTTCGGGGGTGTTGCCGATCAAAAACATACCCGTACTGAAGTTGTCGGGAGAGGACGAAAAATTGCCGCTTGCCGAATGGGGGCAGCTCATTCGCAAGAAAATCCAGTGGTTCAGTCTGGATGAAGAAAAACAGCAGTTGGCCCTCGCGTTTTGTGGACCGGGACATATCAGGTTTGCAGAAGTTGAAATCCTGGCGGCAGAAATTATTTTCGGGATGCAGGATGCCTTGTGCAGGAATTGCCCCCTGATTGTCGTCATTGAAAAAGATCTGGCAAAAGTTTTGGGGCAGACCATCAAAAGAATCCTGGGCCGTGAGAAGGATGTCATCTGCATAGATTCTATCAAGGTGGAAAATGGGGACTATATCGATATCGGTCGTGAGTTGGTGAATGGCAATGTCGTCCCTGTAATCGTAAAAACGCTGGTTTTTGATTATTAACGGACAGATTAAGGATCGCCATGAGATTAAAAACACAATTATCCGGGCAAACCTATCAGTTTAAAGATGTGAACGAGGTGATGGCCAAGGCCAATGAGGAGAAATCCGGCGATCGTTTAGCCGGGCTTGCGGCCTCGACGGTCATCGAAATGGTCGCGGCCAAAGAGGTTTTAAGCAATTTGACCCTGGGCGACCTGAGGAACAATCCCGCGATCCCCTACGAGATTGATGAGGTGACACGGCTTAATCAGGATGGGGTCAATGAAAAAATCTATGGTGAAATAAAAAATCAAACCGTTGCCGAATTCCGGGAGTGGCTGCTTGACTTCCGGACCTCCGAGGCTGAGATCGTGCGCATTTCCAGGGGGCTGACTTCTGAAATGGTCGCTGCCGTTGCCAAACTCATGTCCAACCTCGATCTCATAACCTGCGCCAGTAAAATTCATGTGACGGCCAAATGCAATACCACGATCGGCGAACCGGGCGTCCTTGCCTTCAGGCTTCAGCCGAATCACACGACCGATGATCTTGACGGGATCAGAATCTCTACTTTTGAAGGGCTCAGCTATGGTGTCGGCGACGCGGTGATCGGGCTCAACCCGGTCATCGACACGGTCAGTTCGGTCAGCAATATCATGAACATGTTCCATGAAATCAAAGAGACCTTTCAAATCCCGACCCAGACCTGCGTTCTGGCCCATGTCACGACCCAGATGGAGGCGGTCCGCAGCGGCGCTGCGGTCGATATGATCTTCCAGAGCATCGCCGGAAGTGAAAAAGGCAATAAAGCGTTTGGCCTGGACGCGGCCCTGATGGCCGAGGCGAGGGACCTGATGCTCAAAGAGGGGACCGCCGCCGGTCCCAATGTGATGTACTTTGAAACCGGGCAGGGCTCGGAACTTTCCTCCGACTCCCATCACGGTGTCGACCAGCTCACAATGGAAGCCCGATGCTACGGTTTTGCCAGGCTCTTCGATCCGTTCATTGTCAACACGGTCGTCGGGTTCATCGGCCCCGAGTATCTCTTCGATAACAAGCAGGTGATTCGGGCCGGCCTGGAGGACCATTTCATGGGCAAACTGTCCGGGATCTCCATGGGGGTCGATGCCTGCTATACCAATCACATGAAAGCCGATCAAAACGATATCGAGAATCTCTCCGTGCTGCTCGGCGTTGCCGGCTGCAATTACCTGATCTGTGTTCCCCAGGGCGATGACATCATGCTGAATTACCAATGTCTTGGGTATCATGAGGCGGCAACCCTGAGGGGCTTGCTTAACAAACGGCCGATTCCCGCCTTCGATGAGTGGTTGGGCCGGATGGGCATCTCGGAAAATGGCCGCCTGGGGAAACAGGCCGGCGATGCATCGATGTTTCTCAGATCCTAACAAGAGGGGTCGAAGTGAATACTGACGACATTAAAAAAGTTATCGAAGAAGTCATGAAAGGTATGCGGGTTGCGGACGCTCCTTCGATCGGCAAAGCTCCTGAACCTCCGGCCCCGCCGGAAGAGATGCGGGACCTTGCCGCGCTTGATATCCGGCAGACGCTGCATGTCCCCGACCCCGTTAACCGGGATGCTTACCTGAAGTACAAGAGCGCAACCGTTGCCCGGGTGGGTATCGGCAGAACCGGGTCGCGCTATCTGACCGATGCCTACCTGCGGTTTCGGGCGGACCATGCGGTTGCCCAGGATGCGGTGTTCAGGGATGTGTCCGAGGAGTTTGTCAGGCAGTGGGGAATTCTCGAGGTGCAAACCTTGTGTGAAGACAAGGTCCAGTATCTGACGCGCCCGGACCTGGGCCGGATGCTGAATTCTGAAAACGCCGAAAAAATCAAGCAGCACTGCCAGCAGAAGCCCGCGGTGCAGATTTATATCGCGGACGGGTTAAGTTCCACTGCGGTCGAGACCAACGCCAAGGACACCTTCCTGGCTTTGGTCCAGGGCCTGGAGGGCCATAACGTCAAGGTGGGGACCCCGTTCTTCCTGCGATTCGGCCGTGTCCCGTCGATGGACGCGGTGTCGGAAATCCTGCAACCCGAAGTGACCGTGGTTCTGCTGGGGGAACGGCCCGGGCTGGCAACCGGCGAGAGCCTGAGTTGCTACATGGCCTATCATGCCACGGTCGGCATGCCCGAAGCCCGGAGAACGGTCATTTCCAATATCCACAAAGGGGGCACTCCGGCAGTCGAAGCCGGCGCGCATATCGCCGATGTCGTGAAAAAAATGCTTGAACAGAAAGCCAGCGGCCTGGATCTGAAAAAGTGATGACGAAGGGAATTAACAATGCAGGGTGATTTGGTCAGAGCAAAGGTTTTGAGCGTAAAAATGATCCCCAGGGTGAGCGAGCAGATCGGCAAGGAGCTCAAGCTGAAAAAGGGGCAGGCTAGCTTGGGATTGTTGACTGCCGACAGTGATGACGTCGCCTACACAGCCCTCGATGAAGCCACCAAGAAAGCGCAGATCGAGGTTGTTTATGCCAAGTCTCTCTACGCCGGGGCGGCGAACGCTAACACCAGACTTGCTGGAGAGTTTATCGGCATTGTCTGCGGGCCGACCCCTGCGGAGGTGAGCAGTGGTTTGAGCTGCGCGGTCGATTTCATTGAGAACGAAGCTGCCTTTGTGAGCGCCAACGACGATGATTCCATCGTTTATTTTGCCCACTGCATTTCACGCTCGGGAAGCTATCTTTCCAAAGTCGCGAAGGTGCCGGAGGGGGCTTCGCTTGCTTACCTGATTGCGCCCCCCCTCGAAGCCGTGTTCGCCCTGGATGCCGCGATGAAGGCTGCTGATGTCAGGCTGACGACTTTTTTCGGGCCCCCGTCAGAAACCAATTTTGGCGGCGGTTTGCTCACCGGCAGTCAATCTTCCTGCCTGGCGGCCTGCGAAGCTTTCTCGGCAGCAGTTCGGTCGGTTGCCGATGCACCAAAGGTTTATTGAAAGGAGTCAAGCTGTGGCCGATAAAGATTTGAGCTCGATTCAGGAAGCCAGAGACTGTGTCCGCAGGGCAAAAATGGCCCAACTTGAGTTTGCCAAATTAGATCAGGGGCAGGTCGATCTCGTCGTCCAGGCCTTGTCCCTAGTCATGGAAGAAATGAGCGGGGACCTGGCCAAACTGGCTGCCGACGAAACGGGCTATGGGAATGCGAATGATAAGAAACAGAAGAATCTATTAGCTTCGAAAAGACTTTACGAGCGTATCCGCGACCAGAAAACGGTCGGCATCGTCGGGGAGGATCGCCAGCGGAAAATCGTCAAGGTAGCGGTCCCTGCCGGGGTGATAGCGGCCCTTGTCCCCTCGACCAATCCGACATCTACCACAATTTACAAGATGCTGATTGCCCTGAAGGCGGGCAACGCCATTGTGTTCAGCCCCCATCCAAGTGCGGTCGGCTGCATTGGCAAAACCGTTGCCGTCGGTCGGCAGTTGCTCAAAGAACTGGGGTATGCCGAGGACTTGATCTGCATGCTTCGCCAGCCAACCCTTCAAGGGACCCGCGAGTTAATGCAGCAGGCCGACCTGATTCTGGCGACCGGTGGTCCTGACATGGTCAAGGCTGCCTACAGTTCCGGGACCCCGGCGCTCGGGGTGGGGCCAGGCAATGTCCCGGTATTTATAGAAAAGAGTGCCGATATTGGCTCTGCGGTGAACCTCATCATGAGCAGCAAAACCTTTGACCACGGTACGGTCTGTTCTTCCGAACAGGCCATCATCACCGAAGCGGCAATCGCAGAAGAGGTCAAAAGGGCGTTGGTGCAACAGGGCGGGTACTTTCTGGAAAACCAGGCCGCTGACAGAATCAAGAAGCTCATGCAGCGCCCCGGTGGCGGAATGAACCCGGCTATCGTCGGCAAAACCGCTACGGTGTTGGCGCAAATGGCGGGGATTGAGGTTCCTTCGGGAACCAGGCTGCTGATTTACGAAGAGCAGGGCGTGGGGCCGGGGTATCCCTTCTCTTATGAAAAACTCACCGCCTTAATGGGGTTCTATACTGTTCCCAGCTGGCAGGAAGCCTCGGAACTGAGCATCCGGCTGCTTAAGAATGGCGGTCTCGGCCATTCCATGGCCATCCACTCGAAGAATGAGGAGGTCCTGCGGCATTTCAGCCTGACGCAACCGGTATCGAGGGTCTTGGTCAATACGCCTTCAACCCAGGGAGCCGTTGGCCTCAGCACCGGTCTTGATCCTTCCATGACCCTCGGGTGTGGTCACATCGGCGGAAGTTCCACCAGTGACAATGTCGGAGTACAACACCTGTTCACTCTCCGCTACGTCGCTTATGGCCTTGAAGAGCCTGCGAGCGACTCCCAACAGGATGTTGATATTGAAACGATTACCAAGCTGGTCCTGACACAGCTGAAAAAAATGAATTATGTCCCCAATGAAGCCTAGCCCTTGGTACATGGGCTGATTAATCAACCTGCAACGTCAAACTAAAAGGAGAAAAATGATGGCAACGTTAAGTGCAATTGGAATGGTTGAAACCAAAGGGTTTGTCGCCGCTGTGGAAGCTGCCGATGCGATGGTCAAGGCTGCCAACGTGACTCTTATCGGTAAAACCCAGGTGGGTAGTGGTCTCGTGGCAATTTTGGTGCGAGGCGATGTCGGTGCCGTCAAGGCGGCGACCGACGCAGGCGCGGCCGCTGCGGAAAAGGTTGGCGAACTGGTCAGCGTCCACGTCATTCCGCGTCCCCACGATGAAGTCGAAATGCTCCTTCCTCAGAAAAACGGCTGAGGGCCTGCAGGTATTTTTGACGCAACCGTGGATTTTCTGACTGTAAACACCTCACAGGAACTAGGGGAGTAACAAGCTATGACCAAGTTAAGTGCACTCGGCATGATTGAAACCAGAGGGTTCGTCGCCGCGTTGGAAGCTGCCGATGCGATGCTGAAAGCCGCCAATGTGACCCTGGTTGGCAAGACCCAGGTTGGCTCCGGGCTGGTGGCAATTCTGGTGCGTGGTGACGTCGGGGCGGTTAAGGCGGCGACCGACGCTGGTGCGGCAGCTGCCGAAAAAATCGGTGAGCTTGTCAGCGTCCACGTTATTCCCCGGCCTCACAGCGAGGTTGAAATGATCTTGCCTGGCAAAGAGCAGTAAATGGCGAAAAAGGTCATTACGGAATCATTCTTGAGGCAAGCATTCCTCAAAGATGTTCCTGATTCTTTTCGCATCTATCGGGGGCAGATCCTGACTCCGGCCGCGAAGCAGTTCCTGAAGGACAGGCAGGTTCCGATTCGCTGCGAAGCCAATCCCGGAACCCCGCCAATGGGTCTGAACCCGGCGCGTGGTGCCCCCCTTGGAGAGAAAGCCAGCGGGGGGGGACGGTCAGTGAAGCAGAAGCCCGAGCACATGACCCATCTGCGGGGGGGGCAACTGGTCCGGAAAGACGACCCGAGGATCCTGTTTCGAGGCCAGCTTGACAGGTTCCAGGCGGAGGTCCTGCTCGTGCAGAGGGAAGCCGACTCCTGGACAGACTCGCTGCTTCAGGAAGGTCTTCAGGAAATACTTGAACGAGCCCGGGCAATCATGCGGGCCGAGGTCCTGGAAGAGGCGCTTGAACCCGGGGAGTTTCTTCATGTAAAGGAACAAGAAATTCGGGCTATCTCCCACGATCCTGAAAAGTTTTTTGAAATGGGTCACCTGGTACCTGCCAAGGAGATGGGTTGCGCCGTCCTGTTGCTGAATCGACTACGCACCCTGGTCCGCGCAGTCGAAGTCACGGCTGTATCTGCCTTTGGTCAGGAGAAAAACCCGGCGCGGCCAGACATTGTCAGGGCTTTGAATCGTTTAAGCAGCGTGATTTATGTCATGATGTTAAGGGCTTTCAAGATGAGTAGCGATAGGAATGCCAAATTCAGTGATGGGGACATCAGTACTCTGGTGGCCAAGGTCGTCAGGTCTTTCCGGCAAGCAGCGGGACCGATTCCGGTCGAACTCTCTGCCCGGCACGTCCACCTCAGCAGCGAGGATGTTCAGACCTTGTTCGGTGCGGACCTGACCAATGAGCGGGAACTCTCCCAGCCCGGGCAGTATCTTTGTCACCAGCGGGTGAATCTGGTCGGCCCCAAGGGGGTCCTGAAAAATGTTGCAGTCCTCGGCCCGGCCAGGGGCAGGACCCAGGTCGAAGTTTCAATGACCGACGCGCGGGATTTGGGGATCGCGGCCCCGGTCCGCCAGTCCGGTGACTGTGCCGGTACACCGGGCATCAAGATCTCTACCGATCGAGGGGCTGTTACTCTCAAGGATGGCTTGATTGTTCCGGGCCGGCATATCCACATGCATACTCAGGACGCCCTGGATTTCAGCGTCAAAGACCAGGATATCGTTCGGGTCAGGGTTGGGCAGGACCGATCCATCGTTTTTGAAAATGTCCTCATCAGGGTCAACAAAAATTATCGGCTGGCCATGCATATCGACTTTGATGAAGGGAATGCCTGTGGCGGTTCTCCTGATATGACCGGACAGCTGTTGCGCGAATGACAAAGGGGACTCCCTTGGCAGAAAACCATAAAAATATGAACATTGATCAACTGGTCGCGATCATAACGGCTGAGGTCGTCCGTCAACTCCGGACTGGCCGGGCTCAAGAGCACACCTTGATCCTGGGCCATCGCGCCGCAGCATCGGTGGACCGGCTTGTGGATTACCTGGGGCCCGACGCAAGTCTTTGCTTTTCGGATAAGGATGGCGACGATTGGGCCGGCCGCCGGATCATTCTGCCCTGCCTGTCCTGTCACATGATGGCCAACCTGGCGACTGGCCGCGCCTCTGAGCCGGTTGAGAGAAAAATCCTGGCCACTCTTCTGGCGGGCAGGACGATCGAGGTGTTTGAGTTTGAGTATGAACGATACCGTCACTCTGCACCGCAGCAGCTTTTCCGCCTCTACGAATCCTACGCGGGTATTTTGAAGACCTTCGGGCTTCTGCCGGTGGTTTCCAAACGTCTTGATACGGTGAGGCTGGAGCAGATGTTGATAACCGAAAAAGACGTCCTTGCTGTCCACAAGCAGGGAGGCGTTGTTCTGGAAATTCCCGGCAAAGCGCTGCTGACCCCGCTTGCGGTTGACTGTGCCAAAGAGCGTAAAATTAAAATCAACTTCCTTGAAAGGCGAACCTCATGATTATCGGTGATGTAGTTGGAAATGTCTGGGCGACGCGAAAGAACGACTCGCTGACAGGACTCAAATTGATGATCGTCAAACGCCTGGATGTCTGTGACGACAAGCAATATGAAAGCTTCGTGGCTGCCGACCTGGTCGGGGCCGGGATCGGGGAGCGGGTTCTGGTCGCCACCGGAAGTGCCGCTCGTCAATATGCGGATGTGGCAAATGCACTTGTTGATGCCGCGATTATCGGCATCATCGACCAGGTGGAAGTTAAACAACAACCTTGATTGGCGGTGACTCGGCAACTCTTGGCGCTCCCCGAAATGCGAGGTGAATGATGGGTAAAAAGTTAATCAACCGTCAGAATGCAGATAATTACATCTGTCGTGAGGATCAGAAAATCTATCTGGACCAATCGATGGTTCTCTCGCCCAGCGGGAAAGATTACCTGCAGGAGAAGGGCATCAAGGTGGTCTACGGCTGCAAGCCGCAGACACAAGCGAAATGCGCACTGGAAGAGAGTGCCTCCGGACGCCCGGATCTGCGCACCACGATTCAAAATATCCTGAAAAAGGATTATGGTATCGAGGATGCTTCGCAAGTTTCGGAAATTACTTCGCAGGTCCTCCGCAAACTCAAGGTATGACCCTGGTCGAGGTGAGTACAGTTTTCAATGGATGACGCCCGTCTTCAAGAGATTATTCGGAAAGTGGTGACCAACCAGGCCATCTCCCTTGGCGGGGAGATGGAGAAACACCTGGACCCGCACAGCGGGGTCATCTCGGTGAGGACCGGCAGTGTCAGGACCGAGCGGTTCGATACCGGCGATCCCGAATGCCGGGTTTCCCTCAAGGATGTCTTGTCGATCGAGGAGAGCCCCCGGCTTGGCTGTGGTGTGATGGAGATGCGAGAGTCCAGCTTTGACTGGGTTCTTAACTACGACGAGATTGATTACATAATAAGCGGACGTTTAGAAATACTGATCGGTGAGAGAAAGATCGTTGGGGAAGCCGGCGATGTGGTCTTTATACCCAAGAATACCGCCATTCGGTTTTCCGCCCCCGACTTCGCGCGTTTTGTTTATGTGACCTATCCAGCAAATTGGCAAAATCCCTAGCTGGATCGACCTGTTTTTACAGACGTCGGAATCGGCGTTCATGGGCGCAATCTGCCCCAGGATGGAAGTATGAGCAATCAATTGGCTGGTTTGATCAAAAAGGCAGGGGTCGTCGGTGCAGGCGGGGGTGGTTTCCCGACGCACATCAAGGCGGAATCCCAGGTGCGCTGCGTGCTTGCCAATGGTGCAGAATGCGAGCCTCTGATTCATAAAGATGTCGAGTTGATGGAGCACCATGCCGCCGAAATTTTAAACGGATTACAGCTGATGATGCAGGCCACCGGGGCCGAGCGTGGCATCGTCGGCTTGAAGAAGAAAAATGCCGGTGCCGCTCAGGCCTTCCGCAAGCTCCTCGCCGGTACGGATATCCAGCTGCTCGAGCTTGGAGATTTCTACCCCGCAGGAGATGAGTACGAGCTGGTCCAGTTGGCGACCGGTCAGTTGATCCCTCCTGGCGGGATTCCCCTCGATGTCGGCTGCGTGGTCTGTAATGTCGAAACCCTTTTCAACATCAATGCCGCGGCACAAGGCATCCCGGTCACTCATAAATTCATTACTGTCGCCGGTCTTGTCCATGAGCCCAAATCCTTTTGGGTGCCGATTGGAACCCCATATCGTGACCTCCTTGAATTCGTCGGGGGAGTGACGGCCCGGGATTTTTCACTATTTACGAGCGGGCTGCTGATGGGGGGGATGAGCACAAATCTCGATGACACGGTGACGAAAACCTTTTCCGGGCTGATTGTTCTGCCTGCTGACCACTACCTGGTCACCAGAAAGAACCGCTCCATAGAGCAAATGAACCGGATTGGCAAATCCGCCTGCGACCAGTGTACGGCATGCACGGAATTCTGCCCTCGGTATCTTCTTGGCTATGAAATCCAGCCTCACAAGGTGATGCGTTCCCTGGGGTTCACGACCAGCGGCGAAGGTTACTGGAACAGGTTTTCCAGCTACTGCTGCTCCTGTGGAATCTGCACCCTGTACGCCTGTCCGGAAGATCTCTATCCGCGAGAAGCCTGCGAGCAGTCAAAGTTGACCATGAAGCAAGCCGGGGAGAACTATCGTCAGGACCATAAACCCCAGGTCCACCCCATGAAAGACTTCCGGCGGATTCCGACGAAAGGACTGTTGAGACGTCTTCGGATAGAACGGTTCGAGGTTCCCGCGCCATTCGCTTCTGGTTTCCCCAAACCTGGCAAACTCGTCATTTCTTTGCAGCAAAACGCCGGGAGGCCATCGCAGCCGATCGTGCAGGAGGGCGGTTCGGTGACGGCCGGTGATCTGATTGCAGATCTGCCTGGTGACAGCCTGGGGGCGACCATCCATGCTCCCCTGTCCGGAAGAATCGAGGCACTAAACAACCACGGTATTCTTATCGTCTCCAACTGATCCAGAGAAATCAGGAGAAAATCATATGAAGGCAATCGGCTTGATAGAGCTTTCGAGCATCGCTTCCGGAATGCAGGCCACCGATACAATGCTTAAAACCTCCTCCATCGACCTTATTCTCGCTCGAACGATCTGTGCAGGAAAGTACATGGTCCTGATCAGCGGAGACGTTGCGTCGATTCAAGCCGCCGTCTCTGCGGCAACGGAGCTCTCCCAGGGTGCGGTTATCGATACTTTTGTCATCCCGAATGTGCACCCGGATATTTTTCCGGCTCTCAGCGGCACCGTTGCCCCGCCCAGATTGGAAGCTCTTGGAATCCTTGAGGCCTTTTCCGTCGCATCCTTGATCGAAGGCGCCGATGAAGCCTGCAAGGCCGCGGACATTCATCTGATTGAAATGCGGTTGGCCATGGCGCTGGGAGGCAAAGCCTTCTGTACGCTGACAGGTGACGTCGCAGCTGTCACCAGCGCCATCGATGCCGGAGCGAAGAAAATCGGCGAAAAGGGTTTGCTGGTCAATAAAGTGGTGATTCCAAACGCCCGGCCTGAATTGCTGGATGAAATGGTTTAACGGCGGCGAATCAGCCCGGAACCCGTCGAAGGCTGATCCCTTTGCCAGGGGAGGGCGAGGTTCTCACGGATGAGAAGCAGGTTTTTCATCGAATGAGCGGGTTCACTCCCCGCAGTGTGCTGCGCCACGCATCAGATTGCCGCAATGTCCAGTCGTAGCCGGGAGTTCCAACCCGGCACCTGCGTCGGCCCTGGGCTTTTGCCTGCCTGATTATTCCTCACGGGCATTCTTTCAAGAGGGGTTGCCGCTCGGCATGAAACGAAGGTGAAAAATTAAATAAATTCTGCAAAGTTTGCTTTGCAATTAAAACAAACGATGTTATATTGCCATCTAATAATTATGTCGCTCAACGGCGGGTGACGAAGCGTTGATAGCTTGCTTGAGAAGACTTTTTTTCTCCTGCAGGCTATTTTGTTTTGACATATGGATTGCTCTCTGTGTCCCCAACCTAAAAGAAACAGCAATAAATACAGGTGATTAAAATACCCGGATTGACTTTTTAAAGTCGTATCAATGATCTGAAAAAATTGTTTGGTTGGAGCAAACACGAATCTCATCGAATGTTGTTTTGGTCCTGGGCGGTCCCTCAATAATCCCAACAAAAGGAGGCATGTGAATGAAAAAGCAAAATGAAACCAGCGCTATCGGAAGGCGGGAATTTATCAAAAAAGCAGGGGTGGGAACTGCCGCTGCTGTCGCAACGACAACTATCGGTGCCCCATTTGTTCACGCGGCCTCGAAAACAACGATTAAATGGCGTCTGCAGACCTATGCGGGGCCGGCTCTTGCCGCCGAGGTCATCAAGCAGTCAATTGATGACTTCAACCGGGTGGCAGGCAGTGAAATGGTCATAGAATTGTACAATTCGGATCAGCTTGTTCCCACCGGTGAGCTGTTCAGGGCCATGCAGAAAGGGACCATTGACGCTGTTCAGAGTGATGACGATTCCATTGCCGCCCCGGTAGATGTGTCGGTTTTTGGCGCGTATTTCCCCTTTGCCTCCCGCTATTCTCTGGATGTCCCGACCTTATTCCACAAGTATGGCCTCAATGAAATATGGCAAGAGGCCTACTCGGAAGTGAAGGGTGTTACCTGGCTGGGGGCCGGAGCCTGGGACCCATGTAACTTCGCAACCAAAAATCCAATTAGAAGCGTTGCGGATCTCAAAGGCCTCAGAATATTCACCTTCCCGACAGGGGGGAAATTCCTTAAGAGGTTCGGCGTGATACCGGTCACCCTCCCTTGGGAAGATGTTCAGGTTGCCTTGCAGACTGGAGAGCTTGACGGGTTGGCCTGGTCGGGGATTACCGAGGACTATACTGTCGGCTGGGCTGATGTCACCAAGTATTACCTGACCAACAACATTTCAGGGGCATGGGCGGGCTCGTATTTTGCCAATTCAGACAAGTGGGATGCCCTCCCTGAGCGCCTTCAGACCTTGTTCCGTCTCTGCATGAACAGTTCGCATTACCACAGGCTCTACTGGTACTGGTGGGGCGAGGCGCACTATCGGACCAAGGGCGGGAAACTGGAACTGACGACAATCCCCGAAAATGAGTGGAGTGTGGTTGAAGAAGAAGCCCACAAGTTCTGGGACGAGATTGCTCAAAAGAGCCCCAGAAGCGCCAAGGTTGTCAAAATCCTCAGAGAATATGCTGACACGATGA
Source organism: Geobacteraceae bacterium (assembly GCA_024640545.1). Lineage (GTDB taxonomy): Bacteria > Desulfobacterota > Desulfuromonadia > Desulfuromonadales > BM103 > JAHEDT01. The sequence continues at coordinate 26,665 of JAHEEU010000011.1, forward strand.
AAAAAGCCGGCGCCCCTTACCGCTACGCTTAATCAAATAACCCAATTTATGCTAGTTGTCCTCCCTAGGGTCTATCAACCTTAGGGAGGACAACTCATTGCCTTCCTAAAATTTCCCACAGTAGGAAAGGTATCGATGTGCCTAAAATAATCATTTCATACGTACGTTGTGTCGATTCTTTTAATCGAAAACTCGGAAAATTTTCCATGTATCTCATTTTTATGATGATGGGGATACTGCTGCTTTCTTCCCTTCAGAGGGGTTTTACCGGCTCCAACTTTGAATGGATCATGGAAATGGCCCAATTTACAATGGCCGCCTATTATCTGCTGGGTGGCGCCTATTCATTGCAAAGCGATGCTCATGTGAGAATGGATGTTTTCTATTCCAAATGGTCGCCAAAGCGTCGAGCAATTACGGATTCAATTACAATCATCTTCATGATTTTTTACCTGTGCATTCTTCTTTACGGCGGAGTCTCGAGCACTGAATATGCCCTTGAGTATGGACAGACAAATTATTCGTCTTGGGCGCCTCCCATGGCTCCTATAAAAATCATAATGACATTTGGCATATTCATGATGTTGTTGCAGGCGATAGCGACCTTCTTCAAAGATCTATCTGCAATCAAAGGGGAGATTATCGAATGAGCCACGAATATATCGCCCTTTTGATGTTCTGCAGTTTAATGCTCATGCTGATGACCGGCCAAAGGGTCTTTGCTGCAGTTGGTTTTGTTGCGACGGTTGCGTCTCTTAGCCTCTGGGGGAACGGCGGCATTGAGATGCCGTTCAATTCCAGTGTCACGCTTCTGAACTGGTACCCCCTGTTGACTTTGCCGCTCTTTATCTTCATGGGGTATATGCTCTCTGAATCGGGGATTGCCGGCGACCTCTACAAAATGTTTCATGTGTGGATGGGCCCGCTCAGCGGGGGGTTGGCCGTCGGAACCATCTTCCTGATGGTCGCCATCTCTGCAATGAATGGATTGAGCGTTGCCGGGATGGCCATTGGCTCCAGTATCGCATTGCCTGAAATGCTGAAGCGTGGTTACGACAAGCGGATGGTCAGTGGCGTCATTCAAGCCGGGAGCTCTTTGGGGATCATGGTTCCCCCAAGTATTGTCCTGGTGCTTTACGGAATGATTGCCAGACAACCGGTTGGGCGGCTCTGGTTGGCCGGGGTGTTCCCTGGCCTGCTTTTGGCGGCGTTGTTTCTCATCTATGTCCTGGTGCGCTGCAAGCTTCAGCCCCACCTGGGTCCCCCTTTGGCAAAAGAAGAGCGGCAGATGGAACCCGGTCAGAAATTGCGACTCCTTGGGGCCGGGCTTTTGCCGCTGATCATTATTTTTTCGGTGACCGGACTGTTTATGATGGGAGTCACCAGCCTGGTCGAAAGTTCCGCGGTGGGTGCTGCTGCTGCCACCCTGGCTGCCATTGTCAAACGGCGCCTGAACAAGAAGGTGTTGGATGCCGCTCTTCACAGCACCTTGTATGTCAGCTGTATGTTCATGTGGATTATTCTTGCCGCTCTTTGCTTTGGTGCCGTATTCGACGGGCTGGGCGCAGTTAAGGCCATTGAAATATTGTTTCTTGACAAATGGGGTCTGAGTCCATGGGGCGTTCTGATCATGATGCAGGTTTCCTATATCATCATGGGGATGTTTCTGGATGATACGGCGATGCTTGTTATTGTCGCTCCTTTGTATATCCCGCTCGTTATTTCCCTTGGGTTCAACCCAGTCTGGTATGGCGTTCTTTATACCGTCACCTGTCAGATTGCCTACATGACGCCACCTTTTGGCTACAACCTGTTTCTGATGAAGGCCATGGCTCCGCCAGAAATTACTTTGGTGGATATCTATAAGTCCATTATCCCTTTTGTGACCCTGATGATTATTGGCCTCCTTATTTTAATGCTTTTCCCACAGATTTCCCTGTGGCTGCCAAACCTCTATTTTGGATCATAACAGGATCCAATTGCCGGGGATGTTTCACTCTGTTGAAACAGGCATCACGGCTTGCATGGCAGAGATAGAAAACCATTTGCCATAGCATCCAGAAACCCCACGGTAACCATATCGTGGGGTTTCTGCTGATGTCTTTGGTGGGCTGGCAGATGAGCCTGCTTCGGACGATAGCCGCGTTGCCCTTGGTTGCGCCTGAGCTCGCGACTGCTGGTTGATTTGTGAACACCGAGCAGGTCCGCAAACCATTTGCAGAAAAAGCCCCCGTACTCCGGGGGCTTTTCCCTTGCCCAGTATAGTCTGTCGTAAGCTAACGAGACCGTGAGCGGGAAATTCCCCTAAGCCAACCTCGGCAGAATCGCACTGGCAAAACTGAGCACGAAGAAAAAACCGCACATGTCGGTCACCGTGGTCAAGAGGGGAGCCGACACCAGGGCGGGATCCATCTTGTACCTCTTGAGGATCAGCGGCAAAAGACCGCCGAGAGTCACGGCGACGATCGTATTCGCCGCCAGTGCGCCGCCGACCACCAAACCGAGGAAGGGGTTCCCCTTCCACAGGTAAGCCACGCCGCCGAGCAGAACCCCCAGGGCCAGCCCGTTCAGGATGCCAAGGACGGCTTCCTTCCTCATGACCCGCAGCAGCTCGTTCGGCCGCACCAGGCCCAGCGAGAGCTCGCGCATGCTGACCGCGACGGCCTGGTTGCCGCTGCAGCCGCTCATGTCGCTGACCATCGGCAGAAACACCGCCAGGGTGATGGCTGCGGCCAGCGTGTCCTGGTAGAGGGCGATGACGCTGGCGGCAATGATGTTGAGCACGATATTGAGACTCAACCAGGAGAGGCGCCGCCCGGACCGGTTAAGCAGTGGCATGGTCCGGAACTCCTCGCCGCCGATAATGCCGCTGAACCCCAGAAACTGCCTGACGGTTCGCTCCCGGCGCGCCTCTTCGACAGATTCCGGGAGGACAACGCCGACCATGCAGCCGTCTCCGTCGACCACCGGCACGCCGAAGAGCTCGTGCTCCTCGAAGAATTCCCGCAACTCGTCGAGGCGGCTTTCGACGGCCAGCTTGAGCGGGTTGCGGATCATGATGCTTTCCAGGGTCGCGCTGCGTTTTGGAAAGAGCAGATCGTGCATGCGCAGGACGCCGATCAGACGTTCCTCGTTGTCGGTGACGTAAAAATACTGCACGTTATAATCCGCATAGGCCTCGCGGTTCTCCTGGAGATCTTTGAGAACTTCTGCGATGGTCCGGTCGGCGGGGAAGCTCAGGAACTCGGAGATCATCAGGCCGCCGGCGGTATCGGCAGGGTAGGCCATGAACTGCCTGGCCTCCTCGGCGTCTTCCGGGTTCATCCGGCCGAGAATCGCCTCGGCATCCTCTTCATCCATTTCGCCGAGCAGGTCGACCAGGTGGTCACTGTCGAGTTCTTCGAGGATGGCCGCGGCCTGTTCCGGAGGCAAATCGTCGATCAGGTCGGCGGCCTGGACATCGGAAATGTCTTCGATGATTTCCGCGGCATCGGATGGGGTGAGCATTTGAAACAGGCGCCCTTGATTTTCTGCGCTGAGCCGCGAGATCGCCCGCGCCGTCTCGGTCGGGCTCATCTGGTCGATGTAGGAAAACAACTCGACGGAGTCGCCTGCATCGATCAGGGCCTGTATGTTTTCCCAGGGGCGTTCGGACAAGACGGAGGCATCGAAAATCGGGGCCGTATCCATGGCGTGTATGCTTTCATTTGAGGGGGTGGATCAACAGATCGCAGTGACAGTGATAGCATACACTATGCAATATTGGCTGGCCCCAGGCAAGTTGAGCTTGCCGCACACGAGCGGAACAGGCGGCGCGGTGGCGCCCTGTGCCGGGCCGCTGTGGCCGTTTATGGCGACTTGACAGACCGCCTGTAATTTGTAAATATCTATAAAGAACTATTCTCATTAAAGAGTCATTAAAGGGTCAAGTCATCGTGATGATTGTTCAGAAACGTTTGGATGAAATCCTGGCCAAGCTGCGCCAGCGTGATTTCCGGATCACGCCGCAGCGGATCGCTATCATCAAAACCCTCCTGCAGAGTGAGGATCACCCTGGCGTCGAGCAGGTCTATGCCGAAGTCAAAGTGAATTTTCCCACGACCAGCCTGGCGACGGTTTATAAAACGGTGAACCTGCTCAAGGAACTCGGTGAAATCCTCGAGATCGGTTTCACCGGTGGCTGCAACCGCTACGATGGCAACAAACCCTATCCGCATCCGCACCTGATCTGCACCCGATGCAGCAAGATCGTCGACCCCGAAGTCCGCCTGCTCGAGCAGATGTCCGCCGAGCTCGCCAAGGCGACCGGCTACCGCATCGACTCGCACCAGGTCGAGTTCTTCGGGGTCTGTGCTGCCTGTCAGAAAAGCTAGCCGGTCTTTTTTTGTGCGCTTATGGATAATTATTATCTATTGATATTGACAAAAGCATAAGCCGTGATAAAAATAAACTGTTTCTAACAGCTGTGCATTTTCAG